>NZ_JAMPKA010000012.1:0-173361 GCF_039961855.1 Trichocoleus sp. Lan | reverse complement strand
CGTTCTTCGTTGCTGAGCGTGACTGTATATTTTTCTGGCATCGGAAGTTTTGGGTTTTAGCCAGTTTCCCCGATCCCTGTTTATCTGTCAAAACTATCGTGGTTAACTACTAGTTGCTCGAAGCCTTAGTTAGCAGGCTCAATTGAGGCTGTGAAGCGCGAGGTGGCTCTCGCAGTGCTAGATGGACTTCGTTTGTCTCGCCGGATTCCCGCCTCTGGGCAATTTGCTCTCATCGGGATGCTCCCAATCCTGGGAACCCAATGCATCTACAGCGCTATTTTTGTAGCTTAATGATAATAATTGACAATAACTCTTTTTGCAGCTATATTCAAAGGTTGTCAATTACGTTACTAAAAGTTGATAACACAGGCTATAGAAGATGGCTTCAAAGAAAAGCAACCCTTTGTACAGGTAGTGGGTGGAGAATTTGTTTGTGGTAACTTAACAAACGGTTCTTAGCTACCTAGTTAAAAAACATTGTCAATATAAGATTTTATTGAGGAGTAACCTGGTGAAGCGTCGAAAGTTTGTGTTTTTAATGGGACTGGCAACTGCGAGCGGTGGGTTAGCGATCGCCTGCTCTGACAACCAGAGTGCCACGACTCCCAATGCAACCTCCCCAACCAGCAGCCCTGCCAGTACGACTGCCGCCAGTCCATCTGCCAGCCCAGTTGCCGCCACCGGCCCATTGGAAAAAGAACTGGTGGTCTACTCAGGACGGGACGAGAAACTGGTTGGCGACCTGATTAAACAGTTTGAAAAGGAAACTGGGGCGAAAGTACAAGTCCGCTATGGCGACACCGCTGAGTTAGCAGCAGCCATTTTGGAAGAAGGTAAAAATAGTCCGGCTGACGTTTTCTTTGCTCAAGATGCCGGGGCACTCGGAGCAATGCAAAAGGCAGGTAGGGCATCGCAGTTGCCAACTTCACTGCTCGATCGGGTAGAAAGCCGCTACCGCTCACCGGATGGGAAGTGGGTTGGAATTACGGGTCGAGTGCGGACAGTAGACTACAACACCAAGTTAGTTAAGGCAGCAGATTTACCAGAATCTATCACTGGCTTTACCGATCCAAAGTGGAAAGGAAAAATTGGTTGGGCACCTACGAATGGCTCCTTCCAGTCCTTTGTCACCGCTTTGCGCGTCTCGCAAGGGGATGAGAAAGCTAAGCAATGGCTAGAAGGCATTAAAGCCAACAATCCCAAAACTTACCCCAAAAATGCGGCAATTGTAGAAGCGCTATCCCGTGGGGAAATTGCGGTCGGATTTGTCAATCACTATTACTTAGAAAAGTTCAAGCAAGAAAATCCCCAAGCTCCGGTGGATCATCACTTTACCAATGATGTTGGTTCCTTGGTTAACGTGGCGGGCGTGGCAATTTTAGAGGGTGCAAAACATCCCAATATTGCTCAGAAGTTTGTGGACTTCATGTTGGCTCAGGATGCTCAGAAATACTTTGCCACCAAGACTTATGAGTATCCACTAGCTTCGGGAATCGCTCCGGCGGGGAATTTAAAAGCACTCAACGGAATTCCCAGCCAAGCGACTGCTATTGACTTAAGCAATCTGAACGACTTGGATGCAACGTTGAAGCTTTTGCAGGAGACACAGGTAATTTAAGTCGTTTGTGGGAATGGGGAATAAGTACTGATAACTCTTATTACCCATTACTAGCCTTCAAAAGTGATGTTATTTCCGCACTTTTGTTGAATTGCTGGTTGTTAATCCTCATATCGATTAACTGATTGGAGAAAGCAGCTCGACCCCCTTTATTTCTGACTTTAACAGCAGCGGCAGTAGCGATCGCGATCGCTCTGCCTCTGACTTATTTGGTCATCCGGACGGCTGGTGTCGGTGGGGAAGCGCTCTGGGAATTAGTTTCCCGTGCCCGAACTCTCACCATTTTGCTCAACAGTGCGGCAATGGCGGCAATCGTGACCCTGTGTTCGGCATTGATTGCCGTGCCACTGGCATTTTTAACCGTGCGAACCGATTTACCGGGACGCCGATTTTGGCTAATAGCGACTACCTTACCCTTGGCAGTTCCTAGCTATGTAGGAAGTTTTACGCTGATTGCCACCTTTGGACCACGGGGTAGCTTGTTGCAGTTGTTGCTAGAACCTTTGGGGGTACAGGAATTACCTTCCATCTACGGTTGGCCTGGGGTGATTTTGGCACTCACCTTATTTACTTATCCTTATTTGCTGTTGAGTGTGCGTTCTGGATTGCAAGGAATTGACCCTACCTTGGAGGAAGCCGCCCGGAGTTTAGGTCAAAGCGGTCAAGCTACTTTCTTTCGCGTTATCTTGCCCCAGTTGCGCCCGTCATTGGTGGCTGGGGGTTTATTGGTAGCGTTGTACTCGCTGCGGGACTTTGGGACGCCGTCGTTAATGCGGTTTGATGCCTTTACGCGAGCGATTTTTTTGCAGTATAAGGCAAGTTTTAACCGCAATTCAGCGGCGGCTTTGGCGTTGGTATTGGTGGGACTGGTGTTGTTGATTTTGTGGTTAGAGTACCGAGCGCGATCGCGTGCAGCATACTACAGTCGCGGCTCCACCTCCCAGCGCCCCCCTAAAGTCTTGCTGCTGGGGCGTTGGAAGTGGCCTGCGGTGGCTTTTTGTGCGGTCGTGACAGCGATCGCTTTAGTGCTTCCTATTGGCATTACCGTGTTCTGGCTGATTCGCGGACTCCATAATGGCTACAGCCTTCCGAATCTGGTACCGGCTGCACTCAATTCCATTTTGGCGTCAGGAATTACAGCGGGTGTCGCCACTCTTTTTGCCTTACCTGTGGCAATTTTAGCGGTGCGGTTTCCTGGGCGAATTACTTCAATAATTGAACGCTGTTCTTACATTGGCTTTGGCTTGCCTGGAATTGTGGTGGCGCTGTCGCTGGTATTTTTTGGGGCAAACTACTTGCCACAGTTGTATCAAACCCTGCCGATGTTGGTGTTTGCCTATCTTGTCTTGTTTCTACCCCAGTCGGTGGGAACCGTGCGGGGTTCGCTTTTACAGGTGAATCCGCAGCTGGAAGAATCGGCGCGGAGTTTGGGTAGAAGTTCCTGGCAAACTCTCAGAGAAGTTACGCTTCCGCTGGTGCGTCCGGGTGTTATTGCTGGAGCTATGTTGGTGTTTCTCACAGCAATTAAAGAATTACCGGCTACCTTGCTATTAGCACCGATTGGCTTTGAAACCCTGGCTGTAAAGATTTGGAAAGCTACAGAAAATGTTGAGTTTGCTGAGGCAGCAACTGGCTCTCTATTTATGTTATTAGTTTCGATTGGATCGACTTTATTACTGTTATCTCAAGAGCGTGTGAGGAGTTATAAGTAGGCGGAAATGGTTTGTAGGAGATTTAATTTTGACGAACCGCCAAGGACGCGCTAGCGTTCGCGAAGCGGCGCGGATGCGCTAGAGGGATGCGCTCTCTTCGCTATAGGACGCCAAGGAAGAGAGTTTCAAGAATCACTTAAGATTGCTATCTATATGGTTTTTATCAAATTCAGGACTTACGCAACTGACACAGCGATAGCGAAGCGCTGCTGCGAAGCGCAGATCGCATAAGAACACCACGAAAGCGCGATCGCTCAGAAAAACTACGCTATGCCCCGTATGGCAAGGCGTTTCTCCTCATGCACGCGAGCCTTCCTGATGGATGATGGCGATCGCTGTGCTAATCTTTGCGGACATACTGGCGGATACGTTGAGCCGTCTCTTCTGCCCGAACTTGTGCGGTTGCCTGCTTGCCACTTTCGGGTTCCCAGTTGTACTCGCGACTGAAATAGTGCTGAATTTCAACCTGTCTCTTGGAAGTCAACAATAAAACGATCTGATAGTGGACATCGTAGAATTTGTCACCATCACCATCTTCTTTTGGAACTAGTCTTCTACTAGGAGTCAGCTGAACCTGAACATCAACAAAATCCCTCAGCGTGTAGGTCTTGACCGTATTACTGTCCTGGGAAATGATACAGTGACCTGACCGATCGAAGACCCAAACTTTAGATGATTGCACGTTCGCTTTCAACCACTGTGCGGTCACTTTTGCGTATGGGTTTGGAGCCACATATTTGTCAATCCAGGTTTGCCCAAATCCAAGTGCCAATTGCCAGGGACAGTAAACTCTACGACTGACCTCATCTGCTATTGGCTGCACTTGTTGCCACTCTGCTCCCTCCCAGGGAGACTTTACAGATGGGTGAGCCTGCCCACACAGACACAGTAACTCGCCCGATCGCATTTCGACAAAGAGCCGCACCTTTGCCCAAGGGTCTACATCTAAAACAACCCGATGAATATCTGAAAAATCATAATGTTCCTGGCGTTGTCTCCACAGACTCCCATATTGATAAGTCAGTCGATTCTGGGTTTGGTCAATGCAATAAGACTCGATTAATTTAGAGCGGATACTCAAAAGACTGACATACAGCGCGTTGATTCCCACAAGGAAGAACATACCAGGGAGTAACCCAGACCACTGCAACCAGTCCACCTGTGCAATGCTTAAGCGATTTGCTGTAGGGTCTTTTAGGAAGGTGTTGATGCGATCAACACTCTCCTGTGTATTATCCAACCCAGAAGTTTTATATTCCCTTAAAGAAACTTCACCTTCACTGGTTTGTAACAGAACTTGGTAAAATACCCCATCATCTACATTTGTTGTCAACTCCACAGCCTGCAAATTACGAATGGGTGTGTTCTGCCACACCCCCAACCCCAACCAGCCCGGTTTGCTTAACTGACACGTAACCTGCGTCGGTTCTATCCGTTGGCAGTTCAATTTTGCAGGCCCGGTCCAGAGAAGGAATCCAACTCCTATCCCGGTCACGAGAATTTCTCGGAACACACGACCGAAGGACACGTAATTCTGGCGGAGAACTAATTTATTTGGAGACTGTTCAGCAATTTGCGTCATGGCAACTTTGAAGCAAGGATTGAAAATAAGAAATGTTGATGTTTCAGCTTTAGCAACCGAAGACGACTTCTTAGAAGAACCTAACAAATTGGTTTTGCCATGCTGGGGCTATCAGCATTGCTACAGGCATCAGAGCTTCTGTTTAATTTAATACGCTTCGCTGGTGCTATATATATTGTTCTTAGGAGTACAAATGTTGATGAGCAAGCAGCAGGTTCAGTCATCGAAAACGGTTACTCCAATTGTTTACCGAAGACTTTTCTGGACTGGATTGGTCACCAGTATCACTAATCCAAAGGGAATTTTATTCTTCTTTGCATTCCTGCCAGAGCTTGTTGTTACCACTACAGGTCCCGTACCATTGCAAATGTTTGTCGTAGGGTTGACATTCAGGTTCTCAGGAGAAAATTAGTTGCTCAACTCAGGCGTCCAGCGTTAGCCATGTCCTTGGCCTAATTGTGGAGGTGCAATCTGCGCTTCGCAGCAGCGCTTCGCTATCGCATGTGACAGTTGTGTAAGTCCTGAAATTATTTGTTGTGCCAAAGGGATATTTAATCAAGCCGCCTATTTTGAATTTTGAGTTATGCAACCACCGGCAATTTTACGCTTACAGAATGTAACGAAGCAGTTTAGCCAAAATACAGTTCCGGCTGTTGAAGATGTAACGTTGACCTTGCAGCCAGGGGATTTGTTGGGATTGCTGGGGCCATCTGGCTGCGGTAAAACTACCCTGTTGCGGCTGATTGCCGGTTTTGAACGACCTTACCGCGGAAGCGTGGAGATTGGGGGACGAACGGTTGCTGATTCCCATTGTTGGGTGCCGCCAGAGCATCGGGACGTGGGAATTGTCTTTCAAGACTATGCCCTGTTTCCTCATCTGAGTGTGGCGGAGAATGTTGCTTTTGGCTTGCAACAGTTGACTAAACAGCAGGCCAAGGAACGCACGGAAGATGCGATCGCGCTTGTCGGTCTGCAAGGATTAGAAAAGCGCTATCCTCACGAACTCTCTGGCGGTCAGCAGCAACGGGTTGCCCTCGCCCGTGCCTTAGCACCGCGACCCAAGTTGGTTCTCCTCGATGAACCCCTCAGCAATCTCGATATCCAAGTACGTTTGAGGTTGCGTGAAGAAGTGCGAGAGATTCTCAAGGCAATTGGCACTTCAGCAATTTTTGTCACCCACGACCAGGAAGAAGCACTTGCCATCTCTGATTGGGTGGGTGTTATGCGTCAAGGACATTTAGAGCAATTGGGCACACCGGAAGATATCTACACCCACCCCGCCTCGCGGTTTGTTGCCGAATTTGTTACTCAAGCCAACTTCCTTCCCGCCCAACGCCAAGGTCATCTGTGGGAAACAGAAGTCGGTTGTTTTGATGTCGCCCTTAACGGACGGCAAGACCCCATTTCTAGCCTCACCGGCGAACTCATGATTCGCCAGGAAGACTTGATCTTACAGCCATTTCCTGATGCACCTGTTGTCATCCGAACCCGGCGCTTTTTAGGGCGCGAGTACCGATATTGCCTCCAAACTCCCTCTGGTAAAGAACTCCACGCTCGCACGATGACTGATACCGCCTTGCCGGTAGGAACGCGAGTGCAGCTATCGATTGCCGGTGATAGCGTTCGAGTTTTTCCCAACTAAAACTCTCGATAAATTAGGGAAATTGCTCATAGCCCCCTTTTTAAGGGGGTTGGGGGATCTCCAAATCCGACCCGGCGAACTGGGCTTGGTCGGGGCTTTTTGATTGCCATGCCCCTACAAATGTATCGCACTCAACAGCGACGCAAGCGAGTGAGTAGCAGCACAATTTCGTCCATCGCCTGCCGTATCGTTGGGGCAGATTGGTCGGATTGATTGACGAGAATGCTAAAAACGATCGTTTGATACTCTGGATGATTCATATACCCAGATAAGGAAACCGTTCCACTCATCGTTCCTGTCTTCGCTTGCACAATGCCTTGGGCTGGAGTATTTTGAAAGCGACTTTTTAGGGTGCCGCTGACACCGGCAACCGGGAGAGAGGCGCGGTAAATTGCGGCTTCTTTGGTTTGCGCGATCGCTTCGAGAGTCTGCACCAGTGCTTTTGGACTCACTAAGTTGTGACGAGACAACCCGGAACCATCAGCCATCACGTAACTGTTGGGATCGACGCCTAATTCCGTTAAAGCTTGTTTAACAGCAGCTAACCCCATTGCAGCCGAATTCTCTGAAAGTGTGGTTTCCTCGCCTTTACCGGTGGCACCCAGGGTTCGCAATAAAGCTTCTGCGTAGAGATTATTGCTGTTCTGGTTCGTCTCCATCAACAGAGTCTCCAACGGCGGCGACTCCACAGCAGCTAATTCCCGTTCGTCCCCCCTTTCTCTGCCAGATCCCACCTGCGACTGTGCGATAGGAATCCCCGCAATTACTAAAGCCCGCCGGAAGTGCTGCAAAAAATACTGGGCGGGGTCGAGAACTGCCACACCTAAAGATGCAGGTTCGGCACCCGCAGGCAACTGACCTTTAATCTGTAATACGGGTTTCCCCAGTACAGCGCTAACGGCGATCGCTGCGGGTGATTTCGCTTCCGCTGTCACCGTATTATTTTCCAGTCGCCATTGCGCGATCGCAATTGGATCGATCCAAGCGGTTTGTAGCGGTTGCCCAGGCGATCGCGGTGATAGGGTCAGCACAGTAGCATTTTGATTCAAAATTAAACTATTAACGGGTGCCGCATAAGGTGCCTGTAGATCGCCCCATTCCCAACTGGGATTTACTGCCTGTCCTTGAAAGTAATCATCCTCGACAATTAGCTGCTGCACCTGACGAATTCCCTGGCGCTTTAGCTGTTGTGCCAAGCCTCTTATCTGGGTATCGCTGAAACTAGGATCACCTCGTCCCACTACGCGCAATTCTCCCCCGTTTGTGCCATAAACTGAGGTGCGAATCCGAAACTGAGAACCTAACTTGTTTAAAACCGCTGCTGTTGTCAGCAGCTTTGTATTCGATGCGGGGATAAAGTAACGGTCTGGTTCGCGGCTGTAGAGGGTGCGTTCTGGAAATTTTGAATTTGTCGATAATGGTTCTATTAAAATTCCCCAACGAGTACGAGAAAATTCCGGACGGTTGGTGACAGCTTCAATCGCGTTTCCTAGTTGGGCAGGACAAACCAACGCAGGGGATTGGGGTTTTTCTGCTTGAGAAACCTGCTTTGAATTTATCGAAGGATTCGGAGAAACAGCGGGATTATTTGCCCTCGCCGCTTCCTGCCAGGATAGCAATTGTGTGTTTAGGAGCAACAGGAAACTCAGGCATTTACTGATTTTAGTAATTTTTAGGAATAAGTAGGGGCGCGGGAAAAAGCTAAAAATAGATAAACTTGTTTTTTTGAGACTACAGGTTTCTTTATGCTGGGATAAGCTGATACTTTCTTTTAAAAACCTACTTACCATTCAGATTTTTCCAAATAAAACTGACTTGTCAATAAAAATACTACCTTGGATAGGTGCAAAAGCACGATTTAGTTTACCAATAAAAATATTTCTAATGGTAGAGCTTATCGAGTCTTAAAAAGTGAATAAAATACAGAATAATCATAGATTTTTTTGTATTTACAACCGAAAAAAATAGGTACTTATAATCATGGCACTTCAAGAGCGCGATTTTGAGAAAAGCAATCGCCATACAGAGGCACCCCGTCGGAACAACGGAAGTAAATATTTTTTGGTTGCTCTATTAAGCGCACTTTCGACATTGGGTTTAGTTGCTGCTGGTTGGTGGCTGTATCAGCGAATGCAGCAAGAAAATGCGATCGCTCCCGCAGAAGTTCCAGTGACGACTGCTACCCCAATCGTCAGCCCAACCATTAGCCCCACCGTCGCCCCAACTGCTCCCGTCGCCCCAGTCGCCCCAGTCGCCCCAGCGCCCAGCCTTGGCATTCAACCCGGTCAATTTGTTGAGCCTGCCTTAAGCAACAAAGGGCAGGTTGAATTAATCGCTGTCCGCAGAATTCTCGGTGCGCCTGATGAAGTCAGCGTGGATATGCGAATTAATCGTCTTGCAGACGATGTGGTGGGAGGAGACCTGATTAATGTCGGTGGGACAACTGCCCGGAATCCGATCACCAGCGAAACTTATCAAGCACTCGATCCCTTAAAGCGTTCATCCGGAACGGTTTCTTTATATCAGATGCGCCTGGGGCAACCGCAAGAAGGCTATGTCGTGCTAAAAGTCCCCGCAGGTGTCAACGCCCTCGACATCTATGTCGATCAAACGCAGGCATTTAAAAATGTGCCGATTGCGGATGCGAACACCAGCCCAGTGAGTGGAACCGCCCCCGCTTCCTCAGTACCTACCATCGCGCCATCGCCCCAAGCTCAAGCACCTGCAACCACTGCGCCAGCTGCGCCAGCATCCAGCGCTGACATTCAACCCGGTCAATTTGTACAGCCTGCCTTGGGCACCAAAGGACAAGTAGAGTTGCTGTCTGTGAAGCGAATTCAAGATCCCGACTCCAGAAACCGCGACGTGGTAAACGTGCAGATGCGCGTCCGGAGTCTGTCAGATCGAGTGGTTGGAGGTGACATCATTACTGTGGGCGGAACCACTGGACGGAATCCAGAGACGAGCGAAACGTACAAAGCCGTTGACTTGATTAATCGCTCGACGGGAACCGTTTCTTTGTTCCAGCTGCGCCCACAAGCCTCGGCAGATGCCTATGTCTGGTTGAGGGTGCCAGAAAACGTCAATTCTATTGACCTCTACGTGCCGGAGGTACAGGCATTTAAGAATGTGCCCATCTCTAAATAGGAGGGAATCGGTAATGGGTCATGGAAAATAGGGAATTGTCAGTCCTTATGCATCCATAATCATGAGTCCTTAGTCATTTGTTCTTAGTTCGTTGCTACTGACTCACGATCCATTACCCCTTACCAAAACGGTATGAGCAATTTTTTATCTGGCATTGCAGTTGTACTTTCAATTTTGGCGATTATTGGCAGTGGCTTCAGTGCCTATCAAGTTTTTGAATTGCGGGAGGAACTCAACGCGATCGCTAATTTAAAAAGCGGTTCGACGCCTATCGGAGAGCCAACATCTAGCCCGACACCAGATGCAGACAGCACTCCCACCGTCAGCCCCACTAGCGTCGCCTCTCCAGTGCCTACTCCGACTATCCCCACCAACACCAACGCCAGAATTCAACCAGGGCAATTTGTACAACCGGCTTTTAACAGCAAGGCACAAGTAGAATTACTCTCGGTAAGGCGCGTTGCCGATCCAGAAACGGGATCTCGGAATGTCGTAAATATGCAGTTTCGGATTCGACGGGTTGCAAGTCCGACCGATCCAGATATAGATGTTTTAAACCCATCTGCAATAACTGCCCGCAATCCGAATACAAACGAGACTTACAAGGCGGTTTCTCCTAAACGTGCGACTCCTTCAGTGGATTTTGGCAGCATTGGACAAGGTGCCTCAGCCGATGCCTATGTTTGGCTACAAGTTCCGCAGGGAATCAATACGTTAGACATTTATATTCCCAATACCCAGCCATTTAAAGGCGTGCCGGTTTCTAATTAATTTAGCGAGTGTAAATGCAAAGTTCGGATAACATGGCTCGTTAAACAGCGAGATTGTAGAGACGCAATTCATCGCGTCTCTACGCAGCGAAAATTCTTGCGTTTTTTTACCAACAAAACTGGATTGAGCCTTAATTGAATTTGTCAGATTTTTTTTAACAAACCGCTTTGGCGAGCTAAATTTTTGAAACCAAACGAAGACTAAGGATAAAACAATGATGATAAGCAATCTGCCTAACCGGACAAACGCGCATTCCACGTCCACAAAATCACCACCCCAATTGGGGTTGGTGTGCATCACAACGTCTGACAAAGTGCGTTACCGCGCCCTCACTCGCAAACGACTATTGCAACTAGAAACAGCGGAACAGCAGCAAGTTGTGCGGGAGCTGTATACCGACAATTTGCAACGCCTAAATAATGCGCTGGATTTCTGCGTAGAAAATAATCTCCGGCTTTATCGACTTCCCTCAGGGATATTTCCTTTTGCCGATACTGATTTGGGTGAGGCGATGCTAGAGGAATTTACGGAACAGGTGCGAGCAACAGGCGATCGCGCAACGGTTCTTGGCATCCGATTAGTCGTACACCCGGATCAGTTTGTTGTCCTCAGTTCAGATACACCCTCTGTCATTGAGAACAGTATCAAAATTCTGCAAATGCACGCCCGGAATATGGATTTATTGGGGCAACCCCGATCGCCTTGGGCGATGATGGAGATACATGGTGGTAAGGGCGATCGCGCTGAGCGACTGATCCAAGTCATCCGCGATTTACCCGATGAAATTCGCTCAAGATTAGCCCTAGAAAACGACGAATACGCCTATAGCGCCGCCGAAATTCTCGCTGTTTGCCAGGAAGCTGGCGTGCCAATGGTCTTTGACGCCCATCACCACGTTATTCACGAAAAGCTGGACAGCTACGAACATCCCAGCATCGCTCAGATGAAGGCAGCAGCGCGGACGACTTGGCCCGTCCCAGAATGGCAGCTAGTCCATATCTCCAACGGGCGGGAATCCTTTGGCGACCCGCATCATAGCGATTTTATCACCGTGATGCCCAGTGCCTACTGCAACGTTCCCTGGATTGAGATAGAAGCGAAACTGAAGGAAGAAGCGATCGCGAAACTGCGAGAAGAATGGTCGCCTGTCTTTGGCACCGCACCCCCACCCAAACCACCCGAAGAAAAGCCACTGGACAAGGTTACTCAACCGAAAACTAAGCAAAAAAAACGCACTTCTAAGAAAGCTGAACAACCCAAGGACAAAGTTTTGAGTTCAAATTTGGACGGTGAGTAACCTCAGTTCGGGTTAAGCTGATTGAACCAAAGCCCACTCTAAACGGAGTGATGGTTTCTTGGGTTGATGACAGTAAGCAATTAAACCACACAAGATATTGACCATAAAATTAACGGGGCTGCGATGTCGAGAATGCTCAATCTGAGAAATATTCTTGAGCTGGTCAATAATAGTTTCGATAATCGAACGTTTGCGCGCAAGAAGCTTATCAGTCAGGCGCATCAAATGATTTTTCATGTTCCGTCGAGGTTTGGCAAAAAACTCAATCCCCAATTGTGTAAACAACTGGGTAGCTAACTGTTGAGAGACATATCCTCTGTCAGCAAAAACTTTCCCGAATAGGGACTCAAGTAAATCGGGGACAGGCTTACGGTCATCAACATTACCAGGAGTGATTTGAAGATTGAGCAATTCGCCCTGTTCATTGACAACAAGATGTAACTTGAAACCAAAGAACCAGTCAACAGAGGTCTTTCCCCGTGCAGCTATATCTTTAAAGACACGATGTTGAGAGATCCGCCGATTATGGCAGACCTTGAGACTTGTGGAATCAATAAAGCTGATACCGCTACATTGGCCAAAGCAATGTTTGAGGCACACACATAGTGGCAGTAAGGTTGATGGTATCCATTCCACAAATCTCTGGTAGCTGGGCAGACCCGGAAACTCTGTTCGCCAGTACACGCAAACATGGTCAAGGTAGTAGTGCTTGAAGTTGCGATAATGATTTTGGTGAAAAGCAACTAGAATCGTCATCACCTCACTCAAGCATAAACTTCGTTCTCGCTTCCGAGTCTTGAGGCCATGCATCAGTAACCTTCGCTGCCACTGCGGTTCAAATTTTTGACAAAAGTCATCTATTTGGCAAAACAAAGCATCTAAACTGGACATAGGGCGGGATTGCTGAATATCTCTGTATATTTTTCAGCTTACTTGCCCCTCCCTTTCTTGACGCTTCTCCATCAATTTCTATCCACAATCACCAACTCCTCTCTCGGCTTGCAACTTCTCTCCTCAACCTACTTCAGGGTTTCTGAGTCTACAAATGCTTATCCCGAACTGAGGTTGAGTAATATTCGTTTGCAAACCTTGGCGTTGTCCTTGGCGTACCTTTGCGTTGAATATTGCAACTTAATTTGGTAGTCCTAAACAGGTAATGATGCGTTGTAGTAATGCACAAAATACCAAATTGCCCAGAAGTGTTGAGTTATCTTTCAACACTTCTGCCAGTTTTTAAGAAAATTTGTCCCGTCACTCATCTTTATAATTATCGCAACAGATATAGAAAAAAGATTATAGAACACGCCAAATAAGGATTTTAGCCAGGTTCAATCAAGTTGAACCATCAAGTTGAAATAGATGTCTTGCAAACTGTCATTTAGCTGACATAATTTTAGAATTTATAATTATAGGATTGACTCAAAACTTACAATCAAGTTTATTAATCTTAGAGTATCTTGTTGCTTGTTTTATGATATAGAAATCGCAGCGGTACCGATAATCAAGGGCATCTGATACCACTTGACACGCACTACCAGAGGCAAAGGCTGATATGGGATTTGAGAGAACGCATTCATTCCAAAAGCAGAAGTCTTACATACCACAGCCGACGATTCAGTTGAGAAGTCGCCCGTTTGCGGCTCCCATACAGATGAAGCCGAAGGAGCAACAGACACCAGAAGAGTTAGCGAATCAAGCTTTTAATCAGAACAAGTTTGAAGCTTTTGGACTTCAGCTCAAGGAAGAGCGTGGCACCATCACCCCTGTCGAGCAGGAACAGTTAGGTCTGTTGCAAGCGAAAATGAATGATTACTGGGAGCAGAACCAGGAAAGGGCATCGCGAAGCGGATTTGACTTTTCTAAGGTTGCGGTTACTTTGCCTGGGGAACAAGCTGCCCCACAAATCCAGGCTATGGGTCGGCTGGGGACACCTGGAGTGGAACTGGGGGGAAAGCGATCGCCCTTGAACTCTTCGCAACAGTTTTCAGCACTACCGATCCAGGCAAAGTTGACCATTGGGGAGCCAGGAGATAAGTATGAGCAGGAAGCGGATCGTGTTGCGGCTCAAGTAATCAATCGCTTAAATTCTCCAACAACCTTGCAACCTTCACTGGGAAAAACTGTACAGCAAAATAGGGGAGCTATTCAGCGCCAGTTACAACCACAGCACGAAGGAAAGTTAGTTACTCATGTGAATCATAGCCCTACACTCCAGCGTGCGAAAACAGTAGCAAATGATGTAGCTGGTGTAGCCCGGAATGAGCTTTTTGGGGACGAGACCGATCGTCGTAATACCTTGGGTGGGGGATTAATAAATCCTAACGCTATCGCTACGCAAGCGGTTTCGATTCAAAGCACCAATGGAAATACTCTTACAGGAAAACTCTACAGACCTGTTGGTGGTGGAGCAAACACAACAGTTCTGACTTTATCGGGAAGTGGGAGTTCAGCAGAGGACTATATGACAAAGATTGCTCGTGAGTATGTTCCTGCTGGGGCACAAGTTTTAGCTATAAACTATCGAGGGTTTGGAGACAGTTACAAGACCGTCAATGGACCCGGTGGCGGCGGGGGCGATCCAAGCGAAGCCGGACTCTATGAAGATGCCGAAGCTATGTATGACTATGTGAGAAATACATTGAATGTCCCATCAACTGACATCATTGTTCATGGCTATTCGTTAGGTAGTCCAGTAGCTGCTACTTTAGTGAAGCGAGTTATGAAGAGTCGGGGCGAAAACGTGAAAGCTTTGATTTTAGACCGGGCAATGCCAAGCACCTACAAAGCAGCAAAAGCGAAGGGTAGCAATGAAGTAGAGGCACGTATTGGTCAAGCTTTAGCAGGCGACATGGATACGAAAGCAAAACTTAAAAAGATATTGAGTTTGGCAGGAGGAGCCAATTTACCTGTACTTTTTACAAGCGGTGGAGCAGCAGACGTATTATCTGCTGAAGATCAGGCACTTGCAGCTTGGGCAGGGCAAAATAACAAGTTTGGCAACAATGCGACCTCTGTTGTAAATCCGAATGCTGATCACGAAGATCATCGGCTAATTATGAATATGCTAATTCCTGAATTACAAGTGCAAGGGTTAATCTAGAGGTCGATGTCAAACAAAATTTCATGTATTGAAATAAATTCTCAATAAAAAACGTGGTACAAAAGAAAGAATTTCTGCAATTTTCTAACGGAATCTAATGTGAAATTCTCTTTTTAGGTTCAATAACGCAATTGATAGTTATCTAAATCCCTATACGTCAGCAACTGTCCATTAAGCATTCTTATCCACCAGGACTCAAGAATCGCTGAAATTGTCCTGTTTATTGCATCTCATGAGTGATACTCACAACTAACCTCTAAAACATCAATCAACACTGCCATGCTCAACCTGTCCCCCAAATTTTCAGTGGCGATCGCTATTGTCACTCTTGGTTCTGCTGCGATCGCAACCAGTCAAGCCCAAGCGTCTATCGTTACCTATGACTTCACGGTTAATGTGACTCAAGGGTCATTAGCCGGACAATCATATAGTGGAACGCTTAGCTACGATGATTCAACCTTAAAAGGCACTGGAGTTGAAAAATTGGGCGTTGCTCAGGGCTTAAGAGTTTGCATGAATTATTTCGGACGCAATTATACAGAAGCGAGCGATCGCGACTATCCAAAATTTCCAACGCTTGTGTTTAAAAACGGCGATATCAACCATCTAGACTTTTGGATACAGCCGCAAAAGCGTGTTGTCTGGTGGAACTTACCTGGATGGGAAGTCAATTTATCAAAGAGACAAGCTGGTGCTGACGTTCCAAATTGCGCTAAGTCTAATCCCTAATTATTACGCCATTTGTCATGAGTCATTAATCCGTAGCAAGGGCTAATGACTCACGAATCAATTACCCAAATAGCTATTTGCTATCGCCTTGACCTGTTACTTTCTCAACCAGTTCTTTGGCTCCTTCAACTAAGCCATTCTCTGCCTGTGGCCCTTTGTTTGCTTTTACACTTTCGTTGTAAATCTCATCCTGCTTATCTGGATTCCGAGCTTGTTCTGCGGCTTCTTCGTAAGCTTCTTCTCGAAAACTAGCGTCTTCAGTAGGGTCTGAAGTACGGTTAATATTTGCACTTGAGCTTGTCGCTGCATAAGCAGGCTGATTTGCAAAAATGAATAAATTGGAGAGGCTAAGCAAACTCACCGTAACCAGAATCAAAATACTGTTGCGAAATGCTTGCCCTAATGCTGAAAAAATGCGCTGCATTATTTAATTCTCCTTGTTGTTGTATTTCGTAGAATCTGGCAATACGCGAGAATCGCTGACCATCAAGGTCATTTATAGAACCAGTGGTCAATTGATTAGACCAGAGAGATTCTACGGGTATGGCGATCGCGCACCCTTCTGCCGCAAGATATATTCAAGGAGTCAAAATAATTAAAGATTGTTACAAGTCATAGGTCATGGGTCAGTAACAAAGAATGCATGACCCATAACAATGGACTGGTGACTAATGACTTAATTAGCCTTAGACAAGGGATTTTTTATTCGGATACCGCAGACTCAAACAATTGCCCAAAGGCATCTAGGATCTGCTTAGGGATGGCTCGCGGACGCATTGCGGCAAGATCCACCCACACCCACAACGCCTCTGCTGTCACTAATAGCGGAGCTTCTTCCTGTTTGCGGATTTCATAGCGACGGATGGCACGGGTTCCTTGAATTAGGTGTAGCCAGGTGGTAATTTCTAAGCGATCGCCTGCAACAGCAGAACGCAAATAGTCTATCTCGATCCGCCGCATTACAAAGCCGCCGCCGAGTTCCTGGTAGACTTTCTGGTTAAAGCCGAGATGTTCATCGTGTTCGACTGCTGCATGTTCTAGGTAATGCTGATAGACTGCGTTGTTAACGTGCCCCAAGGAGTCCATCTCGTGGTATCGCACGCGCAGTCGGCTTATGAACTTTTGCATCCGTTAATCAGAATATTTTTTCCAACTTTCAGGCTAGCCCATCGTTTTACAGAATAAAAGCTCCTTTTGCATCCCTAAAGCTATGTGCCAAAACCGATACCGCTAGTCCCATCTTTTAAGCCACTTTGTTGATTCTTGTGTTCTTTCGTGTGTTCATTTTTCGGTTCATTGTCAGTATCACTTTCATCGCGCGGCTGCAACAATGCCAAGTGAAAGGCTTGTCGTGTTTGGGAATTTAAGTAACGCTCTTGTAGGGGTTGCCACTCTTCCCAAGCTTCATAAACAGTTTGATCTAGCTGTTCAGTTAGCGTCGGTAGTTGATGTTTGAGCTTGGAGTGCAAGACATCACTCAGCACATCTACTAAAACAACGCAGTCTTGAATTTTCCCCAGAGTTTCTTGAACTGACTTTACGTCTTGCAGATAACCTGCATAAGCAGGGCCATAGAAGTCAGAAAATAGTTCCATTTGGTAGCGCACGCGCTTGGCTTCTTTCCGCAAGCTGTGGAGAACTTCTCCCTCATCTGCTAAAAGTCGCGATACATCTGATTGTTTTAGTTCTTTACCTTCAATCTGTCCAGCTTTAAATTCAATTCCTAGCAACCAACCTGGATGGAGCAATAACTGACTTATCTCTGGCAACAGTAAATCTGGCAGAACCGGCTCTACCGGCATCTGAGCAATTTCTTGATAAGTCGGATGCTTCAACCACCCTTGCAACGATTGCTTGAGTTTGTTGTATTGCTGATGCTCCAGGGTATCCCGGACTTGTTCTAGCGCGTGCTGGCGCTGTTTATCCAGAGCATTCATCGCCTCTTTTAAAGATTTCTGTTCTTTAGAGGGTAAATTCGGATGGTAACGATTTTTTAGGGCGTCCTGAAGCACGTCTAAATCCCGCAAACCGCCAAGACGATGACCAATTTTACCAATCTTGTTTTCTTGAGCTGACTTGGGAAGATCCAGCGCGGGTGCAAAACCTTTTACCGCCGAACGTAGACGACGAATTCCCACGCGCATCTGGTGTAACGCTTCTGGATCTTTGTCTTTGATAACATCAGATTCGTGCTTAATCGTTTTTTGAAAGTGTTTTTCAATCGCTAGGTATGCCCAGTCTCCTAAAGTCTTGGCTTTTTCTTGGGTATGCTTTTTCATGACAATATTGGCTCTAAACGCGATGGATTGGATTAGTTAATAGCAGGACAGGGTCGAGTTGAACGGTTAAAGTACCACATTTCCACCCAGGTTTTGGTATTGGAGTCTATTGCATCCAGGGAGTATTTGTGATATGACCCGGATAGGAAACCCACAAGTCGTATCGGGTTACGGCTTCGCCAGTTTGTAGGTTTTTGAGGAACGGCTTGCCAGTCCAGATTTGGCAGCTACAGAGGTTTTTGACTTCCTGAATCTCAAAAAATTCAGCTTCGGCGGGTTGCAGTCGAAAAAACTCAATATGCCAATGAGCGGGTTCAACGGCAACATGAGTAGTAGAGGAAGTCTTTTCAGTTAGCTGGGAATTTCGGTTATCAAGCTGAATGGCGCTGGGGAGAAAATCGATATCCAGCACATAAGATTCAAACCCATGCTGTCGGGCAAATTCTATGATTTGCTGCCAATCATAGATGGGTTTTTGCTCTCCCTGCTGGGGAGTATCGTCTCCAAAGCAGTAACCGCCAAACAGCCAAACCAGTTTTGACAGGATCGATTCTACACGGAGGCGATCGCTTCTTAAAAGTTCTACATCTTCCGGTAGCAAGATGCGCCCTGGAACACACCACCAGTATTCCCAGAAACTATTCGCATCTAAAGAAACTATCCGCTTGACGACTCCCGGAATGCGATCGCGTTGTTGGATGTGACGAATTTTTTCCTTAGATGCGCTTTGTCCCGAAATCGGCAAATCTCGATTTGCTGCTAGGGGATGTTCGGGCGCGGTCGTCATTTCTTGAGGAAAGAAGGAGTCGAGGTTCAGCACGGATATTCTCTCACTACACCGAATGCAGTGTTTCATTCTAGATCCTAGAATAGGCTCTTGGATCTAGAGATTTGTATACCTTTGGTTGAATAAGTTTAAGCTTCATTGGCTCTCTTTCGAGATAGAGGGAAATCACGCTAACCTTAAAAATACAATGGTTAGTGTAGCGGTACGCTACTTGCAGACTGAAGACTAAAGAATGGACGCTAATAACTTCCATCAATTAGGAATGTAGCGTTTCAGACCACTCAACCTAGAGAATGTCTGGAAAGTTATAATCGAGATGCTTAAACGGCAAAGCGAATTTAGGCTTAACTTGAACAATAGAGAAACCCATTATTCGCAAAGTTTCAATGGGTAGCGCATAAGCTAAACTGACTTTACAAATACTTACGGCTACCTACTTATATGAATCGAGTAGAATTGTATAAGGATAAGATGAAGGGATAAGCGCGTGTTAGAAATTCTCCTCATTTTTGTTGTTAGTCTAATACCAGGGCTGCTTTCAGTGTGGCACGTTCGCAGGATAGAAGCACGAAACATGGCGGGTTTGCAAGCAGCGATGCGGAGGATAGAAGCTCGGCAACTGCAAAGAATGCAAATGCCTTCAGATCAACATTACATTGAAGGCGTGGGTTATTTAATTGGGGATATTACTTGTCAGTTTAATGCTCACTCTGCTTATATCCGTTGTGCAGTAAACCCGTTTGGTCCTTGCCACGAATGTTCTTCTTATAAATCCAGAGAATACAATTAAGTTAACTCTAGATAAATATCAATATGCCTAAAATAGGTGTAGTTGATTAAAGATTTATTTAAAAAATATTTACTGTTATCACTTTTGAAACTTCAGGGTGTTTTAATCTTCTTGTTTAGCAGCTTGACGAGATAAAAAATCTAGCCCTAAGAAAATAGCAGCAATTGTCCCAGAAACACAAATTTTACCCTGAGCGATTGTTTCTTTGACTTTGGAAATAGGAATTAATATAACTTCAATGTCTTCAGTGATATCTAGCCTTTGCTGACTGGCTAGACGCACATTTTCAGCTAGAAACAAATGAATATTATTTGTATCTTTGGGTGGATTATCATATAAAGTTGCCAGATGAATGAATTGCTCGGCAACATATCCCGTTTCTTCTTCTAATTCTCTGGCAGCGGCTACAACACTATCCTCTTCCGCTGGATGAAAAGCACCCGCAGGAAGTTCTAATAAAATTTCTCCGACGGCATGACGATATTGACGGACAAAAACAATTTCTTTTTGCTGAGTGATTGGTAAAATAACAGCAATATCAGGTCGAATATTTACAAAAAAATCATCGACGATTTGCCCGTTGGGTAATTCGACTTCATCTTGCCTAACTTTACACCATTGATTATTTATCACCATTTTAGAATTTAAAGTTTTCCACTTGCGAAGGTTTTTCATAAACTAAGCCTCTAAAGTAGATTCAAAAATCATAAAGCATACAACAATGCAGATTAGCGTAGAAACCTTCACGGTAAACAAGCGATTTCCTTTAACCATCAGTCGCGGGACGACAGCGCAAACCATGAATGTGTGGGTACGCGCGATCGCAGAGGGGATTGAAGGCTGGGGGGAAGCTTCGCCTTTTTCCATTGGAGTCGGACAACCGCGACAAACCACAGAGATTCTCTTGGAGGCATTGCAAGGCATCGCGCCGCTGTTGGAGGCATATAGCCCTTGGGAAAAGCAGAAAATTGAGGAAGTATTGCAAGCAGCGCAAATCCCTTCTGCGGCGTGGGCGGCAATTGATATGGCGTTGCACGATTGGCAGGGAAAGCGGCTAGGATTACCGTTGTGGCGTCTGTGGGGGTTGGATCGAGATCGGATTGTTCCCATCTCTGTGACGATTGGGATTAATTCCCCATCGGGTGCTTTACAGCGATTGCGCGATTGGCGGCAGGTGACAGGGGCAAATGTTTTGAAGGTGAAATTGGGTAGTTCCGAAGGAATTGAAGCGGATCAAGCGATGCTGATGGCAATTCGGGAGACAGCACCGGATGCTCAGCTAAGCGTCGATGCCAATGGGGGTTGGAATCTGGAAGACGCTGTGATGATGTGCAGTTGGCTGGCAAAGATGGGCGTTAAGTATGTGGAACAGCCGCTGGGACGAGAAGCAGAAGTCGGGATAATGGGGGAATCGTCGTTTAAGGAATTGTACACGCGATCGCCTCTACCCATTTTTGTAGATGAAAGTTGCTTTACTCCCAAGGATATCCCGCAACTGGCAGACCGCGTTCATGGCGTTAACATCAAACTAATGAAGTGTGGCGGCTTAACGGAAGCGATTCGCATGGTACATACAGCGAAAGCTTGTGGATTGCAGGTAATGTTCGGTTGCTATTCTGACAGCGCCATCTCGAATACGGCGGCGGCACAACTCTCCCCCCTAGCGGATTATCTAGATTTAGATAGTCATCTGAATCTCATCGACGATCCTTTTAGCGGCGCATCTATACAAGATGGGCGATTGCTACCCAACGATTTACCCGGATTGGGAGTTATCAGAAGGACGGAGAATATTAGCCAAGCAGCGCCTTAGTGCTGGATAAATTTCTGTTCCCTATTTTCTAAAAAGCTGTGCATTTGACATCTAAACATCGAGTGGCAATTCTGCTGCATGAAGGGATTCGCGGCATCCACGGCAAAACCGGACTGGCGCTATTGCGCTACAGTGAAGCGCTAGTGGTGGCAGTCATCGATCGCCAGTGTGCGGGAGAGTCGTTGCGAGAATTGACAGGTATCCCCCGCGAGGTTCCGATTGTCGCTTCTCTGGAAGAGGCGCTAGCTTATACACCCGATATCCTGGCGATTGGGATTGCACCGCCTGGGGGTGCCCTGCCAGCCGAATGGTGGCAGGAAGTAAAACAAGGGATAGCAGCGGGGTTGTCTATCGTCAATGGACTGCATACTCCAATGGCGTCCCATCCGGAGATCCAGACATTGTTGAAAGATGGGCAGTGGATTTGGGATGTGCGTCAGGAACCCGCAGGATTAAAGATAGGAAGCGGACAGGCGCGATCGCTCGCTTGCAAACGGGTTCTCGCTGTCGGCACAGATATGGCAATCGGCAAAATGTCAACCTGTTTGGAACTCAATAAAGCCGCATTGCAGCGCGGTTTGCGTTCCAAGTTTCTAGCTACAGGTCAAGCCGGTTTAATGATAGCGGGGGATGGTATACCCCTGGATGCCGTGCGGGTTGACTTTGCTGCGGGTGCTATCGAGCAAATGGTGATGCTGTTTGGCGAAGAGCATGAGATTCTGTTTGTTGAGGGGCAAGGTTCCCTGTTGCATCCCGGTTCAACTGCAACGCTGCCACTGATTCGCGGGACTCAGCCGACGCATCTGGTGCTGGTACATCGAGCGCAACAAGCAACCATCCGCAATCATCCCCACGTTCCGATTCCGCCGCTGCCAGAAGTCATACAGCTTTACGAGGCAGTGGCAGCGGCAGCAGGTGCATTTGCGCCAGTGCGAGTGGTTG
Source organism: Trichocoleus sp. Lan (assembly GCF_039961855.1). NCBI lineage: Bacteria > Bacillati > Cyanobacteriota > Cyanophyceae > Leptolyngbyales > Trichocoleusaceae > Trichocoleus > Trichocoleus sp. Lan. Next base: position 151,152 of record NZ_JAMPKA010000012.1, on the reverse strand, counting down.
CGATCGCTCTCAACACTGCCCATCTTGACGCCGACACTGCACAACGAGCGATCGCGCAAATACAGGCAGAAACAAAGCGTCCCTGCACCGATCCAGTCCGCTTTGGTGCTGACACACTATTAGATGCCGTAATGTCTAATCCTTAATCTTTGGCTTCTGACTCTTCGCTGGTTTGACGGCTGTCGGCTTCGTAATTAGCAGCCAACCCTCCGCCTGATTAATCGCTTTTACCGGCTTTAAATTCAGCTGCTTAAAGGTGGGTTGGTCAAGTAAAAAATAAGGTTGAGCGTCACCTTTCCAACGTTGCTGGAGTTCGGCATCCGTTGCGGGGATGACTTGGCGATCGCTATAAAAATTCAGAGAAGGACGACCATGATCGTAGGATGTGTAGATTGGCTTATTGATGGGAGTTTTGCGCTTAATCATCGCGGCAACGGGTTTAACCGGATAGGCTTCTGCAAGTTCCCAATTCCAGTGCGGCGATGTCATGAGTAGCAGTAGCGTTACATACGTACCCCAAAATAGCAGTGGAATAAATTGCAGGTCTTTTTGATAAATCAAAACTGCCGTTATCAATAAAGTCAAAGCAGCCGATGCAAACACCAGTTGCAAATTCCAGTTCGGTTGGGGGCCAAACGCAGCAAAATAAAAACTACCGCTTAGCGCCGCTAAACCCATGACTGTCAAAAGCGGTACCCAAGAGCGGGGATAGGATTTCTTACTCGGCGCATTCCAAATTTCAGCAAGCTGGGCACCTCCCAATAAAGCCACTGCTGGGTAAATCGGCAGTACATACCAGGGAAGCTTTGTTCCCATCACCGAAATGGCTACTAGATAAACACTCATCCACACCAGTACCAGTTTTGCCCAGCTCATATTGCGATTTTCCCAAGCAAGGCGCAATCCTTGAGGCAACAAGAATAACCAGGGCCAACCGTACTTTAAGATTTCCAACAGATAGTACCAGGGGGGACCCGCGTGATTCTCGACAGGTGCCCAAATCCGCTGCAAGGATTGACTGAAGATGCCGGTGTTTATGAAAGTCTGCCCGTAGTGGAGAAATTGGGCACCATACCAAGCGGCAACTGGCACACTGCCCAAGAGCAAACCAATCCAGAAATAGAGGGAAGTTAACAGTCTGGGAGTATCCCAAGCTAAAAATACCAGGGCAATATTTAAAAGTAATAATCCCATCATGCCTTTAGTCAGGCAAATCAACCCAAACCCGATACCGGCACCGAGAGCGTAGCGCAAGTTTCGACGCGATCGCAACACGCACCACATCATAAACAGGAAGAAGCACAGCACTGCCCCATCCAGCATCGCCAGACGCCCATGACGCACAACGGGTAGTAGCGTTAAGTAAATCAAAGCCGAGAAAAGAGCTGGAAGGCGTCGCCGGAATAGTTCCCGTCCAATGCCATACAAAAGCGGCACACAAGCGGCACTCAGCAGCGCCCCAGGTAGGCGCGTTGTCCACTCATTTACACCGCCGATTGCGTAGGCACCGGCAATCAACAGATGCATTAAAGGCGGTTTATTGAAATACTCCGTACCTCCCAACGTCGGATACAGCCATCTCAAAGAATCAAACTTTGCCTGCCAAATCTCACGAGCAACCTGGGCAACCGTTCCCTCATCCCAATCCCGTAAAGGCAGTACGCCCAGATTGATTCCAAATAGCAGGATAGCCGCTAGGAATAACCCTAAGACCCACAGCCTTTCCACCCATCTGTCAGCTCCTCTAATCTTCTTTTTTGAACGACCCCACGCAAAAGTTTGACGATCCATATTTAACAAAGCCCGTGGTATTTAGCGGCAATCCAACTTCATTCCCTGCGATTTATCTAACTCAATCATCTGACTAAAATCACAAGGTAAGTTTCCATGTCCTTATGAAGTTTGCATAACTCTATAGAATAAAGCCGGATTTTCTATCTTAAAGTGACCGAGGAAAACTCTCGCCATGCCTGCTCTAACTCTGTAGGACAATCTCAGAGTTGGAAACACTCGCAGCGTTTAGACTCAGTTTTACAGCGGTTAGACACTCGTTGCGTTCCGAATTATAAAATTTATACCAGTAGTGAGAGTCATACGGAAAGTTTTTTTAGTCATCTATCGGCACATTTAGCATCGCCACCATGCAAGTGTAACGCCGACTTACTCTGTTCGCGTAAGTGTTGCTAGCGTACGTGTTGCGGCTTTGTGAAGAGCGAGCGCACTCTTTAACGATTCGGCAAGGCGAGATAACTGGCTGCTGTGAGAAGCGGGGTATCTGAAGTGCTGGCTCACAGCTCAAATAGAATTGCGATCGCAACACTTTATCGTTAATCGCTAAAAGATGAAAACTAGCTGGATCTCCCAAGATGAATCCTGGCGGTTAATTTCAATCTGGCGAATAAATTCTCGAAAGTAGAATCGTCGCTCTGATTCTGACAAATCTAGCCAAAATTGTGAGATAGATACAGCCTGCGCGATCGCTTGTAAATCTACTGGCGGCAGACTCGCCATCCGCGATTGCAATTGAGAGATTTCTGTGCGTAGCTTGTAGGCGCGTAACTGGGCAGTTTCTGAATCTAGAATGCCATTCTCTGTAAGCGTCGGCAACTGAGCTAAGATATCTTGCTTCGCGGCAATTTCATGGGTAATCGTGCCCTTAATTCCATCCATATTGGGAACATTCACCGTCGCTACTGCGCGGGGTAAATCCTGGCAGATTCTCTCAATCGTTTGCTCCAATACTTCCTGATAAGAAATAGCCTTACATTTGGGCTGTTTAACGCACATTGTTGGACGCAGATAAAGATATTCTCCCTGTTTGCGGGAGGCGGTAACGCGGGTAATCGTCATTGGCGACTGGCACTCCCTACAAACCACTAATCCCGCTAGAGAACGGTTTGCACTAGCGGTACGAGGAGGCAAACGGCGGTTACGGCGCAGCAAGCGGTCAATTTGCGCGGCTTCTTCCCTAGATACGATGGCAGCATGGGTATCAGAAAGAACCTGACCATTCTTATATGCAGTGTCACCCCGATAGACTGGGTTCGTTAGCCAGCGTTGTCCCGTAGAAGCGGAAATTTTCTTGCCGTATTTCTTTTCTAGATATCGCACCGCACCGCGTAAAGAACCATACAGCAGAAATTGTTCAAAAAAATCTTTGACGACCGGCGCGGCGCTGCGGTCTAGGATATAGCGGTCTTTACCTCGTCGGTAGCCGTAAGGAGCTTTTCCAGGCGCTGGCGAGGCTTTGAGCCGCCGCTGAGCGTGTCCTTGACGGATGCGATCGCTGCGCTGCCGATTCTGAATTTCTTGCAGGAGTTGCAGGGGTGTTTGATGATACGCGACTGACTCAGTAGTAATAATTTGAATGCCGAGGGATTCGATATCGAGGATGCGATCGCATACTTCTTCCACCGAGTTTCCCAATTCTGCCAGTCGTCGGATTAATAAATAATTAGCGGGTTCTTCTTTACAATCTTCTAACAGCTGTCCTAGTTGTTGACGTTCCCCTAAATCTTGATAAACGCTATCTATTTCCCAACCCCACATCAAGGGATCGGGTGCAACTTCAAGCAACGGGTCAGTATAGGAATATGCAATGATTTTCATTGCACAATTATGTACCAAGCTGCCAGGAGCAGCCTGAAGAGTTTAATTTTAGCTTGTGTAGGTAGGCTTCGTTTCTGTAGCCCCACGCTTCTATCGTGCAGACAGGTCTTCGCAATTCGCAGGATGCTCCCAAAGTGCCCTGATTAGGATTCATGATTGACAGCTCATTCACCTAACTCAATGATGTTGCCATCAGGATCTTGAGTAAACAGCGCAGCGCGACCAGAAGCGCTCATTTGTAGGGGGTAGTTGTGAGCCATAAGCTTCTCCTTAGCAGCGTCTAAGTTGGCGACCAAGAAGGCTAAATGCCGATTCCGACCTAATTTATCAGAATTGACTAAATCTGATGGTATAGAGTCGGCAACAATCAGATGAATTTGAAACTCGCCGACTTGATACCATGCGCCGGGAAATTTCAGCACTCTATCCACCTTCGATAATCCCAACACGTTCCCGTAAAATTGCTCGGCTCGTTCCAAGTCAGAAACGAGAATGGCTGCATGGAGACATTGAGTAATCTGCATTGCTAGTTATACTTTTGCCTGTAATCATACCATTTTTACCTGGAGGTAAACGAATTCCTTAGAACCAAAAAATAAGTAAGAGAAATCAAGCGATCGCTCGATTTCTCTTACTTAAAGAACTGTTTACTTAAAAACCATGACCGGAATCATCCTCTTCGCCTAAAGGGTATATAAACCTTCGGCTGTCATGCCAAATCGAACAACAGAAATTCCGTGCTATTTTTGGCTTCTATGGCTATCTGGTTTTCATCACTGATTGCAGCGCCATCTCCAGCAGCCAGTGGCTTACCATTCAAACTGATATCGCCTTTGATAACTTGCAGCCAAGCATGGCGGTTAGGGTTGATTTGATAATTAACCTGCTGTCCTGCATCGAGCAAACTTGCGTAGAGATTGGCATCTTGGTGGATAGTAACCGAACCATCCCGACCATCTTGAGAAGCAATTAAACGGAGATTCCCGTGCTTTTCTTCAGCCGAATATATTTTCTGCTCATATCTAGGTTTTAATCCCTTTTGATTTGGCGTAATCCAAATTTGTAGAAAATGCACTAAGTCAGTTTTAGAATGGTTATATTCGCTGTGCGTAACTCCTGTACCAGCGCTCATAAATTGCACTTCACCCGGAAGAATAATGGAGCTGGTTCCCATGCTATCTTTATGCTCCAAAGCACCTTCTAGTACGTAGGAAATAATTTCCATATCTCGATGAGAATGTGTCCCGAAGCCTTGGTTCGCTTGCACTCTATCTTCGTTAATTACGCGCAGAGTTTTAAATCCCATGTGCTGGGGATCGTAATAGTTGGCGAAAGAGAATGAGTGATAGGAATTGAGCCAGCCATGATCGGCATGTCCGCGTTCTTCTGCTTTCCGAATTGCAATCATTTTCATCTCCTATTTAACTTAAATGCCAGCGGCTAGAGCCTAGAGTTATCCTGGTTGTAGAGAGGCGATTTATTGCGTCTCCCTTCGCAGACTAAAAAAATGGGATCTGTTGCCAGTTGGTGCAAGTAAAATTTATTTAGACAGACTACGCTTTTGTCATGAAGAATACTAAACCTTACTGTGAGAACCATCACAAAACAATGGATTTATGGTGTACTTACACTGGCATACTGCTACCTGTTTTTTGTCTTTCATTACAAACTTTACAGGGGGGGGATTCCGTGTTTTGATGGGAACCATCGCCATAAGGTTGATTGTGAGATTGACCGCAACTGCACCAAAATTTAAGTACCCGATTCAAGCGCAAGCAGGATAGGTTTTGTATCAACAATAACGGGTTCACTCATTTTGCTTGTCCTTGGCTTTCTTTGGTGCCTTATTTTTGTATATTTATAGTTTAAAAAATGTAACCATAAAGTGTAAAGTATGCACTTTAAAGTAAGATAGTAACCAAAAAGATACTATGGAAGCTAAAAGCGAGAATTTTGAAAGGAAGACTTGTCCAGCAGAAACTACCTTAAAAGCAATTAGCGGACGCTGGAAGCTTTTGATTGTGGCAGAACTATGGTCAGGCGTTAAACGGTTTGGGGAACTGCAAAGAGGGCTGGAGGGAATCACTCAAAAGATGCTCACGCAGCAACTTAGAGAAATGGAAGAAGACGGAATTATCCATCGTCAGGTTTATCCGCAGATTCCCCCAAAAGTGGAATATTCTTTGACCCCTTTAGGAGAAAGTTTGAAACCGATTATTCAGGCAATGCACGAATTAGGCACGCAATTATAGAAATTATTGGCAGAAATTATTGGCAGAAATTATTGGCGAGTATAGCGATGCTTCACCCCAATTGGAAAATATTCTGGATCGCCGGTGGGAGTTAAGGTAACTTGCGGCATTTGGTAGGTTGGGGGGACATAGTTTGCAAACTCGCTGTTGAGGCGTTGTAGCTGGGACAGAATTGAAGATGCGATCGCTTCCTGCTTGTTTTCACTGGCTTCCACTTGGGGCGCTAACTCCACAACCACCGACAGGAAGCGGTTTTTATCTGCATCTTCCTGAACCTGCATGACAAACTTACCCGTCACCCACTCTCGAATCCTGGGTTGTTCTAACCCCACCGTCACATTTTCCGGGTAAATATTTGCGCCGAAATAGGAAACCGTGAAATTAGACCGTCCAAACACATAAACAAACGGTAATGGAGGAATTCCTCTTTGGGTAGCCCGCGCCGCCGGATTGAGTTCGGGTAGCCCTAAACCGGAGGTTTCGGGATGAGGAATGGCACTTTCACCTTGCAACGCCGCGACTGGATCGAAGTCCCATTCTGCTAAAAACTGGAGCATTTCATCGTAAGGGATTAAGCCTCCCGTATCGGAGATATGATAGCGGATCAGCGGAATCCCGTTATCGCCGGAAAACAGCAATGTGCCCTCGTGAACCTCGAAAAAGCGACTCAGTGGGTCATACTGTACCAGCGTTGGCAAGCGAGATTCCCCAAATAATGCCTTAGCAGCATCTGGATGTTCTGCCAGAAATCGACGGATGCGGATACTCAGCGGGGTTTCGTTGCCCAAGACGCCTGCATCGGCTGTCCCATAAAGCGAAGCAGAGTCATAACAAGGATTTTGAGAACCGACTCTTTCTCCGACAAGATTGCGCCATTCTTCGCTAAAGACTTCTCCCGCAAACACCATTTTGATGTGATATTGCTGCCACTCCACACCCCGCGCTATGCCACTATCAATGACATCCTTCAAAAATGGCGGATATCCCAGCAGCGCGACTTGCTCAAATGCAGAACCCAGTTCTTGCACGACTCGAAATATCTCTTCTTTATTATTGCCAGGAGTAATCACCGTAATCGGGTATCCTTTACTGGCGAGATAGCGACAGCAGTTTGCTGTGTATATTCCCCCAACCCAAGTCCCTAAGGTAAAGCAGATGACAGCCAAGGTGCGGCGGGTATCAGCCTGAAAACTATCATGAAATATCTGTTCAAAGCGAATCGCGATTTGCAGTTCATCCGTGAGGAAACGAGGCCAAAATGTCGGCTTTCCCGTTGAACCGGAGGAAACAGCAATCGTATCGCACGCTTCTAATTGTCCATTGCGGCACAAGTCTGCAAGGGAGTAACGCAACAGGTAATTTTCTTTGGTAATGAAGGGAAGTTTTTGGAAATCTTCAAAAGTTTGTATCGAATCCGGATCGATACCTTGTTCCTTCACAAAAGCTTGGTAGGCGGGGACACTCGCAGCAACCTCGTGGAATAATTGCATCGTAGCGGTTTCTGGGGAGGTGCTGCGATACTGTTGCAGCCGCCACTGGAGAGGAGTACCCAGGAACGATTGAAAAGCGGTGAGTACCCGTTGACGTTGTTCTTCTAGCATTGTCCTCCCTCTCAGTTTTGTATTTAAGATCAGGCTAACGTAGGGAAGGCGATCGCTTTCAATCGCTTTCATCGATCGCATTACTTGGTAGAATCTCGGTCAATTTGTTATACCGTTACTGGATCTTCCACAGAATTGCCCCAGGTTAATCATGCCCCTCTATTGCACCAAAGGACACGAGAATCCCATCGATGGTCGCTTTTGCCAGCATTGTGGCGAACCGCTACCTGCTGTGGTGAGTAATACTGTTTTACCGGGGATGACGCTGGGCGATCGCTATCGAATTGTGCGCGAATTGGGGCACGGTGGCTTTGGACGCACTTATTTGTCTGAAGACCTCAACCGCTTCAACGAACCCTGTGTTTTAAAGGAATTTGCCCCCAAGGTTCAAGGCACTTACGCTTTGCAAAAAGCTTCCGAACTGTTTGAGCGGGAAGCGGGTGTCCTTTACAAGCTGAAACACCCGCAAATTCCCAACTTTCGAGAGTTATTTCGGGTAAACCAGCGAGGGAACGGACGCCTCTTTCTAGTCCAAGACTATGTGGAAGGTCAAACTTATCGCGCGCTTCTCGAAAGTCGGAAACATCAAGGAGCGCGGTTTAGCGAGGCAGAGGTACGGCAGATTCTGCTGCAAATTTTACCAGTTCTGGAATATATCCATTCGATGGGGGTCATTCACCGCGATATTGCCCCAGATAACATGATTTCGCGAGCTTCTGACCAACTGCCCGTTTTGATTGACTTCGGTGGCGTCAAGGAAGTCGCAGCCACCGTAGAATCGGAGTTTAACGAGACACCAGGGATGGAAACAGCGACCATCCATACTCGGTTAGGTAAGCCCGGATACGCCCCCGATGAACAGATGCAACGGGGAATTGTGTTTCCCCATAGCGATTTATATGCTTTGGCGGCAACAATGTTGGTGTTGCTCACGGGTAAACAGCCGCAAGAGCTAATCGACGATGGAACGCTTTTGTGGAACTGGCGGCGGGACGTGAACCTTAGCCCCGGTCTGGGGGCGGTGTTGGATAAAATGCTTTCACGACGACCGGGCGATCGCTATCAATCTGCCAGCGCCGTGCTACAGAGCCTTTCATCTGCCCACTCGCCTGCCCCAGCACCCGATCTTTCTCCCACTCAGCCGCCCACCAAACCCCCGATGGCACCGACAATGGTGGTGGCTCGTGCCCAAATTCCCCCGCCCCCTCAGGCAATCGCCAACCCCCCACAGGCAATCCCCAACGCTACCCAGCCCATCCCAACCCCCAATCCATTACCGCCGCCAACCCCCAAACCGCAATCTCCCTTTCTCGGTTTAGTGGGAAAAACTTTGGTCGTGTCGCTGCTGATTACGGGCGCGACTGGAATCGGCTGGTGGGCTGGCAATCTTTGGATACAATCACTATCGAAGTCTGGGGAAGAAACCTCCGATGCCACACCCTCACCCAGTTCTTCGCCGCCCGTCGATCAGGAAAATCCTTCCTCGCAGTTTTCGCCTGCGGAACAGGCACGCAAGCAACAGCTGCGCGATCGCCGTCAAAGTCTCGGCGTTAACTACAATTTCTATGTCAACTGGGTGAATGAAGTTTTCTGGACTCAGAACCCCAATCAACGAGGAAGCACACTGGGGAATGGGCCAGAAAATGAGCAATTACGAGAGCAATGGGACAAGACCGCGACTGAATTGCTCGATAAGCTAGAGCAAGCGAAATTACCGGGCGCAGCCAGACAGCGTTTAGGAAGCTATGGTGCAGCGGATCGCGATCGCTGGAAAGGGCAAGTCAACCAGCGAAACCTGAGCAGTCGCGCCCTCTACGATCTCGCAGATGTGGCATTTTTCCAAGTATTTCCAGAACAGCGGGGCAGAGATTTTCTCAATCAGCCAGTCGGTCAAATCTGGCACGCGATCGCTGGGGAGAAAGTCAAAGCAGTGCAATCTCAAGAGGCGCTGGAAACAATTCGCTTTGCTCCAGGGGCAGTGGGCAAACGAGTCAGCGGCACCCTCCAACCAGGAGAAGGAAAAGCCTACATCGGCAACTTTGCCCAAAATCAATTATTAGCAGTTAACTTTACGGGGAGTTCAAAACTGCGGCTTTCCCTTTACCCCCCAACCAGTACATTTCCCCCAATCCTCGAAGACTCCACCGAAAAAACTTGGTCGGGAACCCTGCCTCAATCAGGCTACTACGAATTCATCGTTGTTTCCGAAGCTTCCCAGCCCGTTGATTATCAACTTGATATCGGCGTGGAAAACCCTCCGGCTCCCTCACCTGAACCGGCTGAAACGACCACTGCTTCTCCTGAACCGGCACAAACAACCACTCCATCCCCCTAAATGAAACCCCTTACTTCTTTGGGGGAGAGTAAGGGGTGGGGTTCAGATGAAAAGCTCGGATAACGTCTACAGCCGTACCTGCGGCAAATTGCTGCGGGGATTGAAGGTGCGGCTCTCCCGGATTTTCTCGTAATATTCTCGTTCCGTAGCACTGAGTTCTTTCGGCGTCACAATCAAAATCTTTACCAGCTGATCGGAACGTCCGCCTTTGGGGTTGGGCCAACCTTTACCGCGCAACCGCAGAGATTGTCCCGAACGGACACCAGGGGGAACGTTGACAGTGACAGAACCATCCGGCGTCGGCACTTCCACGGGTGCCCCCAACACGGCCTCATCTGGCGTTACCGGCACTTCGCAGACGAGATTATCACCATCGAATTGGAAGAACGAGTGGGGCAGCAGCTCCACGGTTAAGTACAAGTCACCCCGCTGCTGAGTATAGGGGCTGACTGAACCTTTGCCTTTGACGCGAATTCGACTGCCTTGTTTTGTACCCGGAGGAATCCGAACGTCAATGGCTTCATTGCCTAAATCTAAACGCTTCTGGACGCCATGAAAAGCCTCGGATAGGCTGAGTTTGATGACCGCTTCTCGATCGGCGGCTGCGGCGGCTTGCGGATCGAAGCCAGAATACCCGCCAAAGTCTGTATACCCAGTGGGGCCTGTAGAAGTGCGATAAGTCGTGCGGCGTCCAGCACGGCTGCCAGAACGGGCACTGGCACCCCCTAAACCGCCCAGGAGATCGTTGACAAATTCATCAAAACTGCCGTACTGACTAAAGTCAAAGCCGCCAAAATCAACGTTCACTCCGCCTGGATAGGGCGACGATCCTTCCCCGACTTGTTTCCAATACTGTCCGAACTGATCGTACTTTTTACGTTTTTCTGGGTCGGATAGCACTTCGTAGGCTTCGCTGACTTCCTTGAAGCGAGCTTCAGCTTCTTTGTTGCCAGGGTTCATGTCGGGGTGGTACTTTCGTGCCAGTCGCCGGTAGACTTTTTTGATTTCATCGGCACTAGCGGTTTTAGTAACTCCCAGGATGGCGTAATAGTCTTTAAAATCGGTCGCAGCCATCAACCTCCCTCCTCTCGTCTAAATATTTAGTTTAAGTTTTATTTTTTACCTTCTCAGAGATAGGGTATCAAATCAGTCAATGGATATAAGTTCGGCTTTTCCGCACTGAGGCGATCGCGATTTCCGTACTTGTCGCTGAGTAACGGATTAAACGATCGAGTCCATCAGCTAGGGTGGGCGGAGCGTCTACCAGTTGGCGATGCATCTGTAAAATAACTTCTTCCGGGACTTGGCGCAGTCTTAATCGATTTCTTTCTAGACATTCCTGCACTGGCGTATCCAGCCACAAGCCGGTAATGTGGGTAAAACCGCGATCGCGAGAAGTAGCGATCGCTTCCCGACGATGTTTACGAGCCGCATTCGTCGCGTCGAAAATCGCTTGTCTTTTCTCCTCAACTGCTTGGCTTAATTGGCGCTTTACTTCGCTCCACACCAACAGCCACGACCCTTGAATCGCTTCATCCCCAAACAGTTGTTCCCGGATTGCGTCTGTGGCAATCAGCCGATGCTGAGGCCATTCTGCTACGAGCTTTTGTGCCAGAGAAGATTTGCCGCTACCGGGCAACCCAATTAGGAGAATTAATCGAGTCATGTTTCGGTGTTGGGAGCGGGTAATTAGAGTTTTGAGTTTTGAGTTAAAGAGAGTTCTTTAATTCAAAACCCAAATTCAAACGCGAGAATCGCGTCTCTACTTCAACTTTTTCCCAATTAGCAACTCCCCGGACTAATTTCCATCCTAAATGACGGTTCCATCCGGAATCACGGCATTTTTCAGTACCACAACAATCCCGCTACGGATGTAGAAACCTTCGCTTTCGCGGTTGGCTTCTTCCACCCTGTCTTTGTTAATGATTTGCACATTGCAACCAATGTGGGCGTTTTTGTCAATGATAGCGCGGCGAATCCGGGTGTCCGAACCAATTCCCAAGGGAACTTTACCGTCTTCACAGTGAGCTTGTCGTTCGGCGAAGGGTTGGTATAAGTCGGCACCCATGACGAGGGAGTCTTCAATTAAGGAACCCGATTCAATGCGCGATCGCACTCCCAAAACTGAATGCTCAATCCGGCATTCTTTCAGGATGCAGCCTTCCCCAATTATCGACTCGGTGATTTGGCAATCTAACAGCTTACTGGGCGGTAAGTAACGAGCGCGAGTGTAAATCGGAGCATCTTCATCGTAGAAACTAAAAGGCGGCTGCGGTTGTCTGGTAAGAGCCAAGTTCGCCTCGTAGAACGACTCCATCGTTCCAATATCTTCCCAGTAGTCATTAAATAAATAAGCTTGGACGTTATAATCCTGCGCCGAAGCGGGGATAATCTCCTTACCAAAATCGGTTCGCTCTTGGTTAGTTTGCAGCAGATGCATCAGCACGTCTTTTTTGAAGACATAAATCCCCATTGAGGCGATGTAGGGATTTTTCTTCGCTTGTTCCGCACTCAATCCCAGCGTTGTTGTATCGACCTGCATCTCCTTGAGAGCATCGCCTTTAGGCTTTTCGCTGAAATCTATCACCCGTCCGGTATCATCGATTTTCATTAAGCCGAAATCGGACGCCCGTCGCTCATCCATTGGCACAACGGAGAGGGTGATATCGGCATTTGTGTCGCGGTGGCGTTGCACGAACTGGCGATAGTCCATGCGGTAAAGATGATCTCCTGACAAAATCAGGTACTCATCAACATCCCACTCATCCAACAGCCAGAGATACTGACGGACAGCATCGGCAGTGCCTTGGAACCAGTTGGGGTTTTCTGGCGTTTGCTGGGCGGCTAGCACCTCCACAAACCCTTCTGTGAACCCTGCGAAACTGTAGGCGCGGGCAATATGGCGGTTGAGGGAAGCTGAGTTGAATTGGGTCAGGACGTAGATTTTGTAAATTTCTGAGTTAATGCAATTACTGACCGGAATATCGATTAGGCGATACTTTCCTGCCAGAGGCACGGCTGGCTTCGCTCGCAACTTGGTCAGCGGGTAAAGGCGGGTGCCAGCGCCACCTCCGAGAATAATGCTTAGAACTTTTTTCACTTCAAACCTCTCGATTGCCAGTCAACTCCCAAAACCAGTGTCGGACGGTCTGGAGCAGTTGGCAAGGGGGGGAGGGGGAATCGATGTTAGGGGTTATGGATAATTCGGAAAAAGTTTCAAAGAATCAGTGTTGAGTTTTGAATTAAAGCACTCTTTTTTATTCAAAACTCAAAATTCAAAACTCAACACGCTCGTTTCCCACTACCCTATTGCTGTGCCATTTCCATCAAAATTTTCTGGGCACTTTGTTCTCTTTCCTTGTCACCGGGGTGGCGTTGGATGTAACGACCATCTGGTTGTAAATCCCAAGCGTGACGGTTATCGGCGAGCATAATTCCTAAGATTTCTTGTAAATCTTTAGAAATTTCGGGATCTTCTATTGGCGCGATCGCTTCTACTCGTCGATCCAAGTTGCGGCGCATCCAATCAGCACTGCCGATATAAACTTCTTCACTGCCAGCATTTTGAAAGTAAAAAATCCGCGAGTGTTCTAGATAACGCCCGACAACACTAATCGTCCGGATATTTTCACTGACTCCTTCCACACCGGGTCGCAGACAGCAAATTCCGCGGATAATCAAATCGATTTTTACCCCAGCGATGCTAGCTTCGTAAAGCGAGGCAATGAGTTGGGGATCTGTCAGTGAATTCATCTTGGCGACAATTCGACCGCTTTTGCCATGATGGCAATGTTCTATCTCGCGGCGGATCAAGCTCAAAAAGCGATCGCGGCAGTTCACCGGCGACACCAACAACTTGCGGTAAGACCGTTGCCGCGAGTAACCCGTCAAGTAATTAAACAAATCCGTTAAATCCGCCCCCAAGTCTTCACGGCAGCTTAATAGCCCCACATCTGTATAAATTCGAGCGGTTTTGGGATTATAGTTCCCCGTGCCGATGTGGACATACCGGCGAATTTGGTTTTCTTCTCGGCGTACCACCAAAACCACTTTGGTATGCGTCTTTAAACCCACCAACCCATAGACCACATGTACGCCCGCTTGTTCTAACTTGCGTGCCCAGTTAATATTGTTCTCTTCATCAAAACGGGCTTTTAGTTCCACCAGAACCGCTACTTGCTTGCCATGCTCAGCCGCTGTAATTAGGGCATTGAGAATCGGCGAGTCCCCAGATGTTCGGTAGAGAGTCATTTTAATCGCCAGCACATTTGGATCGATTGCCGCTTGGGTAATGAAGCGCTGTACCGTTCCTCCAAAAGATTGATAAGGATGGTGAACCATCAAATCTGCGGTGCGAATGACCGAGAAAATATCTTCTCCCTCATCCAAATCTCCTTCACTGAGCCGCCGCAGGCGTGGGGGTATCCCTGGCGTCCACACAGGGTCTTTCAGTTCCGGGAGTGGCAATTGCATGAAGTACATCAAGTCTGCCAGCCCCAATAGCCCGTCCACCTCGTAAACATCCCGCTCCAACAGCCCCAGTTCTCGCATCAGCATCCCTTTCATGGATTCGGGCATTGAAGCTTGAATTTCCATCCGTACCGCCGAACCACCCACCCGACGTTTCCGCAGTTCTTGCTCAATCGCCAGCATCAGATCGTCGGCTTCATCTTCTTCCACCTCCAAATCTGCATTGCGAGTGATTCGGAAGGGGTGATATTCCTGGATATTCATCCCCGGAAACAGTGACTCTAGATTATGAGCAATCACCTGTTCTAGGGGCACACCCATCCAAATCAGGCGTTCATTCCGGAATCGTTCCTCTTCGAGTCCAGACGACCGACTTCCCAGCCCGGACTCCAACCGTAAGGGCAAAAATCGAGGTAAAACTTTTGGGACTTTCACTCTGGCAAACAGTTCTTCCCCCGTGTCTGGGTCTTTCACCACCACAGCCAGATTCAGACTGAGGTTAGACATATAGGGAAAAGGATGGCTGGGATCGACGGCTAAGGGGGTCAGAACTGGGAAAATTTGCTCTTCAAAATAGTTTTGCAGGTAAGCCCGCTGTTCCTGGTTCAGATCCACGTAGTCTAGAAGATGAATGCCTTGCGCGGTCATCAAGGGTCGCAATGCTTTCTCAAAGTGTTGATGCTGTTGTGCTACCAGAGGTCGCGCTGCCAAGCTAATCTCTTCTAGCTGGTCGCTTGGCGTCCGACCATCGGGCGTCAGCTGGCTCACTTTTGCTTCCACCTGTTGCTTAAGAGCAGCAACGCGCACCATGAAGTATTCGTCAAAGTTGGCACTAAAAATCCCCATGAATTTCAGGCGTTCTAGCAGCGGCGTCCGAGGATCGATCGCTTCATGCAAAACTCGATTGTTAAACTCCAACCAGCTGAGTTCGCGGTTGAAATAGTACTGCGGATGGTTTAGGTCAATATTATGGTGTGTTGCTGCGGTCTTTTTCGCTTTTGACATAATTCTAATGGCAGTCAGTCTGGCAGGTATTCATTGTTACTTGCAACACCAACCAGTGAATTCCATCTGAATTGATCGCAGATTCGCGCTGATTGTTTTAGCACTCATTTTTAAAATGCGCTTATCTTAATTCTGGCTGTGTTATTAATTCATCGTATCCTGACTTAGATGACCCAAAACCTATCTACAGAAAGGCGTTAAATATCATGACCTCATGCAAAAGCGATAGGTTTATGCTCTCAAGGCAGGCTCCGGGCGAGCGATCGCTACTCCCTCCTTTAACTGGATACTTCACCCGCACGGGTTGCCAAGCCTCTGCCCAGCTGACGATAGCGATTCGATGAGTCTTATTAACCAAATACCTCATCTTCCCTTCCCCGCCACCACTCACCCAGATTCATCAAGTCCTGATGAATATCTGCTAATTCTTGAACATATTCCTCTGGTGAGATAGTCGGGCGGCGTTCTTGGAGTTTTTTTAGCCGCAATTGCACTAATAGCCAAGGCTTGGAAATGCTATCTGTGGCTTCAATGTATTGGGCTAGTTCTTTGCTATCCATGATTTATCTAGTGGGAATTTATCTTCTTTAAAGATACAGGCAGCCGAAGTTTACAGATAATAAAAAAACAGCCACGTTAGTAGTGGCTGTTTTCCAGATGATTAAATTTGATGTAACTGAAACATCAGCTGTTATTTAAGCAGCAGCCGATAAATTTTGGGCAACAAAGTCCCAGTTGATCAAGTGGTCAACAAAGTTCTGCATGAAGTTGGGGCGGCTATTCTGGTAATCCAGATAGTAGGCATGTTCCCAAACATCCATTGTTAGCAAGGGAGTTTGTCCGTAGGCAATCGGGTTTTCTGCGTTCGGAGACTTAGTTACTTTTAGGGTATCGCCATCTTTGATCAGCCAAGCCCAACCACTACCGAATTGAGTGCCTCCGGCATTTTTAAACTCTTCTTTGAATTTGTCAAGGCTACCGAAGCTGGCGTTAATTTTTTCCGCTAGTTCGCCACTCGGATTGCCGCCTCCATTTGGCTTGATGCCATTCCAATAGAAGGTATGATTCCATACCTGAGCAGCGTTGTTGAATACAGCAGCTTTGTCTGATGCTTTGTAGGTTGCCTTGATGATTTCTTCAAGCGACTTGTCGGCTAGTTCTGTGTCCTTAACTAGATTGTTGAGAGTGTTCACGTAAGCAGCGTGATGCTTGCCGTAATGGAACTCAAGTGTCCGCGCCGACATACCTGACGACTCTAAAGCGTCTTGATCGTAAGGTAAAGGGGGTAATTCAAATGCCATTGTGTTCAATCCTCTGCTAACTGCTTTCTAGCTTAAAACTAAGGGAGAAGTTTTTTCTTCTTAAGGATCTAAGTCTCGTCCGATCGAGGTTGCGATCGCTAGCGATATAAAACTTAACCACTGGATTGTACCTTAAAAGTCGAGAGACAGCCAAAATCAACGCTTTGTGCCAATTTAGGCAGGACTCCCCACTAATTTCTCCTTGGTGCATCTACCCAAAGGGATAATTAATGGCGATCGCTCAAAACTCCTCTAACCATTTCGATTGCCGCTGCTGGAGTATTGGCAATCAAAATAGAGTCTTCAGACAAGCTTTGGAAAAAAGCTTTACTTTCTGGATGATTCGTTAATAAAATCACTTTTTTATGGTTCTTCAAAGCCAGGGCAATTTCTGAAGCGGTTCCTGCACCCATGCCGCAGGCAATCACAACATCAGAAGAAAGGACATTAATATTATTTCTCGCATTTCCCATATCGGTAACAATTGCAATATCTACGGCATCAGAAACCGCGCTGGTATCGTTAGTGGGAAGAACGCCAATTGTTAAACCATTAGCAAATTTTGCTCCTTTACTCGCCGCATCCATCACACCAGCATTTCTGCCGCCAGTCAGCAAAACCCATCCCTCTTGGGCGATGAATTGACCGAGTTTATAAGCGTTTTCTAAGTCAGTTTCTGTGGCGTTGGCTCCTGGTCCCATAACGCCAATTAGGGTTTTTTTCATGGCAAGCTGACCTTACTCCTAAGCGTTGAAATTTTTAACGCCGAGGTAAGCAGAGTTTTACGCAAAGGTACGCAAATTAATAGAAGTGCAATAAATTAGCATTTTCCTCAGCGTATCTTTGCGATCGCCTTTGCGTTCTTTATCTTCAAAAAACTTACTCAAACCTACAGAGAACCAGCAATCATTCCAGCCAGTAAAACAAAACCAATCCAAACATTTTGGCGAAAAGTTTCCCCATACACTGGCGTCGGGATATCTTTTTGGCTGAGTCGCGAATATTGCCAAATCCAGGCTAAGGTTGCAAAACTCAAAGCCAACCAAAAACTTAGCTTTAGATCCATCACAATTCCCAGCCATTCAAGCAAAATAACCGTGCCAGTAAAGAAGACACCAACAGCTTCAGCCGCATAATTGCCAAAAAATAAAGCGCTAGAATTAATGCCAATCCGCCGGTCATCTTCCCGATCTGACATGGCATAAACGGTGTCAAATCCAAGTGTCCAGAGTACCGTCGCGCCCCATAAAATCCAGGTGGGTTCATCTAGCTTGGCAGTTACAGCAGTCCAGCTAATCAGCACGCCAAAACCCCAAGCAATCGACAGCACTAGCTGAGGCACTGAAAACACACGCTTGGCGGTGGGATAGAAAATAATTACGGGAACTGCCGCCACGCACAACCAGAAAGTAAGGGAATTAAGGTAGAGTGCGAGAACCCCAGCGCAACTCATCGCTACCAAGGCAACGACGATGCCAGTTTTGACCGACAAAGCGCGAGAGGCGAGGGGACGCGATCGCGTTCTTTCTACTTGCGGATCGATATCCCGATCCCACAAATCATTGACAACACACCCGGCAGCACTGGTCGCTAAAGTACCCAGTACAATCACGCCTACCAGCGGCAACGGTGGCTTTCCTGCTGCTGCCAGAAAGACCGCCCATAGTGCCGGAATCATCAATATCAGGCGTCCTGCTGGCTTATCCCATCTCAAAAGCCGGACGACTGTCAGCCAGGTAGGTTCTGTTTGGTTGTGTTCTTGCTGGGTCAGCATGGTCTAGAAAAATGAGTATCCAGAAATATCATTAATCACATCTTTATCCCCTATAGAATATCCTTATTCATCAAATCTCGGCTGGTTCTGCAACCCTGGATACATCGAAATGGTCAATTTAGTTGCCAACGCTAAAGATAATTCTGCGGGTGTTTCAACTCCTAGCGTGGATCGAGATCGGATTCTCGCTGCGATTGACTTAGGTACCAATTCCCTGCACATGGTGGTTGTGCAAATTCAACCCAAGCTGCCTGCTTTTTCGATTATTGCCAGAGAAAAAGACACGGTGAGACTGGGCGATCGCGATAAAAAGACGGGCAATCTGACGCCAGCGGCAATGGAACGAGCGATCGCAGCCTTGCGCCGCTTCCAGGGAATTGCCAAAAGTCTTAACGCTGAACAAATAATCGCCGTGGCAACCAGTGCGGTAAGAGAAGCCCCCAACGGGCGAGACTTTTTAAAACAAGTAGAATCAGACTTAGGCTTATCTGTCAACCTGGTTTCCGGTCAAGAAGAAGCCCGGAGAATTTACTTAGGCGTGCTGTCGGGAATGGAATTAAATAACCATCCCCACATCATTATTGACATTGGCGGCGGTTCGACCGAGTTAATTTTAGGGGATAGTCACGAACCGCGATCGCTCAGCAGCACTAAAGTCGGTGCAGTCCGACTAACCGCAGAATTTATTACCACCGATCCCATCAGCAATGGCGAATTTCAGTCCCTACAAGCTTATGTGCGCGGACAGCTAGAACGAGCCGTTGATGAATTGCGGGCAGTTCTCCAACCAGGGGAACAGCCGCGTTTAGTGGGAACGTCCGGGACGATTGAGACGCTGGTGACGATACACGCGCGAGAAAAACTAGGTACTAACCCCTTTTCGCTAAATGGCTACCAGCTGAGTCTCAATGACTTGAGAGACTTAGTGAATCGCTTGCGAAGGCTCAATTACTTAGAACGAGCCGCCATACCAGGAATGTCAGAGCGGCGGTCAGAAATTATTGTTGCCGGGGCGGTTATTTTACTAGAAGCGATGACGCTGCTAGGCGCTGAATTGCTAACGGTCTGCGAACGGAGTCTCCGGGAAGGAGTGATCGTCGATTGGATGCTCGCTCACGGCTTAATCGAAGACAAGCTGCGCTACCAAAGTTCTGTACGCGAGCGTAATGTAATCAAAACCGCCCGCAAATACGGTGTCAACCTGGAATACTCTCAGCGAGTTGCAGAATTCGCCCTTAGCTTATTTGACCAAACCCAAGGCATCCTCCACCATTGGGGTTCAGAAGAACGGGAACTACTGTGGGCAGCCGCAATTTTACACAATTGCGGACACCATATCAGTCATTCTTCCCACCACAAACACTCTTTTTACTTAATTCGCAATGGTGAACTTTTAGGCTATACGGAAGCCGAAATTGATGTAATTGCGAATTTAGCCCGCTATCACCGCAAGAGTGCGCCGAGGAAAAAGCACGAGAACTATCAAAATCTGCCGACTAAACAGCACCGGCAAATCGTTGCTCAGTTGAGTGCCTTGCTCAGATTGGCAGTTGCTCTCGACCGGAGACAAATTGGTGCAATTCGGCAAGTGCAGTGCGAATACAACGCAGAAACGAAAGAACTTCAGCTTCACCTAAAGCCAACTCAACCGGATGATGATTGTGCCTTAGAAATCTGGAGTTTAGATTATAAAAAAGACGTTTTTGAGGCAGAGTACGGCATTAAACTACTGCCAGTTTTGAATGCTATTGCTGTTCCAATTAGCCAATAGCTCAATAAAGAGCTTTTCGAGCAATCGTCAAAAATCAAAAGTTTGCGTCTCAAATAACACGGAATCTTCAAGCTTTGAAACGATCTGGCAAATAAAATCCCGGCTCTAAAATTTCCAGTTACTCAGCTAAGGGAGGAAAGAGAATACTAGTTCATATAGCTACAACAAAGCCGTTTACTGCCGCCATTGAGCCGGGGTTGAGGAATCTGATGTGTAACGTCACAAAAAGAAAGCGATATTAAGATGCGATCGCTCTGAGGAAGGGTAAAATATCTACCCTTCGCAGCTCAAATCACTTCATAGAATTCATCGTCAATAGTCGCGATCACTCTTGGTGAAGCAGCATCACCTATCTGCATCATGAGTTGTTGCAATTCATTACCGAGCGACTTGATCTCATCATAATTCCCTTGAGCGATCGCTTTCTCCAAATTCTTTAACAGGCCTTCGATTTGCCTTTTCTGGGCGGCAAGCACTTGCTCTACCAAGTTATTCGTCAAATTAAAAAGAACCCGATAAGCATCATTCATCTTGGTAGAATCTTCAGTCTTGAAATCTGAGTTATCGTTGGGGGTTAGTTTCAAAGAGTAACTTTTAAGTTTTTGCCCTTCATTTTTACGAGCTTCTATCAAGTTCGCCATGTCAATCTTTTGGCGAAGTATGCGATCGGCCTCGGCATTGCGTTCTGCATCTCTCACCATACTCTCAACTTCAGGTGCAGGGACAGTGGTAGCGCCGATAATGCTAATTGATTTCTCTTGCCCCGTGCTTATTTCTTTGGCATAAACATTCAGAATGCCATTGGCATCAATGTTGAAAGTTACTTGAATTTCTGTTCTCTCCAAAGAAAGCCCATCTAATCGAACAATCCCCAAACTCTGGTTATCTTTAGCAAATTCTCTCTCACCCCTTAAAATATTTATTTCTACACTGGTTTGCCCATAAGTTGCAGTATAAAATTTTTGAGATTCGATGACAGGAATATTACTATGACGGGGGATAACTTTTGTCATAGTACCCTCTATAGTTTCGATTCCCAAAGATAAAGGAGTGACATCCCTCATGCAACAAATGGAATTGTCTCTTCTGGCTACTTTCCCCTGAATAGCAGCCCCAATTGCTACAGCCTCGTCCGGGTTAATGCTTTTCAAGGGTTCTTGATTCGTCACCTCCTGCACTAAGTCTTGGACAGCCGGAATGCAGCTAGAACCACCAACCAGGACAACAACATTAATGTCACTAAGGCTTAGTTTCGCCTGTTTAATTACTTGTTCGATATTAAGGATACAGCGAGCTAAAAGCTCAGAACACATTTCTTCAAATTCAGTTCTAGTGAGGGTAGCATTGAGATGTTTTGGCCCATCCGGGGTGGCTGTGATAAAGGGTAGGTCAACTTCTGTTTGCGTAAGGAGGGAAAGCTCTATTTTTGCTTTTTCGGCTGCTTCTGTAAACCGCTGGGAAGCCTGTATATTTTGGCGTAAGTCGAGACCTTCTTGACTTTGAAATTGGTTAATCAGCCAATCGATAATTTTTTGGTCGAAGTTGTCACCACCAAGGTCAGGGTCGCTGCTGCTAGCCAAAATTTCAAATACACCATCACCTACTTCCAGAATGCTAATATCTAACGAGCTACCGCCTAAGTCAAAGACGAGGATAGTTTCGTTATTTTTCTTATCTAGTTCGTAGGCAAGGCAAGCAGCATTCGGTTCGTTGATGACGCGGAGGATGTCTAAATTCGCTAATTTCCCAGCCTCTTTGGTGCCTTGACGTTGAAAATCATTGAAGTAGGGAGGAACAGTAATAACCGCTTGAGTTATTTCTTCCCCCAAATATTTGCTGGCATCATCAACAAGTTTACGCAGAATTTGGGCAGAAATTTCTTCAGGAGTAAATTCTTTGCCTACATGATGACAGTTGATTTTAATGCCGCCATTGCTATCGGGTAGAACTTGGTAAGAAACTTTATCTGCTGCGTCGATAACTTCATCGTATTTGCGTCCAATGAAGCGTTTAACAGAGTAAAAGCTGTTTTCTGGCTGCATCAGTGCGTTACGTTTAGCAATCCTACCAACCAATGTGTCCCCGTTCTTAGTGTAAGCTACAACACAAGGAGTGAGGCGAAATCCTTCAGCGTTGGCGATGACGATGGGTTGCTTCCCATCCATCACTGCAATACAAGAATTTGTCGCACCTAAACTAATTCCAGCTACCTTTCCCATGATGCTCAATATCTAAAGGTGGCTTGAGCTTAACAGCAGTTCAAAAAATAGTAGGTTCGGTTATACCTCCAAGGCAAGTTCTCTTTTCCGTACCTTAGAGCGAATTATTTTTTATTAGTTTCGCTCTAAAGTAGAAGTTAGCATTCTTATCAGTTCGCTAAAATTTGCCCAGCAAGTATGCCATCGAAACTCTGCCTCGCAATTCCAGCCAAAATAAAAATATTTAGCAGCTATTTTAACAGTGAAGCTTAGTTTAGTTAACTGATTTTGCTCAACGTTACTATATCAAGGCGATCGCCCCGCTGCTTCGGCTCTAATTCTCCTGAGCTTCTTCTGAGTGCGATTGCTAGAATGCCATTGATAATCCACTAGCGATCGCGCTGTTCCTTAGGGTAGAAGTTAGAATTAGCCGTAAAAGTTATCTTTATAGTTAAGTACCGTGCAGGAAGCTCTTCTCAAAACTTTTGCTGGGTAAGAAAAATAGCAATATTCCTTACCGAGCTATTAGAGGTAAAGTATCAAGGTAAACAGAAAGTTTGGGATTAACTTTGTCCCTTTTTAAGCAAATTCAACTAATGACATTTTGAAAAAAATATTGATAAACTTCCTAAACTTAAAAATGCTTTGTAAAAATCAGTTTATAAAACTAGCTTTAGCACTTATATAAAATTTTAGTAAAATAACCGATTGTTCAATATTTTAGCAACGCTGAAGTCTTAATTTGCGATGAAAACACTATATACACTTTTTACCAAAGAACGGAGCGAAGTTCAGACAGAGATTGATAAGGCAACTAGCCCAGAGCAGGTCGTTAAGCTGGTTCAAAAGCGACTCGATAATATTCAGAGCAGTTATGTTGGCGAGTTAAGCGTCGCTCAAGTACGTCTGGCTTCTTTATTCCTGGACACTTTGCGGCAGTCCTTGGGGACTCTCACCGCTGCCAATGAGACGAAAGTTTTGGAGCCAAAGCCTCAGCAGAGTGCTAACCCAGTCGGAAGGGTTTCTCCCAAAACCATAATCCTGAAAGTGCTACAGGGACTCATCTGCGTAGGAATTTTAGATTCTCTATTCTCCTTGGCTTCAGATGCACCAGGAGCTTGGATGGATATATTGCTGGTGTCTCTGCTGGTTGGACTAGAAGTGGTGTTCCAAATCGATAAACGCGATCGCGCCAATCGTTCAGTTTCTCTTCAACCTGTAGAAGCGCCCCAGCCGATCGTTCGCGTTGATAGCCAGGTCTTTCTAGACAACCTGACCGATGCCCTGAACACCATTGATTTAGCAGTCGCCCGGACTCAGGAAGTAAAAAAACCGCTTGATGATAGTGGAATAGAAGAGCTACCAGAACTGTTGAATCTGCTTCAGAGACTAATGGGTGCGTCAATTCTAGGGAAACCCCAGATGTCGCTTGAACTTACCAAACTGCTGCCACAGATTTTAATGGAACAGGGGATTCGGGTTCAGATTTACCAGGCGGATGATACTCATCGCGAGTATTTTGATTTCGAGCCAAGTATCGATCCTGCCGCAAAAGAGTCTGTAACGATAACTCCCGCTTTGTTTAAAGGCGATCGCTTGCTCCGACGCGGTCGAGTGATTGAGCCAGCGTACTCCGAGGCTAGGGAGTAAGATGTCTTGTCATCGTGGCTGTTTGTAGTCGCATCTTCATTTAGATAGTATTTCCCTTTTTTCTTAGCCCCCTTTTTCAAGGGGGGTTGGGGGGATCAAAACTCTCATTTACATGGTTGATTAACGGAAAGTATAAAAATGGAAGTTTTAGAAACTATCGGATTCGATCTGGGGCACGGTGAAACCGCTGTCGCTCAGGCGAGAGTGGAGAGCATCGAGCCGCCAGGGATGCTTGAAGTTAATAATAAAAAAGTTCAAATCACAGCACTAGCTTGGCATCCCGATATCGGTTATCTAATTGGAGAACAAGCATTAATCCAAGCTGGCGTTACTCAGCTCAAAATCGCTTTCAAACAAAAACCAAATACTGACCCAACTTATCGCGAAACAATTAGCAAGTTTCTAGAAACTTACTATCGTCTTTTGAAAGAAAGCAAACAGATCGAAGGTGGAGAAACCAGCCAATTTTACGTCGGATGCCCTTCAGGATGGTCTGTTGACGAACGAGAAGAATACCAAAAGTTACTAAAGGAATCTGGTATTCCCTTAGTGAGTGTTGTCCCAGAATCGCGGGCAGCTTTCATGCAAGCGAAGGAAGCCGGGAAGCTTTCTTATGACAAACTTAAATCGTCGGTGCTAATTGTTGATATCGGCTCTTCAACTACGGATTTTACTCTGGTTAAGAGTTTGCACGAAATCCCGATAGATTTCGGAAGTAATGCGCTGGGAGCTTCTCTCATCGATAAAGCGATTTTTGCCCAGACTCTCGCTAACCACGAGGAAAAAGCGTTGCTCGAACGAGTATTTGAGGCATATCCTCATCACCAAGCGCGTTGCGAACTTGCTTGCCGCAAAGCGAAGGAAGATTACTTTTCTAACGAGCAGGTATACAGCAATCCACAATCCTTTGCACGCGGCTTTGAGTCGATCAACGAACAGATTTACTTTGTGCCTCAAGTTAATAAAGCGATTATGGATGAAATCTTGAACCAACCTTTGCCAGAATTGGGTGGCAAGAGTTGGCTTCATTCCTTCCGGGAAGCAGTAAACGAGGCGAAAGAAAGGCTGGATCAACAAGGCTTTGTACCGCAACTTTTGCTGATGACTGGGGGTGCATCCCGGATGAAATTTACGCGCCAGATTTGCGAGGAAATCTTCCCGGAACCAGATACTCAAGTTCGCCCCGATCCAGAACCAGAACGCTGCATTGCCTTGGGTCTAGCACGGGTAGGAAGATGGGATCTGCGTGCTGCTGCTTTTAAAGAAGAGGTCAATACACTATTTGACTCAAAAAAGTTAAAAGACCTGGTCAAAAAACATATTCCAGAGTTAATCGAATTGCTGGCTAAGCCACTATCAGAGGGGCTGATTGAAAGCACAATTCAACCAAGTTTGAAAAACTGGCAAAACAACAAAATACGCACTTTGGCTGATTTGGAAGAGTCTATGAAAAAGCAGGCGGAGCAGTGGATTGAAAGTCCTGGCGCTCGGCAAATCGTCAATACTCAATGCGCCACTTGGTTTAACAGCAAGATCCAACCTGAATTAGCTGAAGAAACCGACCCGATTTGCCAAAAGTTTCAGATACCCAGAAGTAGCTTAAGGTTTGAGGAAAGTATCGACCCTGATGTCGTTAGTCCTGACCTATCGATTGGCGACACTATTCTTGCCGAAACGGTAGGATTTATCGTCAATGTGGTGATTGGTGGAGGGACTGTTGGTAGCATCATCGCTCTAATTTTAACTGGACATTTGACCTGGCCCATCGTGCTAATCTATGGTGCCTCAGTTCTTGCCGCAGGAGTGGAGATCACCCGCAGTAAAACCCAAGAAGCAATTAAGACAAAGGTAGATGTTCCGAGTTGGACTCGTTCTCTTCTTTTGAGCGATAGCAAGATCGACTCTACCTGCGAGCAAATGAAACCTGAGTTAGAGAAGGTTTTCAGACAACAACTAACAGAGAATCAGGAAGCTTTTGACGAACTGATTGGGAAAGTTGGGCAAGAATTGAAAAAAGCTCTAAATACCAAGGCGGAAGAGGCAGTAATTCTCATTCAGTAGGGATGCGATCGCTCTTTCCTCGCTGCTTATGGCTGATTGGGTGAGAGCGATCGCTACAATATTACTGACAATCCATTGGGAGAAGTCTTGTATCAGCTAGTTCGGAACTTTGAGAGGAAACGGTTATGACAAGAGAGCTAGAAACTAACCGACAGAGTTTGTACGAGACGGACTACCTAAAATGGATTCAAACTACTGTAGAAAAGTTGCAGGTTGGAGACTACTCTAATATCGAATGGGAAAATCTAATTGAAGAAATCGAGGACATGGGACGAAGTGAGCGCCGGAGCCTAAAGAGTAATCTTATTATTGTCCTGACTCACTTACTTAAATGGCAATTTCAGCCAGAGAAAAGAAGCGGTAGCTGGAAAGGTAGTATCGTTGAGCATCGCAGACGCATTCGTGAAGCTCTAAAAGATTCTCCCAGCCTCAAGCCTTATCTTGAAGAAGTCTTTGCTGAATCTTATGCAGATGCAGTTGAACAGGCGAGTGCTGAAACTGCACTGCCATTAGAGATATTTCCGCAATTATGTCCCTATACATCCACAGAAGTTTTAGATTCTAACTTTTTGCCAGAATAAGCGATCGCCTTCCCTTATGACGGAAGATAGCGATCGCCCTCAGCTCCCTCATCCTCTGATGGATGATGGATGCCGATACCCCAATTAATGGCTAGACAGCCTAATAAGCCTGAGTTTGTTGCGATCTCACGCCATTGGCTTGAGAGGAAATTTGGTTAAGATATTGGGCAGACTTTGACGCAGTGCTTATCTACCTATGCAGAACTTTGCCAATTGGCCCCTTTGGATTCGTATTTGTATCGGTCTCGTTGCTTTAGCTGTAGCTGTAGCAGGTTTACGCGAGTTTCCTGAGCTAACAAAACTTGCAGTGGGTCAACAAGAAACAGCTTCAAAAGAAGTTGAACCAAAACTAGCAGACGTTCGTATCGTTACGGAAACCGAAGAAGGAAAGCCAATAAAAGGTGCATCTATAAGTTTTTCCTATAGAGGCTCACCTACAGAGCGAATAACTACTGATGACGGCTATGCACAAATAAAAATCCCCTCTACCGAAGATATAGAAGTCACGCTAAGCAAAGAAGGGTATGAGACTAAAAAGCACATAATTAACCTGAAGAACGACTCAGGTGAAAACAGAACTTTTCAACTAAAAAGAAAACAAGCTAAGTCAAAATTACCTTCTTAAATGCCATCTATCAGTTCGCCTCTAACAAGCAGTTTCGCAATAATTGAGCTGCTGATAAAGCTGTTTACAATAGGCATTCACTCATCGGAGGAAGGACCAAAAGCTTGGTTTGAGACGTTAGCTGTAACGGCTACACTAATGGCTTGTGGTTATTTATTATGGTACCAAGGCATTTTAATAATTCTCGCATTAATTTTTGGCGCTATGGCTGCTGGAATGTTTGTTTTTTTAGCGCCTGCTTACACAATTCAGAACAACATAGCTACAAAGACAGCTGTAAACGCTCTTAAGACTGTCTCAATAATCAAAAAAGAAAGAATAAATCATCTTACAGGTAATAAGTTAATTAAGGAAACAAATTGTCAGGTTAAGGCGATTAACGAGCTGAAGCAAAATTTTCCGAATTTAATTCAGGAGTTTCCAGAATTTGCTCAAATATTTGAAACTATAACACAGGGGGCAAAAGAGGGTTCAAAAAAGGCTGATGTTGAGAAGCAAAAACGGGCTAGTCGAGAACAAGAAGAACAGAAACAGCGAGTGGAAGCTGAGCGAAAGTTAAATGAGCAAAGGACGAGATCCAAGAAAGAGTGGACTCGTCGAGAACAAGAAGAACAGAGGCAACAGGAAGTACGCGAACGAACTCTAAATGACCAAAGAGCGAGAGCTGGGGAATTCAGCGGACATCCACCAGATCCAAATAACCCAAAGCACCCGCCATTAGGATATCCCATCAAGGTGACTAAGAATTTGACTAAGGAACGCTACAAAGGCATTTACTACAGACCAAATGACTATGATTATTGGGATTACGATGCTGCCTGGTGGTTCGAGAGTGAAGCCCACGTACCCAAACATAAATACAGACGCCCTTATCGTAAAGGTAGAAGTGGAGGCTTGAGGGAGTAGAAAGCCGTATAAAAAGACAGGTCTTTGCGATCACAGCGTAGATATGGGGCAGCGATTGCCTAACGCGAACAAACCAAGACGCGATCGCTATTTAATTTAAGTTACTCCAACAACCAACCAAACAACTCCCCTACTGTAAGGTGCGGCTTACTAGCAAAAGATGGCACGGGAAGTTGCTGTTCTGGTTCATCAAATACTTCTAAAAGTTGATTTGGAAGATAAACAAATACCGTTTGCTCTTTGGGATCGATCAACCAACCCATTAGAGTTGCATATTTTAAACAATGCAGAATTTTTTTGGTAATTTTCGTTTGGCTTTGGTCGGGCGATAAAATTTCAATTATCCAATCAGGAGCTATTTGAAAAACGTTAGCAATTTCGCCATTCTCATCGCGGGGAATTTTATCCCAGGTAAACACTGAGACATTAGGAACAATTGAACGTCCGCCAAAAGTACATCGTAGTTCTGAAAAAGCTCTTGCAACACGCTGAGGCTTAACAACTGTGTTGATAACCGTGGGTAGTTCTGTCTGAATTATGCTGTGTTTCCCCTGCGGCATTGGCTTTAGAATAATTTGTCCATCAATGTATTCACTGGCGGGTTTTGTTTCTGGCAGCTTCAGAAACTCTTCCAAGGTTAAGGGTTTAGATGGTGTCCTGACCATTTGCGATCGCCTCCAAAAGAACTCAGACGAGCTTTGCTCTCCATTTTACGGGTCGCATTCAGCGGACGCAGTCGGAATCAAACCACGATGTCTGGCTTGTTTATACCGAATGACGGGGTCGTTATTGCTTAGGTGTATATATACTTTTGTGAAATTAAGAAAATAGATTTCTATCTCAGGAGGAGTAAGGATGTACATCGTACAAATTGCCTCTGAATGCGCTCCGGTCATCAAAGCTGGTGGTTTGGGAGATGTCGTTTACGGGCTGAGTCGGGAGCTAGAAAATCAGGGAAATTGCGTCGAGCTGATTTTGCCTAAGTACGATTGCATGCGGTACGACCACATCTGGGGACTCCACGATGCTTACCGCGACTTGTGGGTACCCTGGTATGGCGGTAAAGTCCACTGTTCTGTTTATTGCGGCTGGGTACACGGGCGGCTGTGTTTCTTTATCGAACCCCACTCTGAAGATAATTTCTTCAATCGAGGCTGTTATTACGGGTGTAACGACGACAATATGCGGTTTGCGTTCTTCAGCAAAGCCGCTTTAGAATTTCTCCTCCAAAGCAACAAGCGACCCGATATCATTCATTGCCATGACTGGCAGACCGGCTTAATTCCAGTCATGCTCTTCGAGAATTACAAGTATGAGATGGGTCTTCAACGGGTTTGCTACACCATTCACAATTTCAAACATCAAGGGATGGGCGGTAAAGAGACCCTATGGGCAACCGGGCTGAATAACGAACCTTACTACTTCACTCACGATCGCCTGCAAGACAACTTCAACCCTTTTGCCTTGAACTTTATGAAAGGGGGGATTGTTTACGCCAACGCCGTGACGACCGTTTCGCCCCATCATGCTTGGGAAGCCCGCTGCACGGAGATTGGCTCTGGTTTAGGTCATACCTTACATCTGCACCAGGATAAATTCACTGGCGTACTCAACGGCATCGATCGTGATTTTTGGAATCCCGAAAGCGATCGCTATATACCCGCTCATTACAGCAAAGAGAATCTAGAAGGGAAAGCCGAGACTAAAAAAGCCCTCCGGGAGAGACTTTTGCTCCGCGACGTTGATAAACCCATCGTTGCCTACATCGGTCGCTTAGACGCTCAAAAAGGCGTCCATCTTGTCCATCATGCGATCTACTACGCACTCAACAATGGGGCGCAATTTGTATTGTTGGGTTCGGCAACGGAACCGGGAATCAATACCCATTTCCAGCACGAAAAAGCCTTTTTGAATGAGAATCCTGACGTTCATCTAGAACTTGGCTTTAATGAAGAGTTATCCCACCTGATCTATGCCGGGGCGGATATGATTATTGTCCCTAGCAACTACGAACCCTGCGGACTGACTCAGATGATTGGCTTAAAGTACGGCACGGTGCCAGTCGTGCGGGCAGTTGGTGGACTGGTGAATACTGTGTTTGACCGAGACTACGACCAAACAAAGCCCCCGGAAAAACGGAATGGTTTTGTGTTCGAGCACAGTGATGAGCCGGCGTTTGAATCAGCAATGGAGCGTGCTTTTAAGCTGTGGTACAACCATCCCGAAGAGTTTCGTCAGCTTGCGCTCCAGGGTATGGAGTATGACTACTCGTGGAAAGATCCAGGGGCGGAATATTTGAAGATTTACGACCAGATCCGACACAAATGAAGCGAAATTGCGATCGGTGGAATCTGTAAAGTAAGTCTTTTGTGGTTGTGCCTCGCTTTTGGGGGCACAATCTTACCTAACTTGGGTAGAGACGGCATTCTCTAACAAATTCTGTCAGAACTGCGATCGCGCAACAGAACGCTTGTTGATGGTTGGGGATTTGGCAACGACGAAAGCGATCGCGAAAGATTAATTTCCACGTAAATTTTGGTAACGATAAAAGGCGTAGGTGTCAAACATGGCTCCAGCAACGCTACAGGTAAAACCGATTACCAGGAGACCTTCAATGGAACATCCGCTGCCGAAGACGGTAAGAAACTCTAAAATTACCGCTCTGCCGCACTGACTGACTGCTTCAAGGAGGGGAATGTAACCTAGTATGGACAGACTTGCCAACACACTAGCGAACAGCAGAATCGGGGCGGTGAAGCTAAGAAAACTCGTCAAGAGTAGGGAACGGAAATAGTTAGGCAAAATGTTCATGAAACCGTAAGTGCGAATGAACTGCCGAGGGGGGAATTGGGAACGATACTTTCAACTTCTATATACGATAGAAGCGATCGCTGTCACTATCCCGATCTGTCAGAAATCTTAAATAAACCTTAAAAATCTTGTTTAAAGTCCGTAAACATATCTCAGAAATTCATTCATTCCTTCTATAGGAGTGCCGCAGAGGGGGCGAAACCCTTGAGAATCCTCACTTCAGAACGCAAACAGCACAAAAGAGATTCTTGTAGCTCGCCGCTCATCAGCTATGCTTTACACATCTATGCTTTACACAGTCGTTAAGTCAGCAGGGCAACCTTGAGCGAGACTTCTTCCGGTTCCAGCTTAGAGTTATGGGGTCAGCGGTTGCTGGCGGCGATTTTGCTGGGTGGGCAGGTGGTCGTTCACCTTCTGACAAAAAAAATCCATCGGCGCAACACCCTCGACCAAATGGCGATGGTTGGCCCAGAATCGCTCTTGATTGCGTTGGTAACAGCCGGTTTTGTCGGCATGGTATTCACCATTCAGGTGGCGCGAGAATTTGTCAACTTGGGTGCGGGCAGTGCTGTGGGCGGAGTGTTAGCGCTTTCCTTATGCCGGGAACTTGGCCCTGTCCTGACTGCCGTGATTTTGGCAGGACGAGTCGGTTCGGCGTTTGCCGCTGAAATTGGCACGATGCGCGTCACCGAGCAAATCGACGCCCTCTATATGCTGAAAACCGACCCGATTGATTACCTAGTGATTCCCCGCGCGATCGCCTGCTGCTTAATGCTGCCAGTTTTAACCATTTTGTCTATCCTCACTGGCATGGCAGGGGGATTGCTCATTGCCAGAAATCTCTACGGAATTGCCCCAAATGTATTTTTAGAGTCTGCCCGGAATTTCCTGCAAGTCTGGGATTTGTGTAGTGCCTTAATTAAGGCATTTTTCTTTGGGGCGCTGATTGCCGTAATTGGTTGCAGTTGGGGCTTAACAACCACTGGGGGAGCAAAAGGTGTTGGACAATCGACCACCACAGCAGTCGTCACAGCTTTGCTAGCTATCTTTATTTCTAACTTTTTCTTATCGTGGTTGATGTTTCAGGGAACGGGCAGTGCCGTACTTAAAGGGGTCTGAGGCGGAAAACCTTTAAAATAAATAAAGTTGCAATCCTGAGATTGAGTCTCGAATCGGGATTTGAACTGCCGCCCCACTTCAGCTTGTACGCTAAGAAAGTGGGTAGGTCTAGTACGATAGTTTACAATATCGGGTTTATGCCTGTGACTACTACCACATCTTCTTTACCTTCACAAACTGTTGAACTGGCACCCAGCTACGCAATTCCTTTAGTGTTAGTGGCGGCTTCGATTGGGCTGTTATTCGTTCAACCTTGGGTGAGTTTAGCGATCGCTGCATTTGGTTTGTTCTTGCTGTTTCAGGCGGCAACGATTCGCCTGCAATTCACCGAAACAGCATTAGATGTTTATCGTTCCCAAACCTTAATTCGGCGTTTTCCCTACCAGGAATGGCAAAATTGGCAGATATTCTGGACTCCAGTGCCGATTCTGTTTTACTTCAAAGAAGTTAAAAGCATTCACTTTTTGCCGGTTCTCTTCGATCCCAAAATGCTAAAAACTTGCTTGGAACAACGCTGTCCAAAAGCAAGTGCGTAGGGATACACAGATGCGCGTCCTTACAGATGAGTAGTTAATTGTTAGTTGTTAAGTGTTAATTGTTAGATGAATTCAGACGAACCTCAAACCCAAGAACAAGAACAAGAGCAAGAACAAAAGCAACAGCCAGTTGTTGAAGCATCGGACAATTTAGAAGCGCCAGAAGAGGAAACTGTAACTGCGGATCCAGCCTCAGACAATCTTATAGCATTACAAATTGCCGCTGTTGTGGAGGCATTTGATGATTCAGAAGCGGAAATTGCCGCCGTTGTTGAGGAATCAGATAATTCTGAGGAGCCTGAGGAGCCAGATATAACTGTAGTCGCCGTTGTTGAGGAATCAGATAATGCTGAGGAGCCAAATATAACAGTAGCGATGCAAAATTCCGTCTCTGTTTTAGAGCAACGGGTGGCTGATTTACAACAGCAGGAAGAGGCATTAATTCAGGAAATTGCCGCCCTGCAAGCTTCTCATAATAAAGTTCTGCAAGACCAGATGGCTCAAACCCAAGCGGCGTTAAACCGTCTGGTGCAGGAGTCTTTGAACGATCTGGAACAACGCAGACAAACACTACAAATTTCCGTTGAACAACTGGAACGACGACGGGAACGCATCCGAGAGGAAATGCGAAGAACCTTTGCTGGCACCTCCCAAGAATTAGCCATTCGGGTGCAAGGCTTTAAAGATTATCTGGTCGGTAGCTTACAAGATTTGGTAGTAGCGGCAGAAGAATTGCAACTCCAGAAGGAACCAGAACCCCCCAAGGTAGTTCCAGTCGTGGAAGAGTCGAAGGCTGCATCGCCTGTAAACCCCAAATTTACAGAACAGAGCTTTCAATCAACTGCAAAACAAATTCGCAGTATTTTAGACCAGTACCGGACGCGACCTGACTATTATGGCCCGCCCTGGCAATTGCGTCGTACCTTTGAGCCGGTTCATGCGGAGCGAGTTGCGAACTGGTTTTTCACGCAAGGAGGAAGAGGCGCTTTGCGGACAATGGGCAGTCGCCTGCAAAATATCCTGATTGCTTCTTCCGTCATCTCGGTATTAAGCACGCTGTATGGCGATCGCGTTCGCGCCCTGATCCTTGCCAACTCCCCAGAACGATTGGGAGAATGGCGACGGGGTTTGCAAGACTGTCTGGGCATTTCCCGCTCTGATTTTGGTCCAGAGCAGGGAATCGTTTTGTTTGAATCCCCAGAAGCGGTTGTGCAAAAGGCAGAGCGTCTGGTTAAGGAACGGCAGATGCCGCTGATTATCATTGATGAGACAGAAGATCAGATTAATCTGTCGCTGCTGCAATTTCCTCTGTGGTTAGCTTTTGCACCCGATCCTCAGCAGATGTCCGCTGATATGAGATATTAGCGACAGACGAATTGAGCTACAAGCAAGAGGCGTTAGATGGGTCTACAGCTGGCTTTAAGTGGGGCATTGTTAATCGCAGCCTATCTCTTAGGCTCGATTCCTACGGGTTATTTGGCAGGACGCTGGCTCAAAGGGATTGATATTCGAGAGCAGGGATCTGGTTCTACGGGTGCCACCAATGTTCTCAGAAACCTGGGAAAAGGGCCAGCCATCGCGGTGTTACTGATCGATCTATTTAAAGGAGTCGGCGCGATCGCTTTGGTTTACGCCTTCTATGCCTTCGCGCCAACTTTTGCGCCAACGTCTGTCCTGCCTGTCACCTGGGAATCTTGGTTAGTCGCTGGCACCGGATTCGCTGCCAGCATCGGTCATAGTAAATCTGTCTGGCTGAACTTCACGGGCGGGAAATCAGTTGCCACGAGCCTGGGCGTTTTATTTGCCATGTCCTTACCTGTGGCGTTGGGAACAGCAGCGGTGTTTGGCACAGTTATTGCCTTTTCCCGAATTGTTTCCCTCGGTTCCATTGCGGGTGCGATCGCGGTTTCGGTTTGGATGTTAATTTTCAAACAGCCCTTACCTTATCTAATCTTTGCGATCGCTGGCGGTATCTACGTCATCTGGCGACACCAGAGCAACATTGAGCGTTTACTTGCCGGTACCGAACCCCAAATCGGTCAAAAATTATCAACAGAACCCGAACAAAGTTCCTAACTTATTTCCTAACTTATAGAGATGCTTAGGTGTTGTGATACTAAACGTCATTTCGCATCTTTACTCGTTTTTATGCTGTTATCTCCCTGCGTAACCAAGAGTTAGCCCACCTTTTCATTATCAGCATGGTGCTAACAGCTAGTGCCATGCTAAATAGTAGATTATCCAGCCTAATTGCTCTCTGGTTTCCAATCGCTAATATGGCTTCTAATATTAAAGATGGGAATAAAATTCCTCCAAAAAGCAATACGGCATAAAAAATAAGTTTTTCTCTGGCTCTTGCACTAATGAGTGCTAGAAAGAAGCCAATAGGGATAAAAATCAATCCATAATAGAAAATCTTGTAGATTTCTAGATTAATACTATTAGCATCAAAAGGTAATAGCTGAAAAATCATCACCTCTGGAATCAGTTTCAGCGAGTAAGGTTGTTTCAATCCATCTATATAAATTTTAAGAATTGACCCTTCATAGGTAAGAAGTATCTGATGATTCTTGGTGTCACCAAAAACATTTGGAACAGCTAGTTGATAGCTTGTTGCATTTTTTCCGGTGACTGGAGTTCGCACTCGAAACACCAAATCCGCTCCCTTTTGCCCAAGGGTAAAATTGCGGCTTTCATCATCTGCTGAAAGGGAAATAATTCGAGCAGGGCCAGCCTGCATTGTGTCAGCAGTAGCAACAACAGCACCTATTGTAAATTGAGAAGTTGCGGCAATCTTTTGTGTCATCAAGGCTACAGAGCTTTTTGTCTCTAGCCAATGATTTGAATTGAGCGAAACACCCCTTTGATCCTGAGTAGTTGGGGAATTTTCTCGCCAAGATAAATCTGGAAGGTGCCCAGTTAAATCGGGGTAACTACCTGTACCTGTCAATTGATAAAAAGCTACTAGGTCTTTTTTGATTGCAGAAAATGGGATTTCCGAGGAAAATGCGGATTCTGCTTCTTGATCTGAAACTGCTTTATTCGCGACGTATAGCTCTGAAATATATCCTTTCCAAGGTCTATTTCCGGTTGGCTCGTTGCCAAGACTCAGCGGGAAAGTGTGATTCCAATTACTGAGACTTCCAGAATTTTGCCAAAGGAGCGTTGTTAGAAAAATCAATATAATATATCCAATAAAAGCAGTCGTTAACTTTTTGATCGAAAGAAAACTATTACTACTTCTAAGAAGATTTAAAGCTGCTCCTAAGATTTTATCTCCCCCTAAACGAAAGCTTAAAAACCCGATAAAAGCACCTAAAATACTGGCACCAATATCGACAAAAGAGGAACTTCGAGAAGGAATAAATAGCTGTAAAATTTCAATTGTAAAACTTAAACAAAAAGAAGTTAATAAGATGAAACCAACTGTCTTGATACCTGGGAATCTTTTTCGCTGCATCAAGCAGGAAAAGACGAAACCAAAGGGGGAAAATAATAAAACGTTAGTGATTAAGTCGTAAAAATTTCTTAATTTAAAAAATTCTGAAGTGAGAAAGCGATAATTTATTTTACTAGCATTCTCTTTAAAGGCAAAATCATACGGAAAAAGTGTAACGACCAGTATCAGTAAAAGGCTAAAAATAAAGACTTTATTTGCCCATTTTTGCCGCATAAAGGATTTTTAACAAATCATTTTACTTTTGGCAGCCGGAAAAGAGTATTCAGCGATGCATTAACGACCAAGCTCCTGAGAGCGCCGAGAAGCCGCCACCACTGCCTCAATCAAAGCCGAGCGGAAACCAGCCCTTTCTAACTGGGCAATCCCAGCAATAGTTGTACCTCCAGGGCTAGTCACGCGGTCTTTTAGTTGAGCGGGATGCATTCCCGATTCGTGCAACATCTGGGCAGTCCCCAAGACGGTTTGCAGGGCTAACGAAGACGCGATCGCTCTTGGCAATCCAGCTGCTACCCCACCATCTGCGAGTGCTTCCACCATCAGCGCCACATAAGCGGGACCCGAACCCGAAAGCCCTGTCACCGCATCCATTAAGGATTCCGGCACTTCAACAACCTCTCCCACCGCCTGGAAGATCGCCTTTGCTTGTTCTAAGTGGCGTTCGGTGGCGTGCTGACCCAGCGCGATCGCACTCATTCCTGCCCCTACCGTCGCCGGAGTATTCGGCATCGCCCGAATCGCTGGAGCCTGGGGAAAAGCTGCTTCCAGTTGACTCAAAGAAACACCCGCCATAATCGAAATCACGACTGGCGGCGACGCTTGGGCAGAAATTTCTTTCTCCAAGTCTGCCGCCACCGCTGCAAACACTTGAGGTTTAATCGCCAGTAACAGCACATCCTTTGCCGCCGCCACCGCCCGATTCTCTGCCGTCACCTGGATGCCGTACTGCTGCGCTAAAAAGTCTCGCCGCTCTCTTTGCGGCTCACTCACCAAGACTTCTTCTGTGGCATAAAGCTGTTTTTGCATCAGGCGGGATAATAGAGCTTCTCCCATTACCCCGCCACCAATCATGCCGAATTTAGTAGCCAACCTCGTCCCCCAATCCCTATCAGCATGAAAAGTCCGTTGTCGGCGGTCAGTTGTTTTTAGTCGTTACGACTGACCATTGACCGCTAACAAGCGTCTCGACTCAAAAATTTTACTGCGCCATCCGGGTCGGTTCGTTTGACCAAGCTGGGGAGGGGGCAGAGGGACGGGGAATCCGGACTTGTGGTTGAGGCACTTCGTGAACCACGCCAGTCTGGGTACTGACTTGAACACAACTCGGTGTAAACAGAAAGATACTTTCGCCGATCCGCTCTTGGTGCCCATCGATCGCATAAGTGCCACCGGCAACAAAGTCTACAGCTCGTTGCGCCTGATCTGGGTCCATAATTGTCAGGTTTAACACGACTGACTTCCGCTCGCGTAATGCTTGAATTGCCTGGGGCATTTCTTCAAAAGAACGTGGCTCCATCACGATCACTTCCGAAATTCCATTCACCGAACCGGGCATCCCAATTACATTATTCATTGTTGTCCCCATTTCTATTTCTCTTGCAACAGGTGTGTTTGTCCGCGCTCGACGGCTCTGGCGACGTTCTTCTTCTGCTGTCGTCGGTTGAGGATGCTGTTCTTGATAGAG
This sequence comes from Trichocoleus sp. Lan, assembly GCF_039961855.1. Lineage (NCBI taxonomy): Bacteria > Bacillati > Cyanobacteriota > Cyanophyceae > Leptolyngbyales > Trichocoleusaceae > Trichocoleus > Trichocoleus sp. Lan. The sequence goes on along the minus strand of NZ_JAMPKA010000012.1, from coordinate 113,406 downwards.
ATTTTGGTACTCTTCTCCCTCGGCTTCTTCGTACTCGTCATACTCGTATTGAGCTGGCTCATTGAGACCCACGAAATCTCGTAGCTTAGAAAAAATATTATTCACAGTTCACGCTCCATCACGATTTAAGGTTAGACTTTGGGGCTGGGATCGCAGGGCACCCTTGAGGCAGCAGTCCTAGTTTAAGGAAACGACAATAACAATCATATAGTCGTGCTGGCAATATAATATCCGATGCCTCTTCATTACCCCACTCATCTGTTCGGAATAGATGTTGACATTTGTAAGCATAGTGGGGCTTTTCAGGATGCCCGTTCTCCAAAAAGAATTCGCCCCAAACGTATCATTGTTGCCCCAGATTGCACAGCTAGCGGGTAATCACCTGACATTCCCATTGATAGCTGCTGCATTTGAATATTTGACCAGTTTTGCTGTCTGATTTCATCGGCTAGTTTGCGGGTTCTATCGAAAACTGACAGGATTTCAGAAGCCTTGAGATCGAAAGGCGGAATTGTCATCAAACCTTGAATTTGCAGATTGTAGCACTCATTCAAGGCTGGTAAATCGGCAAGCAGTTGAGGAACTGTCCACCCATACTTGTTGGGATCTGGCAGTAGTTTCACTTGCAGGCAGATGAAGGGCGATCGCGACAGCTCAAGCGCCAGTTCGTTTAATCGTTGGGCTAATTTTAAACTATCTATCGAGTGAATCCACTGAAATTGTTCTAGGGCTTTTCGAGCTTTATTACTTTGAAGGTGTCCAATCAGGTGCCAGGTGATGTCTGGTAAATCTTGCAGTTGCGCTTGTTTAAGTTCAGCTTCAGAGATGCGACTTTCGCCGAAATCCCTTACTCCCGCTGCATAAGCTTCGCGCATGGCTTCAGGGGAAACCTGTTTCGTAACGGCGATGAGGCGGACAGATTCCGGTAGTTGCTGGCGAATTTCAGAAAGGCGTTGGGCGATCGCTCCAGTCATTTGACTTCACTTGAAAATAAACAGGGAAGCAAAAATTAAAAATGCTTGCATTAAAAAGGATTTTTTAATTTTTAATTGCTGGCCCCTATTGAAATGTTCGCTTATGAATAGCCTGAAGTTGGGTGTACTCCTCCATTTGACCGTTGCGACGGAGCATCCGCAAACGGTTTTCCACCATGAGGCGACCATCGCTGCGGGTAATCGGTTCAAACGTGATGCCGGTAGGACTGGTATTCACCAAAAAGAAGAGACGCTGGGCATAAAGGGTCGTAAATAGTTCCTGGCTGTCCTCAAGCAGACACACTCTGTAAAGTAAGCCAAATGTAGGGTGATTTAAATAGGTTTCGCTGCTCATTAACATCCACGCGAAGAATGCCCATCCCTAAGGGAGAGATTGGGAAAAGTCGAAGAGTTTAAGCGGCAGTACGACTCGCGACAGCCGCTCTCTGTTGAAACCCAAGATGTTTCACTCTAGTTCAAACTATGCAGATGATAGCTTGTATTCGGGCACCTCAGAGAGAATGTTTGGGAATTGGCGACACTTTTCAGGGTGAGCAAACGAGGATGGCGGTGGCTACCGAATAATCGCCATCATGGCTGATGCTTAGCTGCCACTGACAATCTTCCCACCCTGCTGTCTGGGCGGCGGCTGAATGGTGAAGAAATACTTGCGGCGCACCTGTGGGTAAACGTCGAATCTCAATATCGGTGTAGCTGACTCCCCGCCATCCAGTTCCCAGTGCTTTAGCAACGGCTTCTTTTGCCGCCCAGCGCCCTGCTAGCTGGTTGATAGAGAGGCGACTGATATCGTTCTGAGTGTAGCCGCAATCTTGTTGTTCATCAAAAGTATAGACGCGCTGCAAGAAGCGATCGCCAAAGCGTTCAACAGCGGCTTTAATTCGAGGCATATAAACAATATCTGTTCCCAGCCGAATCATTCTGTTGCTAGTTGCTAATAGAAGAGTGGCTCTTCAAAACCCTGTCTGGTAGCCATTCGCTAATGGTATTTGACTGATGACCCAGAACTAATCACTAATAACATTAAAACTTCCCAGGGCTGCTAGCAGAGCTTGAGCTTTGTGTAGAGACTCATGCCATTCTCGTTCTGGATCGCTATCGGCAACGATTCCCGCCCCGACTTGCCCGTAAACCATCGCTGCATCGGCACGCTTGGGATAGAGGAGAGTACGGATCAAGATATTTAAATCTAGGTGCCCGCGCCAATCGAGAAAGCCACAGGAACCATAGAACAAATTGCGACGCACGGGTTCGAGTTCTTCAATGATTTCCATACAGCGGACTTTCGGACACCCAGTGATAGTACCGCCAGGGAAGAAGGCGCGAATTAGGTCAACCGCGTCGTAGTTTGGGCGAATTTTACCGATAACGTTGCTTACGAGGTGCATGACATGGCTGTAGCGCTCAATTGTGAAAAGTTCGTTGACTTCTACAGAACCCCACTCGCACACACGCCCCAAGTCGTTTCGCTCTAAATCCACCAGCATAATGTGTTCGGCTCTTTCTTTGGCATTGGCAATCAAGTCTTGCGCCAAATGCTCGTCGAGGGCGGGGGTGGTGCCGCGCGATCGCGTTCCTGCAATCGGTCGCGTTTGCGCTTGTCGATCTTGCATCTGAACCAATCGTTCTGGAGAACAGCTGATGAGTGCCCCCCACGGAGTCTGCCAATAGCTAGCAAAGGGAGAAGGATTAATTTGGTGTAACGCTTGATAAATTGACCAAGGACTGGCGGTTACGCGGCTTTCAAAGCGTAGGGAAAGATTTGCCTGAAAGATATCTCCGGCTCGGATATACTTTTTCGCTTGCCGCACCGCATCTTCGTAATCAGTTTGAGGCGTCCAAAAATGGAAATGGGGGGATTTTGGATTTTGGATTGAAGATGCTGGCTCCTCTGCTATCCCGCACTGCGTTCGGCTTTCCAGCAGGTTTTGCAAGAAATCGAGTTCGGCTTCATCGCTAGCGGCTAGCCATAGGGTTTGTTCCCAATGGTCGAGGACAGCAAAGGATGCTGGTTCATACCAATAAGCAACCGGGAATGGTAGAGGGTCAGAATTTAAATTGGGTAGCTGCTCGATCTCCCAACCGAGGTCATAACCCAGCCATCCCAGCCAGCCGCCAGTGAAAGGTAGTGACGGCTGTAGGGACTCATCCCTGAAGGCAGAACGTTGCCGCAAGCGGCGTAGGAAGGGGAGGATCTCGCCAATGGGTGGAGTCCACACTGCCTGCACGCCATCTATAAAGCGCGGCGCACCGGCACAAATTGAATATCTGGCGATCGCGTTCTTGGCTTCAGGTGAGTGTTGAAGGAGCGGATTATAGGGACTTTCGAGTAGGGTAGCAATTTTACCAGCGTCCAGAAACAGGGCGGCGAATACTTCTGAGCCAGTTCGATGTTGTAGAGGAAGCGATCGCCAAAACCAAGGTTTCATATGAATTTTTAATTTTTAACTTTCCCATCCCCACATCAGCCGTGCCCCCCAAAGTACGACCAAACTCACCAGTCCCGCCCAGTCGCTCTTTTTGAGACGCAACTGGTGCCATTGGACGCGATGGCTATTGGGGCTGGTAAAGCCGCGAACCTTCATGGCGCTAGCAATTTGCTCGGCTCGTAAGAGGAGATTTTCAAGCAACCGTTCGGCAACCATCAACCAAAGTTGCAGACTTTTGCGGATACCCAGTTTTTTCCAGTTAATTGCCCGTGTCCGCACGGAACGAACTAAATTTTGCACTTCTTCTAAAACCAGGGGAATAAAGCGCAGCGATAAAGTTAAGGTTAGAGCAACTTCTGTCACGGGAAATTTGAATGCTCGCAGCGGTCGCATCAAACTCTCGATCCCCGCAGTAATCTCCTCTGGAGCTGTGGTTAGCAAAAACAGGTTGGTGCTGTAAATCAAGGTAAATAGTAAGGTACTCACGTTAATCGCTAGCGCCAAGGACTTGCGAGTAATTTTGACTGGCCCTTGGTGGAACAGCACGTAACGGTAGTTTGAAGGGTTTTGAGAGGAGACTGGTTTTGTCGCCTCTGGTTTTTGAGTTGCAGCGGATTTGACAACTCCTGGCTTGGGAGTAGCAGTCTGAATAAAAGATATTTCATCGGCTGGGAGACGTCGCTGAGAGTCTGCTCCAAGTCCATCGGGAGCAATCATGCTCAGGATGAAAACAAAAAAGCACAGCATCAACAGCCAACCCATTTGTTGCTTCCATACGCGCAATGGAATCGCCGCCGTCACAGTAATGGCAACTAGCAGCACCGCCAGAGCGATGCGCCAGATGGGATTTGCCAGGACTGGAGCGATGAGAAAGCTCATCAACCAAGCTATTTTCACCCTGGGGTCGAGGTGATGCAGCCAAGTGATTGGTTGTTCGAGGTACAGCCCCAGCGGCAGCGATCGCAGTAAATCCATAGAAAATTAAAAATTAAACATTAAAAATTAAAAATGCAAAAATTCATTTTACATTTTTAATTTTTAATCGATTAAACGCGAGTAGCTCGGTTACTACGACTGCCCGCTTCCACCTCGCGGACTTTTTTCCCTCTCCAGAATAAGCGTACTGGGGTTCCAGTAAAACCCAACTGTTTTCGGAATTGACCTTCGATGTAGCGGCGATAGTTGTCATTGAAGCGCTTGGGATCGTTGACAAATAGCGCGATCGCTGGGGGTTGGCTGCTCACTTGGGTGCCGTAATAAATCTTGCCCTGACGCCCTTGACGGGTCGTGGGCGGGGAAACCCAAGAAATCGCTTCTTGTAGCACTTCATTAATTACAGCAGTCGTGACGCGGCGTTTGTGTTGTTCGGCGGCTGTATTCACTAAATCTAGAATTTTTTCCACCCGCTGACCTGTTTGAGCGCTGACAAAAATTGTTTCTGCCCAATCGATAAAGTTCAACCGTCCTTTAAAGTTGCGTTCAAACTCGTAGATGGTGTAGGAATCCTTTTCAACTGCATCCCACTTATTGATGACGATGACGCAAGCGCGACCTTCTTCATCTATCCGCCCAGCCAGTTTTTGGTCTTGTTCGGTGATGCCATCCACCGCGTCAATGACTAACAAAACCACGTCGGCGCGACGAATCGCTTTAAAGGCGCGATTAATCCCAAAAAATTCCGGGCCGTATTCAACGTTTTTCTTTTTGCGAATCCCGGCGGTATCGATCAATCGGTAGGTTTTACCGTTGCGTTCTACTACCATATCGATGGCATCGCGGGTCGTGCCAGAAATCGGGCTAACGATAGAACGATTTTCGCCGACAAAGGCGTTCAGCAAGCTAGATTTCCCGACATTGGGACGTCCGACAATGGCGACTTTAATTTCTTCAGTTTCTGGGATTTCTCCCGCGGGCACGATATAGGTAATCAGGGCATCAAGTAATTCGCCGGTGCCACTCCCATGAATGCCAGAGACGGGGAAGGGTTCGCCCAATCCCAGTTCCCAAAACTCCATTGCTTGGGTGAGACCTTGTTCGGAGGATTCGCATTTATTCACCGCTAGCAGGACGGGCACGGGTTGTTGACGCAACCAGTCGGCGATCGTTTCATCCGCTGCTGTTAAGCCACTCTGACCATCGACGACAAAGATTGCGGCACTCGCTTCTGAGAGTGCCAACATTGCCTGTTCCCGAATTAGGGGTAAAAACTCGGTGTCATCATTAAACACCAAGCCGCCGGTATCGACGATGACAAACTCCCGGTCTTCCCAGAAGGCGGAACGATAGGTGCGATCGCGCGTGACTCCAGGTTCATCATGCACAATGGCGTCTTGTACACCTGCCAATCGATTGACAAGAGTAGATTTGCCCACATTCGGGCGACCGATAATAGCGACAACAGGCAGGGACATAACCAGATATGCTCATCCGAGTGGATGATGACAGCTCCAAATTTATATTGTATCCATCCTGGATAGACGTGATGTTTTCTGCGGTGACTATCCATGACACATCAGCCAACGTTCGGAAAAGTTTTCGTGGCGATCGCTTTGGGTGCAGTGACGACTTTGACTGGGTGCAGTTCGCTCGAATCCTCTGCCAACCCTGTAACAGGGGAGGATTTAACCGCCTATACATCAACTACGGCATCTCAGCCAGCCCAGCCACTCAACACGCTTACAGGGCATTCTAAGTATGTGCAGGCGATCGCCATCAGTACCGATGGGCAGATTCTTGCCAGTGGCGGTGAAGATGGCACTATCAAGTTGTGGAATTTACCCAAAGGTATCCGCATCCGTACCCTAGCAGGACATATCAAACCCATTCATGCCGTTGCCATTAGTCCGGATAAAAAACTTGTCGCCAGTGGCAGTTATGACGGCACCATCAAGATATGGCAACTCAGTAACGGGGCACTCATCCACACCCTTAACGGGGATTCCACCTCAGTTTTATCCATTGCCATCAGTCCCGATGGAAAAACTTTAGCCAGCAGTGGTTTAGACAAGACGATCAAGCTTTGGCAGCTGAGCAACGGGGAACTCATCCGCACCCTGACGGGGAATTTAGATGCGGTGAATTGCGTTACCTTTAGCCCTGATGGGGGCACATTAGCCAGTGGTAGTGCCGATCGCTCGATCAACTTATGGAATCCGCGCACGGGCATCCGCATTCGCACCCTAGAAGGGCATTCCGATTGGGTAAATTCCGTCGCCTTCAATCCTGATGGAAAACTCCTCGCCAGTGGCAGTAATGACGGCACCATCAAGCTGTGGAATCCTCGTAACGGGGAAGCGATCGCTACTTTGAAGGGAAATGCCACGTTAATTAATTCTGTTGCTTTCAGCCCCAAGGGACAGACAATCGCCAGCGGCAGTTTGGACAATGCAATCAAACTGTGGAATCCTCGCACTGGCGAACTCAAAAGCACTCTGGCAGGAGATGACAGTAAAGTAAATTCCTTCGCTTTCAGTCCCGATGGGCAAACTTTAGCGACTGGCAGTCATGATGGCAGCATTAAGATTTGGCAGGTGCCTGCTCAAGAGTGAATAGGTCTGATTAACAATTTTCAAGTGGATATGATGCCAGCTTTTCAACTTTCCTCTGCCATTGTCCGTTGCGGTGCAAATTTAAAAACGCGATCGCCCTGAGTAACAATTGGGATAATTTACTCCTTTCGCCGCCCAGCAACTACACTGTAGATTTTGAGGGTCAGACGTAAATACCTGCAACAGAGGTGAGCCATGTACGTATTGATTGGTGGAGCAGGACTGGTCGGGCTGGACTTAGCCCAACAATTAGTAGAATTAGGACACACGGTTGCCATCATCGATACCGATCCCACCGCCTGCCGGTATGCTCGCGAACAAGTCGGAGCGATGGCTTTTGAAGGCAGTGCCGTCAGTACGCAAGTGCTAATGGAAGCAGGAATTCGCAAGGCAGATGCCCTTGTTGCCGCCCTCCGCAATGATGCTTTAAATCTGGCAATGGTGACACTTGCCAAGCACTATGGCGTCTCCCATATCGTGACTCGGATGCGCCAAAGTGATTTTGCCGAACCTTATCGGATTGCCGGAGCGCATCATGTTATCAGTACGGTTGACCTAGCCGTGACCACGATGGTGAATGCGATCGAATATCCCCAAGTAGAATCGATGATGCACTTTGAGCAGGGTCAGGTAGAAGTCTTCAAACTCAAAGTGCCACCAGAGTCTGACATTGCGGGTCGTACCGTGGCACAAGTCGCTCAAGATTCTCGGTTTCCCAGCGGTTCTTTAATTATTGGCTATCAATCCCATCCCCAAACCGATCTCGTCATTCCGAATGGAAAGACAGTGCTAGAGGCGGGAGCAACTGTGCTAGTCGTCACGAAATCGGAAAAGTTACATCAAGTGATTGATTTCTTAGGTTTGTGTTCTAGTCATCTTCCAAACTTAGAAGTTGCTCGTTAATGGTTTTGATACGTTCTTGCACCACTTCTTCTGAGAGAATCCGCCTGCGGAGGGCGTCATTGAGTACCTGCTTTTCTGCCAATAGTAATTGCCGACGAATCGTGTCTAATTTTAGGCGATCGCTACTTTCATCAGCAGAGTCTTCGGGACGCTGATTATATATCTCCCGCAATGTTCTTTCAGAAGCTGCCACCCGCACCTGATAAGCGGCTCGCATCTCTTCGTAGATTGATTTTGGTAAAACTCCCGATTTCAGGAGGCTCTCCAATTCATCCTGCGCTGCTTTGGATGTCATCAATTGAGCTTGCAATTCTTCAATCTGCTGCCGTGATTCGGAATGGCGATCGAGCTTTAAACGGCGTACAAACCCCGGTAAACTTACTCCCTGTCCTACCAACGACAGCAGCACAATTCCTAAGACAATGACAACCAGCTTATCTCGCCCTGGTAAATTAGTCGGTAAGCTTAACGCCAAGGCGGTTGAAAGTGAGCCTTTAATATTGCCCATAAAGAGAACGTGCCGCCATTTCACCGGAATGGGTTTGTCAAAAAAACGCACTACGTCTAAGAGTGGATAAACGGTGAGTGCCCTCCCGACTTGGTAGGCAATCAGTGCGAGAAGAACGGCTGGTAGCGTCTGCCAAAGGGTGACAAGATTAATCTCTAAGCCAATGAGTAAGAAAATAAAGGTATTGACACCAAACCCGGCGAATTCCCAGAAGCTGAACAAAGTAACTTGAGTAGAAGCAGAGGTACTGCGAGAAACCCCCAAGTTGCCGACAATTAGTCCTGCCACCACAACGGCAACCACACCGGATACGTGGAAAAATTCGCCCAGTTGAAAGGCTCCCAGCGCTACGGCAATCGTGAGTAGAATCACGCTGAGAGGATCGTCTGCTTGGCTAAATAAACCAATACTGAGATAGCCCAAGGCTAAGCCAACTAAGATTCCACCGACAATCACGAACAGAAATGCCTGTACGACATCGAGGGGCGTTAATGATCCGGTTGAATTTGCAGTCAAGATCAGGCTAAATAAAACCAGCGCCACATCATCGTTGACTAAGCTTTCACCTTCTACGAGCGTGACCAGTCGGTAGGGAACAGATACTTCCTTGAAAACCGCAATCACTAAGGCGGTATCTGTAATTGACAAAATGACCCCAACTAGCAAGGCGGGAACCCAATCTAAGCCCAGTTCTAGTTTCAGCAAGACTGAGGTGATAGCAGCGCAGAGGGGAAAGCCCACTCCTGCTAATAAGGCAATGGGTTTAAACGTGCTGCGTAGACGACTGACGTCGGTATTAATTGCCGATTCAAACAGTAGAATCGGCAAAAAAAGATTAAAAATCAGGGAGGAATCCAGACGGATGCGACCTGGCAAAAGCTCTGTAATCGCCAACCCTGCCAATACTAACCCTGTAATGTAGGGAATCCGAAATCGTCGAGATAGTAAGGCAACCCCCGTGGCAACCAACAACAAGACGATCAGAAAAATTACTAATTCAGCAACATTTCCCTGATTCTCGCTGCCTGTGACCGTCGGGACTGCCATGAGCGATCGCTCGCTTAGCCACTGCATAGCGCGTACTCACAAGTGATGAACGATACACCGAGGGTCAGGTTCTACAAAACTGCCCTTAGTATCTTAAAGGATGAGCTACGATGCTTTTGTTCTGAGTTAGCAGCCGTCACCTTTAAGGGTGCGGCTTTCGCGGGCTTTGGCTGCGGTTGCCGCTTCCAGAGATTTTCGCCTGCGCGATCGCAGGCTTGGTTGGTTTAGCCCCTGGCGGAAGCTTGTGGGCTTATATGACAGGTTTGGTAATCCGATGAAAAAACTCTTAGTTACAGGTGCCAGTGGTTTTTTAGGGTGGCATCTTTGCCAGCTAGCAAAACAAGAATGGGAGGTTTATGGAACTTATTTTTCCCATTCTCTAGAGATTCCTGGCGTAAATTTGCTGAAAGTTGAGTTAAAGGATTTTCAGGAACTCAAGCATTTGTTCCAAGAAATTAAGCCTGATGGAGTGATTCATACCGCCGCGCGATCGCAACCTAATTTTTGCCAACAATATCCTGATGAATCCTACCCGATTAATGTCACTGCATCTTGTAATATTGCTGGACTTTGTGCGGATGCTTCGATTCCTTGCGTTTTCACTTCAACTGACTTAGTTTTCGATGGTTTAAACCCTCCCTACCGGGAAGCAGATCCCGTGTCTCCTGTCAATGTTTACGGGGAGCAAAAAGTGATGGCGGAGGAAGGGATGTTAGAACGTTATCCGATGACTGCTGTTTGCCGAATGCCTTTAATGTATGGGATGGCAACGCCTACCGCCACAAGTTTTATGCAGCCATTTATCGAAATGCTGAGAGAGGGGAAAGAATTAAGTTTGTTTATGGATGAATTCCGCACGCCAGTTAGCGGAACAACAGCAGCAAAAGGGCTTTTATTGGCATTGGAGAAAGTAAACGGACGCCTTCATTTAGGCGGGAAAGAGCGGATATCGCGCTATGAGTTTGGACGCTTATTAGTGGAAGTATTGCAGCTTCCTGAAGCGGGGCTTAAATCTTGCCGACAAGAAGATGTAAAAATGGCTGCGCCAAGACCAGCAGATGTTTCTTTAGATAGTTCAAAGGCTTTTGAACTAGGATATTCGCCTTTATCTGTGTGGGAAGAGTTAGTGGCGTTGCGGGGTAAGGTTTGATAAATGCCCTGGCGAATCAAATTCGCGGCTACACATACAAAACCCGCCTACGCGGGTTTCAATTTATCAGTCCGCGACGGCGGACTTTGCCTGTGTAGCTGCGATTTATAATCGCTTGGGAATTTATAAGCTTAACTAACGCGCTTGATATGCTTGCCACAAACTCATTCCAACAGTACCAAAAATTACTACGATAAATATCGGCAAAAATGCTATTCCCAAGCCTATTGATTTATTCAAAGACACTTGAATCATTTGCCATTCTATGTAAGTAAACAGCCAAATAATTTCTGTTTTTAGCCAATTCATTAATTGAATTGCTATTTGATATTGGCGATAAGCATTTTCTTGTGTAATTGCCCAAGGATAATTAAATGTATGCGGAAAACGTGGCAAAAAGGTAAAGAGTAGATAAAATACAATACTCAAACTAGGAAATAGCAAGATAGTTATTTTGCTACCCGTAGCATCAGGTTTACCTGCAATATCAAAATGCACTGGAATAGTATTAGGCAGATTTGTCCAAGATTGGAAAGTCAGCAAGAGTAGTACAAGAATGCCTGCGATCGCACCCACATCCAGAAGTAAATCTACAGGCGATCGCGCGATTGTCAAAATCGGTCGTTGATTGGATGGGTTCCTCGTCATAGGGTTAATTGTTAGGCAATAACAGTATACGTTTAGTACATATTTTATCTTTAAAGTCAATGTTTATAAGGAGAGAAAAGTTAGTAAAGCCATCAATCTTAACATTGGCAGATCGAGGGTTGATGGGCTACAACCAAATGGCAAGCATAGCTAATCAGTGACAGATGATCCTTGAATTTACAGCAGCAAAGATTGCAGAAATTGCCTTTGGCGGAATGATAGAAGGTGGCGCTGGTAAGTTGACGGAAATCGCCATCGAAAAGGTAAATCTGCTACGCCAGAAGATTTGGAATAAATTACGGGGTAATCCAGACGCAGAAAGAGCCATTAAAGCCGTTGAGCAAGGCTCGAAGTCCGAATTAGTACAGGTTACTGAATATTTGCAGGCTTGCATGGTCAAAGAGCCAGCATTTGCCGAAGAGATTCAGATAATGGCTAAAGAAATTCAAATCAGCAACACTCAAGACAACAGCAGGACTCAGACTTTTCAAGATAATGAAAAAGTCTACTATGCAGAAAAAGTTGACGCGCAGGATGTGCAATTCGGTGACAGAATCAATCCTGGCTGAAAGTTTAATCGTGTTGAGACGCTGGTAGTCAACCAAGGAACAAGCCCTCAACCAGTTCAAAACTCACCTAATCTTGATGAAATGCGCCCCAGCTTGGATTGTTGGCAAGGGCGCACGGAGGAACGGCAGAAAATCCGGGAATGGATAGCGGATGGAAATATCCGGCTGATTGGCATTACGGGTTTGGGTGGCTTTGGTAAATCTACCCTGGCTGCGAAAATCTATGACGACGATAGCGCTGAATTTGATAAAAAGTTCTGGGTAGATGTCAGCCGCCGCGTGACTTTTACTGAGTTGGCGCGACGAGTCTTGCTGCGGTTGGGACTTTCTCCGCCAACTGTGGAGGCAATTCCAGAATTGTCGCTGGTGGATGCGTTGGTCAACCATCTGCGGGAGGGGCGGCATTTACTTGTCCTAGACAACCTGGAAAGTTTGCTGCAACAAGATGGGCAGGGGTTGGATGCTATCTACAAGGAGTTTTTTCACGGTTGGTTGGGATGTGGCGGTAAGAGTGTGATTCTGGTAACGACGCGGGAACGCCCGGATTTGCCAGAAATTAATTTGAAATGGCTTCCTTTGCCGGGATTGTCCCCAGCAGAGGGGGCTAATTTGTTGAGGGCTTTGGGGATTCTGGGGACTGAGACAGAATTGCTAGATTTTGCGAAAAAGGCAGAGGGGCATCCCCTGCTGCTGACGCTGGTTGCAGGTTTTTTGCAGGCAGAAGAGGAGTCAGATCCGCAGATTAGTCACTTGCAGAGGTATGGTTTAGCTGACGTAGCCCAGCTAGTGACTAACGAGAAGCTGAAAGGGTTGCATCGAGGCAAAATCGATATCTGGATGCGCCTGGTGTTAGATGCCAGCTTTAACCGCCTTAGTGACAAGTTGCAAAGACTGCTACTAAATTTGAGTGTTTATCGGATTCCTTTCAACACAGCCGCAGCAGATGCCCAGTTGCCGGAAGAAAATGTATCGGAGCAGGATCTAAGGCAGTTGGCTAGGTGTTCTCTGTTGCAGGAGGAAAGGGACGACAACGGAGGGCGATGGTTTCAGTTTCACCCGTTCATTTTGGCGTATGTCAATCAAAAGGCGGACGATCTAACCGAGGCGCACCAAAAGGCGATCGCATACTACAAAGAAAATGCCAAACCAGAACCCTGGCAGGCAATAAGTGATGTAGCAGAATATCTAGAAGTTTTCTATCACTGCTATCACTTGGGAGAGTATGAAAATGCCTTCAACACTATTCGCCATTGTGACGATTTTTTAACTTTACAAGGTTACAACACTGTCCGAGCCGAACTGTACAAGCAGTTAGTTGAAGCATGGCAGCAAAATAACTCCGACAGTTGGGAATTCGCAGCTTCTCTAAATAGCTTGGGCATTGCTTACCGTTGTCTAGGACAATACCCACTAGCAATCGATTACCATCAGCAATCTCTGGCAATATTCCGAGAGATTAGCGATCACAATGGGGAAGCGGGTTGTCTCAATAATTTGGGCAATGCTTACAATGCTTTAGGACAATACCCACTGGCAATCGATTACCATCAGCAATCTCTGGCAATATTCCGGGAGATTGGCGAGCGCAAGGGGGAAGCGACTTCTCTCGGTAATTTGGGCATTGCTTACGATTCTCTAGGACAATACCCACTGGCAATTGATTACCATCAGCAGTCTCTGGCAATATTCCGGGAGATTGGCGAGCGCAAAGAGAAAGCGTCTTCTCTCAATAATTTGGGCATTGCTTACGATTCTCTAGGACAACACTCACTGGCAATTGATTACCATCAGCAGTCTCTGGCAATAAAACGGGAGATTGGTGATCGCAATGGGGAAGCGACTTCTCTCGGTAATTTGGGCATTGCTTACCGTTGTCTAGGACAACACCCACTAGCAATTGATTACTATCAACAGTCTCTGGCAATAAAACGGGAGATTGGCGATCCCAATGGGGAAGCGGCTTCTTTATTTAATTTAGGAAATGCCTTGGCAAAGCTAAGTCGAAAATCAGAAGCCCTTGGTGCTTACCAAAATGCCCGCGATCTGTATCAATCAATGGGGCTGGATGCAAATGTTCAAGATGCTGAGAATGCAATTCAAAGCCTTTCCAGAAAGACTAATATTTGGATGAGTTTGCCAAAAGCTATAGTCAGCTTTTTACTGCGATGGGTTAATCGCCTATGGCGACTACTACACACCTTCCTCAGGTAGCGATGAGTCAAGGACGATATCCCTTTTGCATCCTCTGTACCTATGTGGTTTTAAAAAAGATGCGATCGCACTCACCATCAATTAGCAAGTGCGATCGCGCTTTCTTTCAAACAATACTAGCCTTGTGAATAAGCGTCCATCGGGAGACAAGCGCAAACAAAATTGCGATCGCCAAAAGCATTATCTATGCGTCCGACAGTAGGCCAGAACTTGTGTTCTCTCGTCCACGGCGCAGGATAAGCAGCTTGTTCGCGGGAATAGGAATGATTCCACTCGGAAGTCATTAAGGCTTCTGCGGTATGGGGTGCGTTCTTCAAGACATTATCTTGAGCGTCCATCTTACCCGATTCAATTTCCGCAATTTCCTGACGAATTGAGATCATCGCATCACAGAAACGATCCAGTTCTTCCTTCGATTCGCTTTCTGTGGGTTCTACCATTACCGTACCCGCTACAGGCCAAGAAACGGTAGGGGCGTGGAAACCGTAGTCCATTAAACGCTTGGCGATGTCATCCACTTCAATACCCGCAGACTTTTTGAGCGATCGCAAATCTAAAATACACTCGTGCGCCACCAAACCATTCTGCCCTTTGTACAAAACGGGATAGAAAGGTTCTAAGCGACGGGCGATGTAGTTGGCATTGAGGATCGCTACTTTTGTCGCTTCTGTTAAGCCTGCCGACCCCATCATGGCGATGTACATCCAAGAAATGGGGAGGATGCTGGCGCTACCCCAAGGTGCCGCTGCAACGGCACCGATGCCTTGTTCGCCGCCAGTTGGAACAACCGAGTGCCCCGGTAAAAATGGCACAAGATGCGGCATTACCCCAATTGGCCCCATTCCTGGCCCACCGCCGCCGTGGGGGATACAGAAGGTTTTGTGCAAGTTTAAGTGACAAACATCTGCCCCAAAGTCTCCCGGACGGCACAAACCGACTTGGGCGTTCATATTCGCCCCGTCCATGTAAACTTGTCCGCCGTTGGTGTGGACAATATTGCAGATTTCTTTAATCGGTTCCTCAAAGACGCCGTGAGTCGAGGGATATGTCACCATCAAAGCGGCGAGTTCATTGCGATGCTTCTCGGCTTTCGCTTTGAGATCGTCTACATCAATATTGCCTCGATCGTCGCAAGCGATCGCCACCACTTTCATCCCACACATGACCGCACTGGCAGGATTTGTCCCGTGGGCAGATTGGGGAATCAGACAGACATTCCGATGTTCTTCCCCGCGACTTTCGTGATACTGACGAATGACTAACAGTCCCGCATATTCGCCTTGAGATCCGGCATTGGGTTGCAGAGAAATGCCCGCAAAGCCAGTGATTTCTGCTAACCACGCCTCAAGCTGCTGGAACAGAATTTGATAACCCCGCGTTTGCGAAGGAGGGGCAAAAGGATGAATTTTGCCAAATTCCGCCCATGTTACCGGGATCATTTCCGCCGTCGCATTGAGCTTCATCGTGCATGAACCCAAGGGTATCATCGATGTTGTCAGCGACAAATCTTTCGCTTCTAGACGGTGCAAGTAGCGCAACAACTCGGTTTCCGAGTGATAGCGGTTAAAGACGGGATGAGTTAAATAGCTGCTTTTCCGGGCAAAGGGTTCCCCTTGTATGGACGGGGTTACGCCTTTCCCCAACTCTTCCACCGTAAAGGGCAACTCATGTGTCCCGGCGAAAATTTCAAATAAGTCTTGCAAGTCCTGTACGGTTGTGGTTTCGTCCAAGCTGATTCCGACCGCATTTGCATCCAGAATCCGCAAGTTAATCTGACGAGCTTGGGCATCTGCGAGAATGTCTTCGAGAGTGCGTTTGCCCAACTCTACCCGCAACGTATCAAAAAATTGCTCTGCACCGATGCCGTACCCCAGCCGCTTCAATCCTGACGCTAGAATCCCCGTCAGCTTATGGATATTCTGGGCAATTTTTTTCAGTCCAGCTGACCCGTGGTAAACGGCATACATACTCGCCATTACCGCCAGGAGAACTTGAGCGGTACAAATATTACTGGTCGCTTTGTCGCGGCGGATATGCTGTTCGCGGGTTTGCAAAGCTAAACGCAGTGCTGGCTTGCCGTTGGCATCCTTGGAGACTCCGACAATTCGCCCCGGCACCTGGCGCTTATACTCTTCTTTGGTGGCAAAGTAGGCTGCATGAGGCCCCCCGTATCCGAGGGGAATTCCAAACCGCTGAGTGCTTCCTACCGCAATATCTGCCCCAAATTCTCCCGGTGGTGTCAGCAGCGTTAGGCTCAAGGGATCTGCTGCCACCGTGACTAAAGCACCCACTCCATGAGCTTTTTCTACAAAACCCCGATAATCGTAAATCGTGCCATCTGTGGCGGGATATTGCAGGATTGCCCCAAAGATTGCTTGCTCAAAATCAAAGCTCTGATGAGCGCCGATAATAATCTCAATGCCCAGCGGTCTTGCCCGTGTTTGCAATACTTCAATCGTTTGGGGATGACAAGCACTGGAGACAAAAAAGGCGTTTGCCTTGGTTTTGCAGAGACTATAACTCATTGTCATCGCTTCTGCGGCGGCGGTTGCTTCATCGAGTAAGGAAGCATTGGCAATTTCCAGACCTGTCAAGTCAATAATCATTGTCTGAAAATTCAGCAGCGCCTCTAGTCGCCCTTGGGCAATTTCTGGCTGATAAGGGGTGTAGGCGGTGTACCAGCCGGGGTTTTCTAAAATATTCCGTTGAATGACTGGTGGGGTAATGCAGTCGGAATAGCCCATGCCAATCAATGAGCGAAACACCTGATTTTTGGAAGCGATCGCTTTCAATCGACTCAGCGCTGCGTACTCACTCTGGGCTGGGGGAAGCTGGAGCGAATCTGTTTTCGGAGTTGCCCCATTCAGAGAACGCGATCGCCGGATTGCCTGCGGAATCGTTTGGTCGATTAGGGCATCTAGGGTCGATATCCCCAATACCTCAAGCATTTGCTGGACTTCGTCCGGGGTAGGGCCGATATGCCTCTGTACAAAAGAAATCGGCTCTCCCATTTCTTCTAGCAGATGCTGACGGCTAGACTCGGTATGAGGGATAGAAATTACCACAGGTTGCTCTCCAGACGCGACTATTTCATATTTTGCAATAATTTTTCGGGGTCAGGCGCTGTAGAAACACCGATTTGCCGCGTCTCGAAGTTACCGCGATTTTAGATTTTAGATTTTGGAAGGAATTACCAATAGGACTTACGCAGAGATCCCCCGAAATCCCCCAATGCGTTGGGGGACTTTTCCGATTCCCCCGAATTTATCGGGGTAGTAGGGGGATCTAGGTTTCAAGCTTGCAGTGGGTAAGTCCCGAGCTACTCTCCTTCCACCTGCGAACGATACTCATCCGCCGATAAAGCTTCATCCAGCTCATCAGGGTCGTTAATCCGAACTTTTAAAAACCATCCTTCGCCGTAAGGATCTTCCGCCACGTGTTCCGGAGCTTCCACGATGGCAGTATTGCGTTCTATAACGGTTCCGCTGACTGGGGCATACATATCTTCAACGGCTTTCACCGATTCAATTGTCCCAAAACTCTCTCCCTTGGAGAGGGCGTCGCCGATTTCTGGCAAATCCAGAAATACAATATCGCCCAGCTGATCGATTGCAAAGGCGCTGATGCCAATTGTGGCAATCTCACCCTCCAGTCGCACATACTCGTGAGAATCCAAATATTTTAGGTCTTCAGGATATTCCAGAGCCATTGCACTTCCTTCCTCAAATACGCGCTCAAATAGCTTTAACCAGCCATTAAGTTTACAGCTTCAAACCGTAATATCAGAAACATTATGGATAAGAAAAAGCTTAAACGCCTGGTTTTCGGTGAATTTTCTCTTAAAAGACTTATGCGCTCTGCCATCTTCATCTACGCTTTTCTTTGCTTCTACGCCTATTTCTTTTCCGATAGGATGATTTTTGTGCCCCAGCCGTCCAGCTATCGGGACAGTAGCGAGATTCTCAAGCTAACCACAACGGATGGCGTGCAAATCTCGGCAGCTTATCTGCCTAATCCCAATGCCACTTACACAATTTTATATAGTCACGGTAACGCCGAAGACTTATTTGATGTCTTGTCGGTGCGTCAAGGTTTGCGGGACATGGGCTTTGAGGTCTTCGCCTACGATTATCGTGGCTATGGAACCAGTCAGGGAACGCCTACCGAGCGCAATTCTTATCGGGATATCGACGCTGCTTATACTTATCTGACTCAGCAACTGGGTGTGCCACCGAATCGAATTATTGCCTACGGGCGTTCGGTGGGAAGTGGGCCTGCGGTGGATTTGGCTTCTCGTCAACCGCTTGCGGGTTTAATTGTGGAAAGTGCGTTTATTACGGCGTTTCGAGTGCTGACGCGCATCCCGATTGTGCCGTTTGATCGGTTCCGCAATCTCGACAAGATTAAAAAGGTGCGTTGCCCAGTCTTGGTCATGCACGGGAGGCGGGATGAAGTGATTCCCTTTTGGCACGGGGAGCAACTTTTTGCGGCTGCTAACGAACCGAAGCGCTTTTTGTGGGTGGATGAAGCAGGTCACAATGACTTTAACTGGGTTGCGGCACAGCAGTCTGAGAAAGCTGTGCGGGAGTTTGCCCAGTTGGTGGAGCAGTTTCAGCGCAATCTGCCCAGAGGCTGAAGCTTTGGGCTAGGTAAACTTGCAGCAGGCTTGACGGAAGGAGCGCTTAAAGCCGTGCAAATAACCTTGATTACTGACTCTCCGCCAAGTCTGCAACAACGCCCTCTAATCCAGCCACCACCCGCGCCAAACGGCCGTAATCAATTTTATCGGGGGTATCTTGTGAAGTGTGATAGTGGGGGTAACGGGAGGGTGCAGTGTCTGTGACGATGATGCCGGGATAACCTTGCTGCCAGAAAGACCATTGATCCGACCAGCCGACGCCGGGAATCCTTTCTGGGAGGGCGGCACCTTCAGAGGGGAACTTGGCGTGGCGACGGAAAGATGCGATCGCTTTCCTCAACAAATCAGCAGAGGTTGGGTTGCTCACAAAAGCAATAAAGTTACCCTGTGAGGGATAAAACAGGCTCAAAGGAAATGGGTAGTTCTGGGTTCCTGGCTTGTCGGAGTAGTAGCCGATTGTTTCCAAACTGAGCATGGCGACAATATTTTCACTGGCGTTGCGGCAGCGTTTGGCATAAACAACGCTTCCCATCTCCGCAGTCTGGAAAAATGGCGGTTCCTCATTCACAAACTCAACGAAGCGCAGAGTTCGGGAAGTCTTTTTTCCAACAAAGGCACGCGCTAACTCTAGGACGGCTGCGGCACCCGTGCCGTTATCATTGGCACCGGGACTCCCAAATACAGAGTCATAGTGACCCCCTATCACCACAATCTCGTCGGCTCGATTTGTCCCAGCAATCTCGGCTTCTAGGTTGTAATAAGTGTTCTCAGCAATTTTGTATCCTTGGCGTTGAACTTTGTAGCCAGCATTGCTCAAAGATACTTCCAAGAAATCAGCCGCCGCCGCTAGATTCTTATAGTTCGAGAAGTTATGTTCTCCCAGTTCACCGGCAATCTTTTCCACATCTTGCCGGAGGGCATCTCGCAGCGTTTCCTCCTGGGGAGTCAGCAGCGGCAATGCAGCTTGGTAACTGACTCCGGGCATCCAAATCGATGTAAACCACGCCCAAGCGGCTACGCCCAGAAGAATGCCAATGATGGCAAGCCTAATTAATGCCGCCCGATTCACCAACCACCTTATCCATCCACCTCGCGCCATAAATTTACTTGCTGGGGAGACGGCTGGGGGAGCGATAAAAAGGTTTTTTAACGACAACGGCTGGATAAGCTTTGCCCCGGATTTCTACCTCCAATTCCTGACCAATCTGAGCCAGATTCGGAGGAACATAGGCGAGGGCGATGGGTTGCCCTACCGTTGGTGCTAAGGTGCCACTGGTGACGACGCCGATGGCTTCACCTTTGGATAGCACCGGGTAGCCATGACGCGCAATAAAACGCCCCTGCATTTGCAGCCCTACCAAGCGTCGTTCTACGCCATTTGCCTTCTGCTTTTCTAAAACTGGACGCCCGATAAAATCGCCTTTCGTCTCCAGATGAACCAGCCAACCCAATCCAGCTTCTAAAGGGGTCGTGCTTTCGTCCATATCTTGCCCGTAGAGGCCCATTGCCGCTTCGAGGCGCAGGGTGTCTCTGGAACCGAGTCCGCAGGGTACGACGCCAGCCGTAAAGAGACTGCGCCACAAGTCTACCCCCACTTCTGGGTCTACCATGACTTCAAATCCATCCTCTCCGGTGTACCCAGTCCGGGCAATGAACGCTGGCTCATTCAATACGGTTGCTTCCAAATGTCCAAATGCCTTAATCGGTGTCAGGTCTTCCTTGACAAATTCCTGAAGATATGCAATCGCTTGTGGTCCCTGAACGGCAATCAAAACTTTTGCCAGGGAAAGATCCTCGAAATCAATTTGACTAGATTCGAGTTGGGCAAACAGCCATGCTTTATCTCTGGATCGAGTGGCGGCGTTGACAATCATCGCTCCTCGCTGCTCGCCGTCTGCATCTTCGCCCTGATAATAGAAGATAATGTCGTCCAAAATGCCGCCGTGAGAATTCAGCAGGACGGTGTACTGAGATTCACCAGCTTTCAGGCGGCTTAAATCTGAGGGAACGAGAGGCTGCAAGTACGAAATCAGCTGTTTCCCTTTGAAGGTAAATTTTCCCATGTGGGAGATGTCGAACATTCCCGCTGTGGTGCGGACTGCCAGGTGTTCTTGTCCGATTCCGGTGTATTGTACGGGCATTTCCCAGCCGGAGAAGGCAGTCAATCGGGCTTTTTGTTCTAGGGCAAGTTCATACAGGGGAGTACGGGCAAGTGCAATCGCCGTCTCTGGATGCAATTCTTCTGACTTAGCCACAGATAGTCATTCCGTCGCAGGTGGATATCTTTTATCCTACGGGATGCTTCTTGCTTGAGCAGTATAAAACGGCAGGTAGCGATAGCGAAGCGCTGACTTGTCAGTTCGCACTCTTGGGATATGGTGAATGCGATAGCGAAGCGCTGACTTGTCAGTTCGCGCTTTCACTCAGTGCCTCTAATTTTTGTAGCTTGGCGATTGGAAATCGCAGCTACACAGACGAAACCCGCCTTCGCGGGTTAAATAAAATTTATTAGTCCGCGCAGGCGGACTTTGTTTGTATAGCCGCGAATTACATTCGCCAGGGTATATTTGGTTCCCAGGATGTCCCAGATGCGATCGCTCTCATCCTGACGAATTATCCTCAGATCCTGGCATTATTGCTATCATTTGCGCCAAGATTTCCTGCCCCAAAGGATGCTCCTGCAACGCCTCTATATTAAACCGATTCTCCATCATTCCTTGCATCCAAAAAACTGCAAAATTTTGTTTAACTGTCACTGTATTAGGATGCTTTTCTCCTAAACCACGTTGACAAATTGCCATCGCTTGCAGATACAAAGGTTCGGCTTCGCTGTAACGTCCTTGATTTCGGTAGAGTTCGGCTAAGTTGTTGAGGTGTATTGCAATTTCGGGATGGTCGGCGGGGAGACTTTTTTTATAGATTTTAATCGCTTGCAGATACAAAGGTTCGGCTTCGCTGTAGCGTCCTTGAGTTCCGTAAAGATTAGCTAAGTTGTTGAGGTGGGTGGCGATTCTTGGATGGTCGGCGGGGAGGCTTTTTTTATGAATTTCAATCGCTTGCAGACACAAAGGTTCGGCTTCGCTGTAGCGTCCTTGATTTCGGTAGAGTTCGGCTAAGTTGTTGAGACTGGTTGCGATTCTTGGATGGTCAGCGGGGAGGCTTTTTTTATCGATTTCAATCGCTTGCAGACACAAAGGTTCGGCTTCGCTGTAGCGTCCTTGATTTCGGTAGAGAATAGCTAAGTTGTTGAGGTGGGTGGCGATTCTTGGATGGTCAGCGGGGAGGCTTTTGTTATGGATTTCAATCGCTTGCAGACACAAAGGTTCGGCTTCGCTGTAACGTCCTTGATTTCCGTAGAGAATAGCTAAGTTGTTGAGACTGGTGGCGACATGGAAATGTTCTGCACCGAGGCGACTTTCAGTTACTTCTACACACCGCTTCAACCAAGGTTCTGCCTGCTGATAAAAGCCTTGACCTTTATAAAACCAACCTAAACGTGTAAAAGGTGTAATTAAATCTTCATTGCTAATATATTCAATCAGATACTTAGCAGCTTCTTCAATATGAGGAATTGCCGGACTGATATTGATAATATCTTCACGAATCGGCTGCTGAGAAATTTCTCTTGCCACTGCCACAATTGCCGCCGCAAACTGGCGTTTCATTTCATCAGCTTCGGCTGATTTGTTTAGCTTCTGTTGAAAAAATTGCCGGGTCAGCGGATGCAAACGATAACTTTCCTCACCCAGACTTTGTACCAAATGCAAACTTATTAAATCCCTTAGCGCTTTTTCCCAAATTTCTAGTTCTTCGTCATCCTCCATCTCTAAAGTTAGTGGAATTGGAGCTAAAGCATACAAACTTAACGCAGCACCAAGAAATTGTGCATTATCATCCAACTGTTCCCAACTCAAATCAAAAGCCGACGCTACGCCCAATTCATACTGCATTAACGGGTCAGCTTTCAAAATCGCTTCGTGTTCCAGTCGCTTTCGTTCCAATCGCGCCAACAGTTTCTCCAGCGACAAATTCGGCTGTTGATCCAGATATCTCCCGACTAACTCTAAGCCCAACGGCAAATATCCCAACCATTTACAAAGTCTTCTCGCCACCCAAGCTTCGCGTTTTAGCCGTTCCCTGCCAATTATTGATTCTAATAACTTCATCGCCGCCAATGGTTTCAGCACATCTAGCCGTAACTGCGGCAAAGATGACCCAAACTGAAATCTCGTCGTCAGCAATACTTTAAATCGAGATAATTCCAGCGGAGGTAAGTAAGGCTTGACTTGTTGTTTGTAGTCGGTGACATCATCTAACACAATTAAAACATTGCCGGGAAGCCATTTCTTCCAACAAAACTCCAATTGCTCCGCTAATTCCCAATCTTGCGGCGGGTCGATATCAAATTTCAATTGGAAAAATCTAATAATGCCAGTTCCCGTATTTCCCTGTGCAGATAGCCAGCAAACGCCACCCGCGTAACTTGATAAATACTGTCTTGCATACTGAGTCGCGAGTTCCGTTTTACCCACGCCACCCATCCCAGCCACAGCAGCGATGGCGACTTGCTTATTTTCCTGCAATAACTGGTGAACTTCTAACAATTCTTCTGTGCGTCCGACAAATTCTTTGGCACCGCTGGGAGGAATATTGTTAGAAACAGATTTCGGTTCCTTAATCTTCTTGACAGTAGCTTGAGACTTTGGCGGTCTTCTCTTTTCCCACTCAATATCAAATTGCCTCAGATTCGCCTCTTTATCTTTGTGCCACAGTTTCAAAGTAAAGTGCCAATCTTCCGAACCTTTGGTTGAGGTACGGTTATCTTCTAAAACTTCTAAATAATCTTTCAAACGCTTGAGTGCTTCCCTAACTTGCGCTTGAGTTAACTGACCTTCGTATTTGTCTTTTGCGGTCAGTTCTTCCAGATATCGCCGCTTTGTCCTAATTACCAACTGTGTCTCGCTTTGCCAGTTGAAATCAATTCCGAGTTTGTCGCCATCCTCAAATTCATCATTAACATAAGCTAGCAACGCCTCAAACAGACGCTTCACCCGCGCCTTGACATCATCACCGTAAGAAGGTCGCGCCATAGATTAAGTCCAAAGATTTTGCCACAAAGTTTGGGGATAACCCTAAACTTTCCACCTACCCCAAACTGCTTATCGCTTATTATAACTAGCTTTCAGCAGTTGCCCAGTCTGCTTTGCTTTCAGCTACAGCCCCAAAAATACCTTGCATTCAACCCCAATAAATACAGGTTGAATCAAGATGAAACTTTCCCCAAAGCAACGCCGAGACATTGTTCTAATTGCTCTATTTCTGATAACAACAGCAATCGGACTAATCAACAACCCATTAGGTATAGTCCTTGATGTCTGCTTCCTAATCTGGCAACTGATGGAAGAAGACGATGAATAAAAATTAGTTTTGTGGAGTACGCGACCGCCTTCTTCCCTCTCTTCCTTCGCGTCCTCTGCGTCTTTGCGGTTCATTAAAAACGCGCGATCGCAAAACTCTTACTCCCCTCTCCGTTAACGGAGAGGGGTTGGGGGTGAGGTTTATTCTTATGGAGCTAAGCGGATTCGAACCGCTGACCCCCTCAATGCCATTGAGGTGCTCTACCAACTGAGCTATAACCCCTTACGGTGCTTTATGATTATGCCTTAAAAATTCGCAAGTCGTCAAGTAAAATTTCCGCAACTATAAATTAATAAAACGAGCAAGGGTGTTGAGCAAGATGGCTGATATAACCCATGTAGCTGTTCATCAGGAAATATACGACTAGCATGGCGGCTGCCGATAGCGCCACCAGGGTGCCAGCAAGCATTAAGGAGAACTCCTGTTGGTCGAAGGCTTCCTGCATCAGGTGCAGCGACCACGCCACCAGAGCCACATCAAAAATTAAAATACCAACTAACATAATTTACGTTTTGTAACACTTCCTTTATTCTAATATATACAACCGAACAGATTGATGCTACAAAGCCAACCCCGCTTCTTCCAGAAGGAAGAAGTTTCGCTTTTACAAAAGCCGCACCGGCACTTGATGCTCTACGAGATAGTTTTTAATTTCTGATACAGTGAGTTCTCCGTAATGCAGGAGGGAAGCCAGCAGAGCCGCTTCCGCTTTCCCTTCCGTTAAGGCGTCATAAATGTGACTCGTGTTACCAGCCCCACCAGAGGCAATTACTGGAATTTGTACTTGTTCCGCTATGGTGCGCGTAAGCTCTAAGTCATAGCCAGCTTTAGTTCCATCGGCGTCCATACTGGTAACGAGCAGTTCGCCCGCGCCGCGTTGCTCGACTTCTTGCGCCCAATTGATCGCATCAAGGCCTGTGTTTTCCCGCCCACCACGCACGTAAACATCCCAACCGGGATTGGTGGGATCTTGCCGTTTTCGTGCATCAATTGCTACCACGATGCACTGGTTCCCGAAGCGATCGCTCGCCCGATCGATCAACTCTGGATCGCGTACCGCCGCCGAGTTAATGCTGACTTTGTCTGCGCCAGCCCTTAACAATTGTTTAATATTTTCTAAGGATTGAATTCCCCCGCCCACGGTAAGGGGGATAAATACCTGCTCAGCGGTGCGGTATACCACATCCAGAATGATGCCCCGGTCTTCGTGAGTGGCAGTAATATCCAGAAACACCAACTCATCCGCACCCGCCTGATTATAAGCTTGTGCCAGTTCCACCGGATCGCCAGCATCCTGGAGATTGACAAAGTTAACCCCTTTGACAACTCGCCCCGCTTTCACATCTAAGCAAGGCAGTATTCTTTTTGCAAGCATGACAATCCTCTGGTTCCCCGATGTAATGATAATGAAAGCCTATACACTCTAGACCTTCTGTGTCTTCATGTCTTGGTATTGTTTTTAAAATAAATTTTTAATCATGGCGATAATTTCTTCTAAACAGCAGCCTCAAGAACCCAACGGGAAACCCCAGGAACGCCGGAAGCCAGGGGGACGCCGCAAATCTCAGCCAGAAGAGACGGTTGAAGAGTTATTACAGCCAACTGTCGCAATGGACGAAACCGAGAAGCAAGAAGAAGGTCTGCGACCCCAGCGACTAGCTGACTATATTGGGCAAAAAGACCTCAAGGGCGTTCTAGAAATTGCGATTCAAGCAGCAAAAGGCAGAGGCGAGTCGATGGATCACTTGCTGCTGTATGGTCCGCCGGGTTTAGGAAAAACCACAATGTCGCTGATTTTAGCGACAGAGATGGGAAGCACTTGTAAAATCACCTCTGCACCTGCGTTGGAGCGTCCCCGCGATATTGTGGGGATACTAATGAGCCTAAAGCCGGGAGATATTATATTTATTGACGAAATCCACCGCTTGAGTCGGATGACGGAGGAATTGCTTTATCCGGCAATGGAGGATTTTCGGTTAGATATTACGATTGGCAAGGGTCAAAGTGCGAAAACTCGCAGCTTGCCGCTCCCGCCATTTACGCTAGTAGGAGCAACGACGCGGGTAGGTTCGCTGTCGTCACCGTTGCGCGATCGCTTTGGTTTAATTCAACGGTTACGCTTTTATGAGTTGGATGAACTGATTTTGATTGTGCAGCGGACGGCTGAAGTGATCCAAGCCCCGGTTACACCAGATGGTGCTGAAGAAATTGCGCGTCGTTCCCGTGGAACTCCCCGAATTGCCAATCGCCTTTTAAAACGGGTGCGAGATTTTGCTCAGGTAAAAAAAGTTGGGGAAATTACTAAACCTGTTGCGGTGGAAGCTTTGGAAGTCTTCGGTGTCGATCCAATGGGTTTAGATTGGGCAGATCGGTTGATGCTGACCGTCATGATAGAACAATTTAATGGGGGGCCTGTAGGCTTGGAAGCGATCGCCGCCGCCACAGGAGAAGATGCCCAAACAATTGAAGATGTCTATGAGCCGTATTTATTACAGATTGGCTATTTGCACCGAACGCCTCGCGGTCGCATTGCGACTCCCGCAGCCCGAAAGCACTTAGGATATGATTCGTCATTATTCTAAGGATAATAAGCTAAAGACAAATGACGAATACAGCAGTAGTAGGATGGGCATTGCCCAGGAATTAGCTTTCTGCTGGGCAGCGCCTATGCTACCAAAATCTAAAAGCCAAGATAATATGATTCGTTGGATTCTGACTTTACTGAGCATTCTGTTTATTACTGTTTCAACTGGGTTCGTGAATGCGCCGCCAGCGATCGCCCAAGAACCACCTTCCACTTACACGGAAACTGAGTTGCAGGAAGGAGACGAACTAGCGGCTAAAGCGTTTACCGCGACAAATGCCGGTGATTTTGTTACGGCTGAAGGGTTATGGACTCAGCTAATTGAGCGATTTCCCACTAATCCGGCTATTTGGAGCAATCGGGGAAATTCCAAGGTAAGCCAGAATAAATTGTCAGATGCGATCGCTGACTTTAATAAATCTATTGAACTCGCCCCGAACGCTACCGATCCTTATCTAAATCGCGGTACTGCATTAGAAGGACAGGGGAAATATTTGGAAGCGATCGCTGATTACAATCGGGTGCTGGAAATCGATCCCAAGGATGCAATGGCTTACAACAACCGAGGAAATGCCAAGGCAGGATTGGGTGAGTGGGAGGAAGCGATCGCTGACTACAAAAAAGCAGCCGATCTCGCTCCTAATTTTGCGTTTGCCAGAGCCAATTACGCGATCGCGCTGTATCAAATGGGCGAACAAAAAGAAGCGATTCGCACGATGAAGAATATTGTTCGTAAATATCCCCAGTTTCCTGATATGCGAGCTGCCCTTACCGCTGCTCTCTGGGAACAGGGAAATCGGGGTGAAGCCGAAAGTAACTGGGTTGCGGTTGTCGGAATCGATCGCCGCTATAAAGATATTAACTGGGTAAAAAATGTCCGCCGTTGGCCTCCAGTCATGGTTGCCGCTTTAGAGAAATTTCTGAGTCTACAATAAAGGCGATTGCAACTACCCCTAAGGTTTGTGCCACAAATATCAGAAAACCGCCTTCTTTAAGAAAGCGGTTTTTTGATTGAGGAATTTTCCGTATAGAGTTTCTGTATAGAGATAGCGATCGCGTTTAGTGAGAAAGGGCGATCGCGGTTTTGATTCACTTCTAGGGATGACCTGGAAGCAAATCAAAACTTTTCTACAGTTCCAAGGTAATCTGCTTTGCCACGCTTCCCCCTCACCCTACCAGGTAAAAAAGAATCACCCATTCAGGTTAGCGATCGCCTTTTCTAACAATCGATAGACGCCGGAGGAGCCATCACAAAAAACAAAAGCTCGAAGAAAGAACTTTTACCTTTTGTCTTTCTACCCAATCCCCCCCATGACTGGGTGGAAGTAAAAAGCCAACGCCAAAATTGCATAAGCAGCCAATAGCAGCGTACCTTCTAGCCAGTTCGACTTGCCATCAGAACTAATCGAATTGGCAATGAGTACCGACACCGCCACTGCTACCAATTCAAACGGGTTGAAGTCCAAATCCATCGGTTTGTGCAACGCCCAACCCGTCAGAACGAGAACCGGAGCCACAAATAAGGCAATCTGCAAGCTAGAACCCACCGCCACTGAGATAGAAAGATCCATCTTATTTTTCATCGCTACGGTGACAGCGGTAGCGTGTTCGGCAGCATTGCCAATAATCGGAACCAGGATCACCCCTGTAAACAGCGCCGTCAGACCCAGTTGGGAGGTGGCTTCTTCCAAGGAGGAAACCAATAGTTCCGACTCCGCCGCAACCAGTAGCGTTGCGCCTAATAGCACTCCAATCCATAGGGGCAGGTTAACTTTATGCTCCGGATCTTCTGGAGCGAGATTTGACTCAGCTAACTCAGTGAGTATCTCCTGTTCTGCCACACCCGCATCGTAGAGATAGCTGTGGGTCTTCATCGAAAATAGCAGCGTCAACCCATAGACTCCGATTAATACTACGGCAACGGCGACCGAAAGTTGCTGGACGATGGCTTCATCAATCCCGGTGGAGGTATAGTCCATCGCGGTTGGTAACAGCATTGCAATCACTGCTAGGTTCATTGCCGAGGCATTTACCCCTGCCACCATTGGCTGAAATTCCTGCTCTTTGAAGCGCAAGCCCCCCAATAGCATGGAAAAGCCCATGACCAGGAGTAAGTTGCTGATAATAGAGCCGGTGATACTCGCTTTGACGACATCCACCAGCCCCGCGTTGAGGGCAACGAGGGAGATAATGAGTTCGGTGGCGTTGCCAAAAGTAGCATTCAGCAGTCCTCCCAAGGAGGGGCCAAGAACAACCGCGATTTCCTCTGTGGCGGTGCCCATCCAAGCGGCAAGGGGAATAATCCCCAGACAAGCGGTGATGAAGACGACTGACGATCCCCATTCCAGAAAGTGGGCCGTAATGGAAATAGGGATAAACAACAAAAGAATGGAAAAAAGCGTGTTTAGAGACAGCATCCAAATTATTCGTATTTAGCTCGTGTCTAGGATAGCCGCTTGTTGAGTGTTCTGGCTTCTTTCAGTCTTTGAGTATGTAACAGAATATTTCTTTAGACGCAGGATTCCTTAAGCAAAGTTAATTTACTATTCATTTGCATGAAGTTAGTGTTCCAAGCATGGCAGCATTACGCTTGAATCATGTAAGTAACAAGTAACTATCCTGGCTTTTCAATTTTGTTCATTGACCGTTACCGGCATGGGGCACAGGCAGTTGCTCATCGGTACGGGCAAAATAATTGGATGTTAAACCGATTGCTTTGATCCCCCCATTTAAGGAGAGAAGGCTTCGCCCCCAAGAGTCTTTACCATGTTTGGGTGGTGAGTCTTCGCCTTCTCCAGATGGACTGATTTAACTTGCTGTTTCCCTGGCGTTCAAGTAAACGCGGGGATGCTCAGTCTATCTAGATAAGTTATTGACCCTAATTTTTTACTAATTTTGGATGCGATCCTATGACTTCTGCTGCTGAAAGACCAGCTTCACAGTATTCTGCTGAGGGAACAGCAAACACCAGTGTAGCAACCGATCCCCTGCAAACGGCTACCGGCGTTTATGTTACGGTTCACGGTCATTTTTACCAACCGCCCCGCGAAAACCCTTATCTAGATGCGATTGAACGGCAGCCGAGTGCGTCTCCGTTCCATGACTGGAATGAGCGGATTCACCATGAATGCTATCGCCCGAATGCCTTTGCCAGAGTGCTAAATGACCGGGGCGAAGTCGTGGGGATCGTGAATAACTATGAGTATTTCAGCTTTAATATTGGTCCCACATTGATGTCGTGGCTGGAACGCTACGACGTGGAGGTATATCAGCGAATTCTAGAAGCGGATCGCAAAAGTAGCGATCGCCTGAACGGACACGGCAATGCGATCGCGCAAGTCTACAATCACATCATCATGCCGCTTGCTAACGAGCGGGATAAGTACACCCAAATTCGCTGGGGTAAAGAAGACTTCCGCTCCCGGTTCGGGCGCGATCCCGAAGGAATGTGGCTGGCTGAAACTGCCGTAGACTATGCAACCTTAGAAGCATTAGTTGCAGAAGGAATTAAATTCATTGTTTTAGCACCTTCTCAAGCTGAACGTTGCCGACCGATCCCCACAGACGAGCAGCCTGTGACTCAATGGTTGGAAGTGGGCGGTTCTCAAATCGATCCTACCCGTCCTTATCGCTGTTATCTGAAACCCACACTCAGCACGCAAGATTCACCCCTCAGCGCTGAGTATTCATTTCCCACTAACGAAACCCCAGATACCCCTTACATCGATATCTTTTTCTACGATGGCCCGATCTCGCGGGACATGGGATTTAATGATGTCCTGGGCTGGGCAGGGACGCTAGCTGGGCGCATCGGGTCAGCAGTGCGCGGGGATCGCCGGACTTCGCAGCTCATCTCTGTTGGCACAGATGGCGAAACTTTTGGACACCACAAAAGCGGGACAGAGAAAACCTTAGCCTTCGCCTTTGTAGAAGAGTTTCCCCGGCGCGGCTGGACTGTCACCAACTATGCCCATTACCTGAGTCTGAATCCTCCCACCTGGGAAGTGGAACTGAAGCCAGTCACCGCTTGGAGTTGCGCTCACGGAGTGAATCGATGGCAGGATGATTGCGGTTGCGGTGGCGAAGGTGGCGTTTGGCATCAGAAATGGCGGCGTCCCCTGCGGAATGCCCTAGATTGGTTGCGGGATCAGTTAAGCAAAGTTTATGAAGAAACGGGTCGCCAGTTCTTCCGCGATCCCTGGGCTACACGGGATGAATATATCCACGTAATTCGCGATCGCTCTCCTGCTAATGTAGAGCGCTTCCTCGCCCGCCATCGCACCCGCAAACTAACACCATCAGAACAAGTAGACGCCCTGCGCCTATTGGAAATGCAGCGCCATAGTCTGCTGATGTACACCAGTTGCGGCTGGTTCTTTGAAGAACTCTCAAGACCTGAAGGAACGCAGATTCTCCGCTACGCCGCTAGAGCCTTGGAACTTGCTGGTGATGTCTCTGGTGTGCAGTTGGAAAAAGGATTTATCAAACGTCTCTCCCAAGCTCCCAGTAATGTTGATTTATTCAAGCATGGTGCTGAGGTGTACCGGCAGCTGGTAGTCAGTGCCCAGATTGGTATAGAGCAAGTGGCAGCACACTATGCCATCAGTTCCCTATTCACTACCTATCCCCAACAACAGCGGGTCTACTGTTACGATGCCCATCAGTTGGATTACCAGATGCAACGCATGGGATCGCTGACTCTAGCGGTGGGGCAACTGCGACTAACATCAGAAATTACTTGGGAAAGCACTCATTTAGTCTTTGCCGTTCTTCATTTGGGCGGCTGGGATTTCCATTGCTGCATTCAACCGTTTGCCGGCCGCCGCACTTATAGCCAGATGAAAGAAAAGCTGTTTGCGGCGCTGCAACAGGCTAGTGCTGCTCACGCGATCCTGGCGATGTCCCAGCTGTTTGGGGGTAATTCATTCAATTTGCAGAAATTATTTGCTGAAGAACGCCACCGGATTATGCGGCTGCTGAGTCAGAAAACTTTAACCCGCCTAGACCAGCTTTACACGCAGGTTTACCGGGATAACTACGGCATCTTGATGGCGTTCCAGCGCGATGAGCTGCCCGTTCCGCAAGAGTTGCAAGTAGCGGCAGAAGTGGCAATTTCTAACCGCGCCCGGATGTCTCTACGGGCACTGGAGCAAGAAAACGGCGAACCCCAGCAAGGTTTGAATCAGCTAGCAGAACTGGAAGCGATCGCCAAAGAAGCGAATCAGCTACGCTGTCAGCTGAATATCCCCGATGCCAAGAAAACTTTAGAGCAGTTGATCTTGCGCTCGCTCTGGAAGCTTCTGCACGACTCTAACCCAGCCACTCTAGAAGCAGATATCCAACGCTTAGAGCGCATGATTTCTGTAGGCAATCAGCTACACCTCGGCTTATCTTTGCATCGCCCTCAAGAACTCTACTTTAGCTGTCTCCACAGCCAAATTGTGCCGCTGCTGGAGTCAGAAACTAACGGCAATTCGTCTCAGCTACGTCAGTTGCTATTACTCGGTCAAAAGCTAGCTGTAGATGTCAGTCCCTGGTTGAACCAACTGTCATAAATGTCACGGGTAATGGGGAATTGTCCGACGAATCACCCATTACCTGAATCGATTAGCTGCTCTCAAATATTAAGGGGTAGGTTTTGTAACCTACCCCTTAATATTTACACTTGAAGCGTTTCACCCATTATTTCAGATTCAAAAGGGTGTAGCCTCTACGCGATTAGATGCGATCGCGATCGGTGCGGATGTTTTGATCCCGAATGGGCAGATCGTTACTATTCACATCCAGTTCTTCTCGACGAAGCTGTTCTTCAGCATTAACCGTTTCACGATCTACTTCTTTTCTGATTCTGACTTCCTCACGTACAAAAGCTTCCTTTTGAATGTTAGGAGTTTCTTCGTAGATTTCTACCCGTGCAGCTTCCCCTTCCTGGAAGGCAGCTTCGCCCGGAGTAACAGCTCTTCCCGCATCTGCTGGAGTCACGCGCTCAACGATCACTCGCTCCCTTTCAATGGGGACTGAAACTCGCGCTGTCTCAGTTTCAACGTGTTTACCAACCGCTACCTCGCCTGTTTTCTGGCGGGTTTTATTAGCAATCAACCGTTCTTCGTACAACTTGAGGGTTTGATGATCCCGATCGTTCATATCGTACAAAGATGGCTCTTGCTGATAATTGTAGCGATCGCGATCGTAAGCTTCATAATTATCCTCAACAGGTACAGCACCTGCCATCGGAGCGGCGTAACTAGGTTCCACAACAGGTGCCCCCAAAGGTGCAGATGCATCTAAAGGTGTTGCTGTGTTTATCGGTGCCGATGTTTCCACAGATGGCTCTACCGCCGAGTTGCGATAAACTCCTCTCACCTGCTCTTCGTAATCGTAATCAACCCTGAGATCGTCGCCAAATTCCGGTAAATTTTCTACTTGCTCTTTGGTAAGCCCAACAGCGTAGACGTGCCGATTATCATAGTCGATCCGAGAACGACCCACTGGTAGCAATACTTGCTTACCGAAAACCCAGAAGCCTGTATCAACAACTAAATAGCGGAAACGCCCCGATTCATCAACTAAGATATTTTTGACGCTACCAACCTTGTCATCGCTGATATCTGAATAGACGTCAAATCCCTTAACGTCTTCACCGCCAAAAGTGTCTTGATAGTCTGTGTCGAAATCTTCAAGCTTGTATAAAACCATGCTTTTCTTTTCCTCCAAATTTCTTGTGTATTTCTTATGTATCTATGCTAAAAGTCTCTACGCTGGCTCCATCTGGCTAGCGACTGACTTCAATAAATTCAATACATAAGCCCTAAAGAGGATGCACAATTATGGAGCATTTGCTCAGTTTTTGTCAGTTAATTATTAAGTAGAGATAAAAATAAGTTTTTTACAAATGATTAGCAATTATCTTTCTATATTTGCTAATGAAAGCAGCAAATTTTGATTTTTTATCTCCCTTCAGACAGGTATGTATATATTTCAATGGATAGATATATAATTTAATTAATAAACTCTTTGAAAAATTAAATTATTCTTAACCTAAGAGTAGCATCTAACATTTTTTGAATGAGATGAATTGCTCTTGCAATCTTAAATTCAATATTTTGTGAAACTAATAGACTGCTTGTGAGCTTTCCTTGGCCTTTTTTGCGTCTAAAGCGGAGATCGTGTACGGCAGCATCGCTTACGCAGTTTTTTTATTTCACAAGTCGAATAAGGTTGCTACAGCAGTTCTAAATGATTCCCGAAGGCAAGATACCCAACTTCTTAGAGAAGTTGGGTATCTCAAGCCCTGAATTATCACAACTTGAGTAGGATTGCTGTATCTTGTGAACTTAATTGAGGTTGTAGTCGATCTTTGCAGATTAAAACTTACGCAATTTACTAGCCTTGGTGCCCCTGATATTTTAAGATTTGTAAATTTATTTAAGCCTGCTCGCCTATAAATTTTTTCTATCTTTGGTAGTAGTAGAAAATCTCGCTACATCTATTAAGTATAAGTACCTAAAATTCAATTGTTGAGCTGCTCCTTGAAATATCTTGACACGCTCTCTAGAAGAGCGCTTACATAGCGCTTACGCTCTAGTAGCAGAGTACCCTAACTGGGCAGTTCAACAGCGCATCCGTGGAAGTACAGAGTTTGCAAAAACACTTTCTAGAGATTCCGTAATCTAACCCAAGCAAATTTGTAGTAATCTTTGGCAAGGTAATATTAACCAAGCAGATGTCACCATAGATAGATGCACGGTGCCCCTGTTTTGTACTACTGCTATCTGGAATTTTCAAACTATGGCTCCCCAAAACGGCAAGATTCGGTTCCCTCTGTGGCAGTTTCTCAATCAGCCCCTGTTTAGTTCCAAAACTAAATTAGTGCTCAATCCCCGCCGCTTCTCGTATTGTTACAGAATTCACCTTTTGGAACGCTGCTGGGTTAAAGATTACCAGCCAGGAAACCGCCGTCAGCACTAAACCGCCAAATTGCATTCAGTTGTCAGGAGCCAAGTTGAGACTGACCACCACAAGGTCTCTACAGAATCCAGGAGCCAGAATCTATCCTCAGTCTGACCCCTGGATTCTAAATAAGGCGAAAATTGTTATTTTAATTTATTAAGTTTAAACGCACTTCAGGTTCTAAGTGACGCCGCTGAACAGAGAAAATTGACTTTTGCTCGATCCGGAATCTAGTTCCCGCTTGCCGAATACTTTACTCAGATAGCTCAAACAGCCTGCAAATTCACCGTCAGTTATGGGTGAAAAGCCCCTGTAACCGTCGTGGGGAGCCGTTTTAGGCTCTCAGGAATGCACGTTCGCGAGCGATCGCATAAGTTTGGTTTTCCTCAAGCACGCTCGACAAGAAAAGTCATGGCATTACAATCGGCATATGGTAGCGGTATTACCGAAAGCCCAACCATTGAAATTTCTCAGGAAGTATTACGGTCTATCCTTAGCCGGATAGAATCTGAACTCCATAGCAGCGAAGTCTACAATCGTGCCTTGGCTGGGTTACAGACAATCTTGGGAGAAGCTGCTGGGAGTGCCCAGATTATGGTTAAGGCAGTAGGGAGAGAAGCCATCCGGCTAGCGTTCCAGCAGTTTGCGAAAACTTATAAGGTTGTCCCAGTCACATCTCCAGAAATTGGTAACAATCAACAAGAGCCGCAAGCTAGCACTCAGCCTCAAGAGTCATCAGTCCATAGCGAACAGTCATCCGTTAATCACCCAGAATCAACGACGAATGACTTAACTTTAACGAATGACCAAGGACGCAGTATGAATGCCTCACCTGCCGATTTAGTAGACATTAGGCCACTGCCTGTGCCAACCAGCCCAGATCCGGTTTTTCCCAAACCACTCAAAAAGCTCTCCAAGGCGGAATTGGCAGCGCAAATCGCAGATGAGCAACGGCAAGAGTGCCTGCGTCAAATTGGTCAGCAATTAGGGCAAGCACGTCATGCACAGTCAATGACTCTGCGGCAACTTCACAATCAAACACTCGTGCCGCTTCATCACATTCAGGCTTTGGAAGTCGGTTGCTTCGAGCATTTGCCTGAGGATATCTATGTCCGAGGTTTTATTCGCCGGATGGGGGTCGCCTTGGGGTTAGATGGTGCTGCAATGGCTGCTTCCTTACCCGCGCCCGATCCTGCAAAATCTGTACTGCCTTCTTGGTACCGACCGAAATCAGTGCCTGGGTTTGGATTTCAGCTCAATACAGTTCATTTATACGTGGGTTATGCTGCGCTAGTGGCAGGGGCAGTGGGGGGACTCGCGTTGATGTCAAACCATTCACAATCATCAGCGTCTGCTGATTCTCCACCGGATGTTCCTAACAACTCATCTGCTTCTGAGTCGCATCGTCCTGTGAAACCTGCTGCGAAACCCGGTTTAAAGGCGGGTCAGAAAGGAGTGGCGGTTGGGCCTGATATTGCTCCGCCTGAAGCAATTAGTCGTAATTAGTCATTGGTTATTAGCGATCGGCAGAAAAATCACTGACTGCTGACTAACTAATGACAAGATTATCTCGATGGACGACGGTTTCTGCACCGGCGTAGCCTAAAATTGCAGGAATTTCTTCGGAACGGCGTCCACTAATTTGCTGTAGCTCGTCGCTGCTGTAGTTCACCAGCCCTCTAGCTATTTCCCGTCCTTGAGGGTCGCATAACTGCACAGCGTCTGACGCCTGGAAGTCTCCCTCGACTAGGGTAATCCCAGCAGCTAAGAGGGATTTTCCTGCCTGACTAATTGCCGCGATCGCTCCCTTATCCAGATATAGCTTCCCAGCGGGAATCAACCCGTGGGCAATCCAGCGCTTACGGGCATTGCCCATCGTGTCGCGGGGTTCAAACTGAGTGCCGAGGGGTTCTCCTTGCAAGATTTTTTGGATGTTGCGGGGAAATCGCCCTTCGGTGATGACTGTCCGAACTCCGGCGCTGGTAGCGATGCGGGCGGCAGTAATTTTTGTAACCATGCCACCTGTGCCCCATTGAGAGCCGCGATCGCCTGTTTGCACTTGTAATTCTTCCAGCTCATCAATGTGGTTTACTAGAGCGATCGGCTGAGCATCCGGAACTTGACGCGGATCGGCGGAGTACAGTCGGTCTACATCGGTCATTAAAAATAGCCAATCTGCCTCTATCAAGCTGGCGACTAGGGCTGAAAGCGTATCATTATCCCCAAATTTCAGTTCCTCTACGGCTACGGTGTCATTTTCATTCACCACGGGGATGACGCCCAACCGCAACAGTTCCCGAAAGGTGTTGGAGGCGTTGATATAAGCTGAGCGTTCTTTGAAGCTACTGCGAGTCAGGAGAACCTGGGCAATGGGTTGTTCTAAGGTTGTAAAAAAGTCATCGTATACGCGCATCAGGCGTCCCTGACCGACTGCTGCCACTGCTTGTTTGAGTGCTAGGGTGCGCGGACGTTGCACGAGTCCCAAGCGGGCGCAACCCACTCCGACAGCACCCGAAGAAACTAGCACCACTTTATGACCTTGCCGCCGTAAATCTGTGAGGGTTTCTACTAAGGCAGCGATAGTGGAAAGAGCCAGATGACCTGTTTCAGGCGATGTCAGGCTGGAAGTACCAATTTTGATGACAAGGGTTTGACTCACAAAAGAGAGGGGGCGCAGGGGAGTAGAGGGGAGGGGGAACAGATTGTCCAGACGCGATAAATCGCATCTGATTTATCGCGTCTGGAGGCTGGGAATTGGCAATGAGTGATTAGCTTCAGCCGATTTCCCATTCCAAATTGTAAAACGCCAGCTCCTCCATCTGGGAACTGACGCTTTACACAGGTA
Organism: Trichocoleus sp. Lan; assembly: GCF_039961855.1. Taxonomy (NCBI): domain Bacteria; kingdom Bacillati; phylum Cyanobacteriota; class Cyanophyceae; order Leptolyngbyales; family Trichocoleusaceae; genus Trichocoleus; species Trichocoleus sp. Lan. Next base: position 75,965 of record NZ_JAMPKA010000012.1, on the reverse strand, counting down.
TTCACGGGGATTAATGTTTAGGGTCTTTATATTGGCTGACCCCATTTGAACCATATGTATAATGCCAGGGATTTTTGACAATCGAGAATCTCATAATTATTTCTTTATATTTTGGTTTTTCAGGATTTGTCTGGATTTTTTAAGTTTTGTTGCTTTGCGGTGAACGAGACGCCCAAGGCTTGGGACACCCAGACTTCAAAGGTACGGACTGGATAAGAGCGCACGGCAAGCGCTGGGTCAAGCATCGGCTCGACGAGAATGGTAAACATACCGAGTCGGTTGCCTGCTAAAACGTCTGTAAATAAGCGATCGCCCACCATTCCTACTTGTTCGACAGGAAGGTTCATCGCGGTGACAGCCTGCCGCAGCTTGCGCCGCGATGGCTTAGCAGCGCTGGTAATGTAAGGCAAATTTAACGAGCGAGCGATGCCACTAATTCGGTTTTCGCTCAAGTTATTACTCACCAGCCATAGCGTCGCCACCTGTCTAATTTCCTTCACCCATTCCACGAGTTCTTCAGACGCCTCGGCTGCTTTTAGGGGTACCAGCGTGTCATCGACATCCAAGACTAAACCTTTGAGATGATATTGCTGGAGAAGATCGGGGGTCAGACTCACAATAGGTCTGCCCAGAATTAAGTCAGGCTGTAACCGTGTTACCCAGGACATAAGCAGTTTTTAATTGTAAGTGTGAGTTGTTAGGAGAACTCCCAGGTAAGAGCTTTTTCAACCCGGCAAAGTTATCAATGGGATTGCTAGTAGTTGCAAGTCCAACTTCCCCGATCTTAATTAGACTTATTGGCAGCTTGGCGACTAGACCAATCTAGGTACTGTTGTTAGCGGCTTTGTTGCCGTTGTTGGCGAATCGCGTTTGTAGCGGCTTGGTGTTCTTGTAGCGTCCGACTAAACACATGGGTGCCATCGTAGCGAGCCACAAAAAAGAGGTAGTCTGTTTTTTCAGGATTGAGAGTGGCTTTGAGACTTCCTAAGCCAGGGCTGGCGATGGGAGTTGGGGGCAATCCTGCGTTGAGATAAGTATTGTAGGGGGAGGCTGTCCTCACCTGAGCCAAAGTTAAGGGCTGATCCGCTGTTTGCCGAATGCCGAGTCCATACTCAACTGTTGGATCGGATTCCAGTCTCATCCCTTTCTGAAGGCGTTGTGTAAACACACCAGCAATCTGAGGGCGTTCGACCGGAATCACTGCCTCTTTTTCGACAATACTAGCCAATGTCACCCATTGAAGAAGAGGTATCTGGGTTTTGTTTGGCGCTTGTTGATAGATGGGGAGTGCCACCTGTTCAAAGCGATCTAGCATTTGTTTGATGATGGCTTGGGGGGTGATGCGATCGCTATTTAGCTTGTAGGTATCCGGGTACAAAAAACCTTCTAAATAAGGCAAATCCGCAGGTAGCCAAGGATACTGGTCTTTGGGAATCTGAGTTGCGGCAGTGAGAAATTCTTCGCTTTTGAAAAATCCCTGAGATTCAAAGTAAGCCGCCATTTGTCGAAGCGACCATCCTTCAGGGATTGTGAAGGAAAGCTGCACTACATCGCCCGTCCAAATTTTATCAGCGATCGCTGGCAGCGGCTGGGTGGGTGACAACTGGTAAGTCCCAGCTTTAAACCCACCCGGTCGCTTTTGCAAGTCCAACCAAAACGTCCATAGCTTCCAAGCATCAGCGGAGCGAATCAACCCTGCTGCTTCTAGATCGCGCCCTATCTGCTGCGCCGAGGTTCCTTGAGGAATCCGGATTAGCACTGATGTATCTTTTCCAGCATTCGCTGACGGTTGAGTTTCGGCAACGGGGGGCGCACTCGCCCAGCTCCACCACGCCCAACCCTGCCATGCACAGAGTCCAAGCGTTGCTGGGATTAAGGCGAGATAAAACGTCCATTTGGAGATGCGTTGGATTGCTTTCATCTTGATTGCGGGTAACAACCGCTGTCATGGAATTAAGAAGGCAAAATTAAAAATTAAAAAAAGAAAATTCTTCATATTTAATTTTCAATTTCTAATTTTTAATTCTTTACCTATTCCATTTCATCAAATAGCTGATCTTCCAGCAGCGGTTGCACTTTTTTAAATTCCTCAGGGGAAAGTAGCACTGGTTCACCCGCACTATTAATCCGCGCAAACAGTAGCAGCGGATCTAGAGGCGTGTATATTGTGTATTCTTGTTCTTTGTGATAAAAGCTGGCTAGAAACTGAAATTCCTCTGGTTCGAGCTGAGTATCGTCATCTTCGATTTCCAAGGTGAGGATTTCTTCCTCTTCAACCGCAGGCAGTTCACCGGCAACAGTCAGAGCAAATGCGGTTCGCTTTAAGGCGAGATTCCGCTCTGCCAGGACTGCTTGAGCCGTAGGAAAAACTTCGTCAATTTCGGCGTCGTCTTCGACTAAGGTGGCTTCTTCCTCCTCCTTCTCCTCGTCCCACGCCACAATTTCTACAGGTGAATCTACCGGCAGGAGGATGACGTATTCTTCACCATCTACTTCTATTGAATGCTCAATGTAACAACTAAGCGATCGCCCGGATTCATCCGTCAACGAGACGGTTTGGACGGAAGACCCATTCTCTTCAGGGGGTTGGGATGAGAACATTGCAGATATGCTGCTATCAACGTGAGATTGTGGACTAAAAAACTCCAACCCCAAAGTTTGCACACAGTGGGGAAGTAGCTTGCAAAAATCAGGATATCACGGCATAAGAGTTGTAGAGACGCCATACGTCAAGGAGGGACAATTTATCAATTGTCCCTCCTTGAGTTGAAAGATTCTTCCAAGCAATAGATTCGGTTACTGACAGACAAACACCTTCGCTTCGTACTCTGGCAAGTCAACTAGAGAGCCATCCTCTCCAGCTTCGATGCGGGAGTTATTCATCCAATCCTGCCACGTCCCAGAGGATGGGAAGTTAGGAATGCGATACCCTGACAGAGACTTATCTGAGAAATTCGCCACAACAACCACACGGGAAGCAGGTTCGTTCCAACGGTAGTACGCCAAAACTTTTGCCTCTGGATTTTCGTGAAAATACTCAATGTTGTCGCTACAAAGAGCCAGATTTTCTTTCCGGAGAGCGATTAATCTTTTGTAATACTCAAACAAATCTTGATTTAAGTCTTGTGACAACAAAGGCCAAGCAATTTTCTTGGGCTGAGTCACGTTTTCACTTTTGCGCTGGTATTCTCCAAACTCTTCTCCCATCCAGAGCATTGGCACACCTACCGCCGTCATTAACAAAACAGCTCCTAACTTCGCTCTGCCAAATGCGGCTTTGTCAAAAATCCCGCGATCGCCTAATTCTCTCATCAAACGTTGGCGGTCGTGAGTTGCCAAATAATTCACTACATTCGTAGCAGCCGTATAACCCTGCCTTCTGGGATCTAAAACTTCCTTCAGTTTTTCTAATTCAAACATTTCGCCACAAATATGTGGAAGCACAAAGTAGCGAAAACTTTCATGCCAACAACCATCCAGCGGGCCTTCTGGATAAACTACGGTTTTGGTATCGGGAATATGTTCGGCAATGTTGTAGAACGGCTTAGGAGCAGTATTTTTCTTGGCTTGCTTCGCAAGCCAATCCAAAAATTCATAATTTGCCAATTGGCGCACGGCATCAAAGCGAATCCCATCAATGTGATATTCCTGAACCCAGAAACGCACCACATCTCCGACGTATTTCCAAGCAGGCTTAACGTCTAACTTTTCGTCGTAGTTGTCGTAGTTAAATTCTGGTCCCCAGTAATTACCCGGGTCTTCTGGATAATGCATATGCTCGTAGTACCAGTAATTCCGGTCAATCAGCATTAACGGGCATTCTTCATCTGTGTGGTTATAAATCCCATCCATGAAAACGCGAATGCCTCGACCATGACACTCGTCAATAAACCGCTTCAAATCTTCTGTGGAGCCGTAACTGGATTCTGTAGTGAAGTAGTGGCGGACTGTATAGCCCCAATTGTAATCACCGGGATACTCATTTACTGGCATCAACTCGATAGCATTAATGCCGAGTTCGCTCAAATGATCTAACTTAGCGATCGCGTCTTGGTATTTGCCTCGCTGGTGTGGGTCATCTTCACCACCGGAAAAATCTGCAACGTGCATTTCATAGATGACTAATTCGTGATTGTCTGGCAAGAGCGTATCGTCATGCTGCCAAACGTAAGTATCAACAATTCGCTTCCCATCTTTGACCCGTGCGACACTGTGGCCTCTTGCTTCATCAACGTCTGTAGCGTATGGGTCGATTACATCCACCCATTGATCGGGTTCAAATTTTGGGCTTTTCGATTGAACTCGAAATTTATATTGATAAATGCCATCCTCCAAGTCTACCTGGGTTCGGAAATATCCATCCTCACCTTTTTCCATTGGAATGTTTTTCCAGTTAGAAAAAGAGCCGATTAACGCCGCTCCTTGGTTGCGAGGAGCAAATAAATTGAATTCGACTGCTGCCATAAAAGCTTTTAATGAAGTAGATTCGCTTACTTAGTTGACCAATGGTTCTTTGCAAACATTTTTAAAGCCTGCATTTATAATTTTAAAGTTTAGTAATGAATTATACTGAATTATCTATCTTGAGAAATAGCAGAACATTAATCAAGTTTGTATCTTCAAAAACAAAATTAACTAACTTCCGGATTTTTATATCTGGAGAAGTAGACAAAAACTATTTTTTAAACTTTAAGAGATAGGTTTAAAAAGACTGCAAATAAGGCTAGCGAGAGATGTCAATTCAGGGATGAATAGGGAAGATCGGGTCATAAATAACAGCTCAAAGGAGCTGAAGATGAGTACATTACAATGGATTCCCCTACTTTCTACTCTTAGTCTCGGTCTTGCATTTATCATGCTTGCTTACTGCTTTGCAGCAGTTACTATCTAGTTTTTCCTAGAAAGAGATTGTCTGATTAATCAATTATTTCTAAGTTGAATTAAGGAGTTTCAAATGTTGAAACAAATGTGTTGGTTGCCAGCGATGGGAGTCAGTGGAGAAAAGTTGTTGCATTTACGAACTGCACCCAATCAACCGTGGCGACCTTATACGGCTTTTCCCGAATATGCTGTACCAGACTATCCAGTTCCAGGCGGTTCTAAGGGTTGGGCAACCTACCAAAAATTAAGATGCGAAGGTTGGGCTTTAGCACCCAGTACGCAGAGCCAGCAACTGAAAAGTGCTTAAAATTATCCACTGATTTTTAGGCAATGTATCTAATAGAGTTGTTGCTTCATTAGCCTTATGGGTTTCGGCTCTTACCTCTAGTAAGGGTTGAAACTTCGCTTCTTAAAAAGCAAGGCTCTAATCAATACTTCTTTTAGGAAATAATTGTTTTCCTAAACTGATCCATTTAATACCGTTCGAGTTGTGAGGCAGTATATTAACGAATAATTCAATTCCCCAATCCACGCTGCGCCATAGCAGAGCATTAGCGCAGCGGCTAACGGGGAGTAAAACGAGACTGGCAGGTTCACTGTATAGACACAGTAGTTTTTTGCTTTTTTAAGGGCGGCAAAGAGAAGCTACTGTTCAAGGCTTTAGCTAGTTTCGATTACTGCCAAACTAATACTTTGGCTTCGTAACTTCCTAAGTCGAGCTGGATGCCATCCTCCCCTGCTTCGACATCATAATCGCCAGTCCATTCGTGCCAGGTTCCTGCTTCGGGGAAGTTAGGAACGTGATAGCCTCCTAGGAAATTGTCAGAGAAGTTTGCAACAACGACAACACGAGAACCCTCGCCATTCCAGCGGCTGTAGGCTAATACCTTTGCTTCTGGATCTTCATGGATAAAGTCAATATTTTCGGTGTAGAGGGCATGATTATTTTTACGGAGATGAATCAAGCCTTTGATAAACTCAAACATCCCGCGATTGAGGTCATGACCTAAGAGCGTCCAATCAATTTTTGCTTGTTCAGTTGTTTTGTATTTATACTCTCCGAACTCTTCACCCATCCACAGCAGAGGTACGCCGACAGCGGTCATATTGATGACAGAACCTAACTTTCTCCGCTTAAATGCTTCTTCATCCAAAATGCCGCGATCGCCTAACTCAGCTAAAACATGATTGTGGTCGTGATTCGTCAGGTAATTCACAACATTCGTAGCACCCATGAAGCCTTGCCGCTTGCAGTCAATGGCATCCTTGAGACGCTCTAAGTCAAAGGTATCGCCGCAGATATGTTCTAGAATGCAGTGATAGAAACTGTCATGCCAGCAGCCATCCATTGGTCCATCTACATTCGTAATGCTGGGGGTTTCAGGAATGTGTTCGGCAATATTGTAAAACGGCTTTGGCCCAGCTGCATTTTTTGCTTCCTGAACAATCCAGTGCATGAAATCGTAGTTGGCAATTTGTCTGGCTGCATCGTAGCGAATGCCATCAATGTGAAATTCCTGAATCCAAAAGCGCACGGTATCGCCAACAAACTTCCATGCAGGCTTAAGATCTAGATTTTCATCATAGTGTTCATAGTTAAACTCTGGCCCCCAGTTATTATCAGGGTCGCGCGGAGAATGATGGTACCAATAATCGTGGTCTATTTGCGTCAGTGGACTTTCTGCTTCTGAGTGGTTAAAAATTCCGTCCATAATGACGCGAATTCCACGACCATGACACTCATCAATTAGGTTTTTTAACCCTTCAGTTGTGCCATAACTGGATTCTGTAGCAAAGAAGTGACGAGGATTATAGCCCCAGCTATGGTCCCCTGGATACTCCTTCACTGGCATTAACTCAATGGCATTAACTCCTAACTCGCATAGGTAATCTAATTTTTCTACAACGTGTTCGTATTTGCCTCGGGCGTAGGGATCATCTTCACCACCGGAGAAGTCGCCAACGTGCAATTCGTAAATGACTAATTCGCGATCGCTTGGCAGTGGCTTATCGTCATGTTGCCAAACGTATGTATCCACAATCCGCTCACCATCTTTAATTCTCACAACACCGTTTTGGGTGGGATTATCAATATCGGTGGCATAGGGGTCAACTACCTCTATCCATTGATCCGGTTCAAAGAACCAAGATTTGGATTGAACACGGAATTTGTATTGATAAACTCCATCTTCCAGTTCAACTGTGGTACGGAAATAACCATCATTACCTTTTTTCATTGGGATGCTTTCCCAGTTAGAAAAATCCCCAATTAAAGCAGCTCCATTGTTATAGGGAGCAAATAAATTAAATTCAATCGGAGTTGCCATAGAAGTGTTTGGAGTTTGATGAAAAAAATGCTTAGAGCAGTATTTTCTCCTTTTCATCCCGCTGAGGTATCGTTCTTGAGAAATAAAGTTGCCTCTGGTGCCCTAATTCCCAGGAGAGAAGTGGTAATGAATGCTAAAGGTAATTTAAGCTGAATTTCAGCGATTAATAGCGATTAATGCCGAATTTAGCGTTATTGTTGCGATCGGTTGTAGAAAAAATTTACCTATTTCAGCCAACTGAAATAGGGGAGAACCCCACCCCTGCGTCCCTTTGTAAGCGACTACTGTGTATACACATCTAGGCAAGAAGCTAAAGACCAACCGAGACACAGAGAATCAAACTGTCGCAGATCCTGAAAAAGAGTGGCAATTTCGGTAGTCCGTTGGCTCTACTAGCCGAGTCAACCGTCTAGTAGAGCAATCAAGTTGCCTAAGCCAACCTTAGGGGAGGACAAGGAATTCGTTGTTTTGGGATGCGACTATTAAGCGACCATTAAGTGTGGGTGTAAGCTCTGTGAGGCAATGCTGCTGGGCATCACAGAAGATGACTGTTGCTGATTGAGTGACATCTTCAAGCCTTTGAGGAATTGAAGCAGACGCACAGCAGCAGACAACGCTAACACACACAGACGTTGAATAGCTGCTCCAGATTCGAGTTGGGTTGCTTCCTGATTCAACCGGCTTTGTTTGAGAGTGGCAAACAGTATATCTCTAGCGATCGCTATGGATAGAAATTAAGCTTTCACACATCAAAGTTGCACATCATGCAAACCATAAAACGAGCAAAATGCCGGATGCTCTGTTTATGCAGGCTAAAAACCCAAAATTTTCCCTAATTGTTCGCCTTTTGAAGCTGATAGCCAATCGCTCGCAGTTACAATGAAAATCATGAATAAAAATTAAGCTTTTTCTCATTTTTCCTGTTAACCTCCATCAATGAGCGCCACTCCATTGTCAGATGTGCTGTTGGCGGAATCATCCGCACCAACTTCTCCGGCTTCTCGTCTTACTAAAATTCTCAATCGACTCGAACCCTCACCCGAAAGCGTCGTCCTGCTGTTGGCTGTACTAATTGGCACCGGCACCGGGATGGGCGTTGTCACATTTCACTATTTAATCACTGTCATCCACAGCTTGATGCTGGAAGGGGTGATGGGGATAATTGGAGGCTGGGGTGCCTGGACTTTAGCTTGTATTCCCATTTTGGGAGGATTAATCGTTGGTTTAATGCGTCTTGCTTGGCCCGATTTTGGGCCGAATATTTCTTCGCTGATTGCTGCTGCCCAAGGCGTCCGAGAGTTGCTACCCCTGCGACCCGTCACCAAGATGGTAGCGGCTGCTGTTTCCCTCGGTAGTGGAGCCTCTTTAGGCCCAGAAGGGCCGAGCGTGGAAATTGGCGGCAATTTTGGAATGCTGCTCGGTCAAGTGCTGCAAGTCTCCAGAGAAAGGCAGCAGTTACTCTTGGGTGCTGGAGCAGCGGCGGGTCTGGCGGCTGGTTTTAATGCCCCGATTGCCGGGGTTTTCTTTGCCTTAGAGGTGGTCTTGGGAACCACCTTTGCAACTTCAGCGGTTAGCGTCGTATTGCTGGCAGCAGTTGTGGCGTCTTTAATTGCTCAGATTGGTTTGGGTGCCCAACCAGCTTTTACGCTGCCCGTCTATGAAGTCCGTAGTCCTCTAGAATTACCGCTTTATCTGGGATTGGGGGTATTAGCAAGTTTGGTGTCGCTGACTTATACCCAGTCGATTCAACTGGCTCGAAGTTTCTTTCGGGGACAGATTGCCGGTTTTGAGTGGCTGGGAAAGATACCGCGATCGCTTTGTCCGATAATTGGCGGTGCCTGTTTGGGCTTGGTTGCTTTGCAGTGGCCCCAAATTCTGGGCATCGGTTACGAAACAATTGCCGCTATGCTTCAGGATGTGGATTTTCCGTTGGGGTTACTCCTCGCCTTGCTAGCAGTCAAGCTGATCGTGACGGCAATTAGTCTGGGTAGCGGTTTGGTGGGGGGTATCTTTGCCCCTGCCATGTTCCTCGGTGCTTCTTTGGGGGCAGCATATGGAAAAATTCTGGCAGCGATGCTTCCAGGCGTACCGATTCAGATTGCCGCACCTCCAGCTTACGCGATGGTGGGAATGGCAGCCGTTCTTGCTGGCAGCGCCAAGGCACCCCTGACGGCGATTCTGCTAATGTTTGAGCTAACGCGCGACTACCGGATTGTTTTGCCACTGATGGCAGCAGTTGGTTTGAGCATTTGGCTGGTAGAGCGCTTCAAGTCAGCGCCAACGAAAGGTCAAAATCTCCAACAGCTGGAACTCAATGTGGAGAAAGACCAGCAGTTAGAAATTTTGCAACAAATGTTAGTTGCAGAAGCAATGCAAGTACCAGGTTTGATGCTGAGTAGTTCTTTATCAGTATTAGAGGCAGGTTTAGCTTTAACCAATGGTCGCTGCCGCAGTGCTTTAGTCATTGATGATGCCGAGCAGTTAATTGGCATCGTCACTTTGCAGGATATTAATCGAGCAATGTCTACAGCTCGAACGCCAGTTACCGCTCCTACTGAAACCGTAGAAACAAACAACGTTCTTTGCAATGTCTCGAACAATTTAACCAGTCATCTGGCTCATCAGCCAGTTGCTGACATCTGTACTACTGAAATTCTGTATGCAAACCCTGATGAATCGGTAGCAGAAGCGATAGACCGGATGGCAGCACGCGGTCTCCACCAGTTACCCGTCGTTGACCGCGATCGCCCCCAACAAGTGTTAGGTGTGCTGGAACAAGAGGGAATCGCTTTAGCTTATAGTGTCGCTGCCACTCGCAAGACACTGCGCCGCTATCTTCCCCTCAATCCAGTGTCGAAAGAGTTAAATTTACCGCCCCTCAAGCAAACAGTTTGAAAATTTAGAGAATCGCTAATGAGTCATTGGTTACAAATCAATGACTCATTACGAATAACTGCTAACTAAAACTAAAGTTTTAGGATGCCTCTTCCAATTCTTCGTCTTCAGCGCCTTCTTCTCTATCCAGTTGCCGCAGATGAATGTGCTTCCGTCCCAGAGAGATTTCAAACTCATCCCCTGCCCTTAGACCCATTTGTTTGGTGTAGGCAGAACCAATCAGTAAGTTGCCGTTCGATTGCACGCTAATTTTGTAGCTGGCACTTCGACCGCCACGTCCGTTACCATTTTGTTTGCCGTCTAACTCAATTCCTTCAGCATCAATGAGAGCATTCAGGAACTTCATCATATTCACCCGCTCTACACCGCTTTTGGTAACAGTGTAGTAACCGCAGGCTCTAGCCTTTTCTTCTTTGCTGAGGTTTTCTAGCTCTTTAACTTTCTTGACTAGCGCTTCCCCCGTTAAGGGATCGATCTTTTTCTTTTTATTCATCAACTTGGAGCGAAAAGTAAGGAATAGCGAGTGTGTACAGTGTTTTCGACTGACTGTTTCTAAGCTAATTTTAGCTTAGCTTTATATCAGCTCATAAAACTATATCATACGGATTGGGGAAAGCTAGTTCAATAAGATCGATAATTTATTCGCTACTAACCTTTTTAATCCAAGTTCTTGCTTAAGCATAAATATCTGTGCCTTGCGAACAACCGATGCATCTCGATGATCGGAGTTCCTCACAGCATCAACCTGAGAAAAAATGAAGGGGGTACGCTGTAGGGTAGTCGTTAGTCTATCATTAGCGATCGCTTCTGAGCTGTTTTTTTTTCCATTGACTACCGCCTCATGACCACTGACTAATTATCCATTACCCTAAGGAATATTTTCCAGTATGAAGCTGACAACCCGCGGACACTACAGTGTTAAAGCACTGCTGGATTTGAGTCTACAACCTGGGTATGGACCAACTTCTGTAAAAGCGATCGCAACTCGGCAAGACTTACCCGCACCCTATCTGGAAAAATTGTTGATAGAGTTACGTCGATCTGGGTTAGTCGAATCAGTTCGAGGTGCCCAGGGGGGGTATCAACTATCCCGCGTCCCCGCACAAATTTCCCTAGGACAAATATTAGAAGCAGTCGGTGAAACAATTGAACCGCTGCCTCGCCATACCCCAGATGCAGAGCTTGCTGAGGATTGGGTAACGTTTACACTTTGGCACCGATTGCATCAAAAACTTAAAGAAGCGTTGTACAGTATTACACTGGCAGACCTTTACTATGACGCTCGCAGTTGGCAAGCAGCCCAAGGCGAAGAAACCAGTTTTGTTGTATAGAAACTGTCAGCGGATCTCTAGCAGCTTTGGTGTTGTGAATTTCCAAGATTTATTTGCCGCAGTCCTGCTTTCTCATTCCTCAGTCCTATCATTAGCGATCGCTTCCCTTTTTGATTACATCATCGGCGATCCGTGGGGTTGGCCTCACCCAGTCCGAGTCATGGGCTGGCTAATTTCTCGCTACAGCCAGATGGCTTTCCAATTATTTAGTCATCCTCTCACGCTCCGATGGGCTGGAGTAATTTTAGGAATTGGGCTGATAACTGGCAGCTACGGGATGGGGTGGTTAATCGTTCACGCAGCGAACTGGGTGCATCCTTTTTTAGGAATTGCGATAGAAAGTATTTTACTCGCCAGTTGTTTCGCCGCTCGAAGTTTGAGAGCTGCTGCTGAAGATGTCTTGCAACCTCTAAATGAGAACGATCTTGTCGCGGCGCGTTCTAAGTTAAGCCAATATGTAGGGCGTGATACCGAAAATCTTCATAAAACAGAAATTCTTCGGGCTGTTTTGGAAACCGTCACAGAAAATGCTACCGATGGAGTAATGGCACCCCTTTTTTATGCGATTATCGGGGCATTTTTACCTTTACTAGGAACGGTTCCTCTCGCCCTTGCCTATAAAGCCGCCAGTACCCTAGATTCAATGGTCGGCTATCGAGAACCACCCTACACCGATTTGGGTTGGTTTAGTGCCAAATTAGAAGATATCCTGACTTGGTTGCCCTGCCGATTCACGGTGATTACCTTGGCTTTACTATCTAGAAAACCTGGGTATGTTTGGAGTATTTGTCAACGCGATGCGACGAAAGATCCTAGTCCCAACTCTGGCTGGAGTGAGTGCGCCTATGCGGCAATTTTAGGCGTTCAGGTGGGGGGCACAAATTGGTATCGTGGCGTTGCTAAACACAAAGCCTTACTGGGAGATGACCTCCAGCCTATCAATTCAGAATGCATTCAACAAGCCTTGCAGTTAACACGATATAACTTTTTGATTTGGTTGGGGATAGCGATCGCTATCTTGCTGCTGTTGGGGTTTAGAAATGGGCGCTCGCTTGGAATCAACTTGATGACTTTTTAATCGCCCTATCAGGTGAACTCAACGGGCGATGGCTACTGAATAGGTGTAAGCATATCTTTGAATATAGAGCAACCAGTTGAAGGGTAATCAATCACTGATTCATCTGGGAAAGCGATCGCACTTTTTAGTGATTGGTCAAGTGAAATGCCAATGAGGAGATGCGACCCAAAAACTTAACCCCCGCTAAACCACGGAAGCGATCGCCTAAGTCTGAGCTACGAAGTCATCATCTGCGACTAAAACGATGGAAACTCTTGCATATCTTCATTTATCTGCCAATTACGAAGACCCTAACTCGGAGCCTCACCAATTCAAATTGTTCCAAAATCGGAACCCGCTTCCAAGTTCAGCATGGATTCGATTACTATCAGTTGTCCTTGCCTTATCCGTTATCGGGACAGCCGGTCATGCATTAGCACTCCAGAGAGGGAATAGCGGTTCTCAAGTCGCCACGCTTCAGAGAAATCTAAAAATCGCAGGCTTCTATAACGGCCCGGTTACTGGATACTACGGTCAATTGACGCAGGCATCCGTCAGCAGTTTTCAGCGAGCGGTTGGACTGAGAGCCGATGGCGTTGCAGGCTCCCGAACTCTAGCAGCTCTAGAAAATCGGGGTGGTAATTATGATGAACCGATTACGGGGGGTGGTTTTGGCAGCAGCACCCTGAAACGCGGCAGCAGCGGTTCCTCCGTAACGAGGCTTCAAAATACTTTGAAAGCCTTGGGCTATTACAACGGGCCAATTACTGGATACTATGGTCGGTTAACCGAGACCTGCGTCACAAGATTTCAGCAAAGCAGAGGGCTATTCGCTGACGGAATAGTTGGGCAAAGAACGAAAGCAGCACTTGCCGCTGACTAATCTTATATAGCTTGATGAGATTGAGCTATCTATACTCAATGACATAACTTCCTGTTCCTGGTAGGAACAGGAAGTTATTTTTGTTGAAATGATAACGATGATGGTTTAGGTGAACTTGTACACTGAGGCTGTAATTTGTCCGCAGTTATCATCGGATTTTCCTAAACCATGTCTCCCGAAGTTGTAGAAATTCTTTCCGCAGATGAAATCCGTCGAACCCTCAATCGTATCGCTTCCCAGGTGGTAGAGAAGTCACGCGACTTGTCTGAGTTAGCGCTAGTAGGTGTTTATACCAGAGGCGCTGTATTAGCCAATCTCTTGGCTCGTCAGATAGAAGCGCTCGAACAAGTGCAAGTGCCCGTGGGAGCGCTAGATATTACCTTCTATCGAGATGATTTGGATCAAATTGGCATTCGCACACCCGCCAAAACTGACATCCCTTTCGATCTCTCTGGCAAGACGGTAGTGCTGGTGGATGATGTCATTTATCGAGGGCGTACCGCTCGTGCTGCCCTGAATGCGGTGAATGATTATGGTAGACCAGCGGCCATTTGGTTAGCGGTTCTGGTGGATAGGGGGCAGAGGGAGTTACCCATTCACCCGGATTTCACTGGCAAGAAGTTGCCAACGTCCAAAGAAGAACAGGTGAAGGTTTACTTACAAGAGATTGATGGACGAGATGCTGTGGAATTATTAAAGGTTTAAGCGGTCTTGTCTTCGGTTTCCCTGGTGTGTTGGTGGGAAAATCGAGATTGTTAATAAACCAGTCTGTACAGATTTGTCAGGCGCTGTCTATGCAGAACGTTGGAGATAGTAGATTGATTAATAAATCGGCTCTTACCAAAGAAACCCAGACCCGAAAGGCAGATCATCTAAAAATTTGTCTCGATGAGGATGTGCAATTTGACTCCACAACGAATGGATTGGAAGGCTACCGCTTTAATCACTGTTGTTTGCCGGAGTTAGATCGACGTGAAGTTGATATCTCAACAACATTTTTGGGAAAACAGCTTGGTGCGCCTTTGCTCATTTCTTCGATGACGGGGGGAACGGAACTGGCGAGGATGATTAATTATCGTCTAGCTGCTGCGGCGCAACGCTATAACCTAGCGATGGGCGTGGGTTCCCAGCGGGTAGCGGTGGAGAATCCCCAGGTTGCTTCAACTTTCGCCGTGCGATCGCTTGCTCCCGATATTCTCCTATTTGCGAACTTGGGGGCGGTGCAACTTAACTATACCTATGGAGTTGATGAATGTCTGCGCTCAATTGACTTGTTAGAGGCAGACGCCTTGATTTTGCATCTCAATGCCTTGCAAGAGTGCATTCAACCCAGAGGTGACACCAACTTCCGAGGTTTGCTTGACAAAATTAAAAATCTGTGCCATAAGTTACCAGTACCCGTGATTGTCAAAGAGGTGGGAAATGGCATCTCCGCTGCGATCGCGCAGAAGTTGATTGATGCGGGTGTGAGCGCCATTGACGTTGCCGGTGCCGGTGGGACATCATGGGCAAAGGTGGAGAGTGAACGGGCTGAAAATGCCCAGCAGCGCCGGTTAGGACTAACTTTTGCTGATTGGGGTTTGCCCACAGCAGAATGCATTACCAGTATTCGAGCCATTGCCCCAAATATTCCCTTGATTGCCTCTGGGGGATTACGCAACGGTCTGGAAGTGGCAAAAGCGATCGCGCTAGGAGCCGATCTCGCGGGTCTGGCGTGGCCTTTTCTCCAGGCAGCCGTAGAATCGGAAGACGCCCTTGATGCTTTGGTTGAAGTATTAGTCGCTGAAATCACCACTGTATTATTCTGCACTGGCAATCCCACCTTGTCTGGTCTGAAACAGTCTGGCGCGTTGCAACCATTACGATAACTGTGTTGGAAATGGGAAAGCGATAAGTGAATTCAAAGCTTAAAACTTTTACCCATTCCCAATTACCCATTACCCTAACCCCAGCCTAATGCGTAGTTTCCTAAAACAAACTTTTGCTAGCTTGCTTGGAAGCCTATTCGGACTCATCCTATTTTTCGGTTTGGGAACGAGCGGGCTAATCTTGTTATTGATTGCGGTGGCATCTAAAGATACAGGGCCGGAAGTTGAGGATAAATCGGTACTGGTAATCGATCAGTCTTTGACGATTACGGATAGCGATCCGATATCCAGCACCAGCGAAGCAATCAGCGAAGCTTTATCTGGTGAGGAAAATAATAGCGTGCGGCTGCGAACGGTTTTGAATGCCCTTGAGCAGGCAACTAAAGATAAGCGGATTGTAGGCGTATATCTAGACGGCAGTGGTTCCTCTAGTTCTAGCACCGGGTTTGCCACGCTCAAAGAAGTCCGTTCGGCGCTGGAAAAATTCCGTAAGTCTGGCAAAAAGATTATTGCCTACAACATGGATTTGGGGAAACGGGAATATTATTTAAGCTCAGTGGCAGACACCATTGTGATGAACCCGTTGGGAACAATCGAAATGAACGGTTTGCGTTCTGAGTCGATGTTCCTAACAGGAGCCTTGCAGAAATACGGGGTTGGGGTTCAGGTGATCCGGGTTGGGAAATTTAAGTCAGCGGTGGAACCTTATGTACTCACGAAACTGAGTCCGGAGAACCGACAACAAACTCAGAATTTGTTAGGCGATTTGTGGGGAGACTTTTTGACAACAGTGAGCCAGGGTCGAAAATTAAACCCGAAACAGCTACAAGCGATCGCAGATACTCAAGGAATATTAACCGCACCGGATGCGAAAAAGCGTGGCTTTGTGGATCGGGTAGCGTATCTAGATCAGGTGGTGGCAGACCTGAAAAAGCTAACTGGCAGAACCGAAGAGAATAAAACATTCCGTCAAATTAGCCTTGCTACTTACGCTAGAGCGACTCAAACCGAAGGTAAAGATCGCACTTCTGACAACAAAATTGCCCTACTTTACGCCGAAGGGGAAATCGTAGACGGCGAAGGTGGCTCTCGGCAAGTGGGAGGAGATCGCTTTGCCAGACAGCTGCGACGGCTGCGACTTGATAAAGATGTGAAGGCTGTCGTGCTGCGGGTAAATAGTCCCGGCGGTAGCGCCTCGGCGTCTGAGGTGATTCAGCGAGAGGTACGGCTAACTCGTCAGGTGAAGCCAATCATCGTTTCTATGGGAGATATGGCAGCATCCGGTGGCTACTGGATTTCCACCTATGCTAATCAGATTTACGCCGAACCAAATACCATTACCGGCTCGATCGGTGTCTTTGGAATGCTGCTCAATTTCCAAAAGCTTGCGAATAATAATGGCATTACCTGGGATGTCGTCAAAACTTCCAAATTTGCGGACAGCAACACGGTTTCTCGTCCAAAAACGCCTCAAGAATTGGCAATTCATCAACGATTTGTTAACCAAATTTACGGTCAGTTCCTCAACAAAGTGGCGGATTCTCGAAAACTCTCAAAGCAGAAAGTCGCTGAGATTGCCCAAGGACGAGTGTGGTCGGGTCAAGATGCCAAGCAACTGGGACTGGTTGATGAGATTGGCGGTATTGATGATGCGATCAAATCTGCTGCCGTTGCCGCTAAACTGGGTGAGAATTGGGAGCTAGAAGAGTACCCCAAGGTTCGCAGTCTAGAACAACGCATTCTGAAACAGTTTGCGGGTGGGGACAGTGCCCAAACCAAGCAGCCATCCGATCTGCTGAGTGCAGAACTCCTCAAGTTACAAGAAGAATTAGTAGCGCTCAAAAAAATGAACGATCCTAGAGGTATTTACGCCCGTTTGCCCTATAATTTGCGAATTGATTAGTGCAACGTCCGGAATAGGCAGTTGAAAATGTGGAATATACGGTAACAGTCTGCCGATAGGTAGAGTAGACTGAACGGAATAGCTAACCAAGTACTTAAAAGCCTCTATCTATGGATAGAAAATCTAACCGCTTTGTCCTGCTGATCGTTTCTTGTAGTGCTGCTGGTATCCTTGTGGGAGGCGTCTCCAACTGGATAGATAGTAATCAATGTCTGCAAGCCAAAACGCCTACCAGTGAATGCTTGATGCAAGACCCCACGAGTCAAACGATTCAAGGAATGTGTATGGGTTTGATAGCTGGAGCTGGAGCAGCACTGGGTGCTACTTTGCAGCTAAAGCGGCAAGAAGATTAGAAAGTTTGTTCTTAGTAATGAAAGTATCGCTAATTGATAAGATATCTCGAACAATTAGCCATACTTTCATTCCCCTATTAAAATTCTCCTATTAAAATCGATAACGGCGAGCGCTTACCCAGAAGCTAATCGGGACTGCACGACCTTGGGCATCCACCTTCGCTTCCACCACGATCGCTTGTCGTTGTCTGCTCGATTGGGCTTGATTAATCTCCTGATTAATTTCATCCCGCCGCGCTTCTGGCATATAGTAGCTTTCTAAGCCGTAGTCGATGGAATTACCGCTAGATTTGCCCTTTAACGCTATCTGATTTGCTGGTAAAGATTTGGGCATCTTGCTACTCACCCGCACGGGTTTCCATGCTTGGGGAGAATTTGTTTTAGCAGCAGGCGCTTCTAAAATCACGTAGAAGCGAATTCCTGTCGGTAAAGAATTTAAAGGCGGTACGGACGGTGGCAAATCCGTTGCTTTTGCTTCGAGGTGTTGTTTTACTAACGCTTTCCAACCCGGAAGCGATCGCAAATTCTCTTGACGTGAGATGTCATAGCTTAGCGTCTGCGAATAGCCACGCAAGAAATCGTATGGGTCTACGGGAACCGTCTTGAGAACGACCGTTTTCCCAGTGAGGTTAGTGTAAAGTGGCTGGGCAGGTGCGGCAAGAACGATCGCCGTTTGCAACAGGAGAGGCACCCAGAGTCTCCAAGCAGGCATTCGCTTTTGTGGCTCTATGAGAGTCGGAGCGATTGAAGATGATTGAGAAGTGTGCCTCATTAAAAATCCTCTGAGTCAATTTTTAATTTCCAGCGTGCGGACATAGCGCTCGAACCAAAGCCCAATCGCGATCGCAGTGATACCGCACAGAATAAACAGCAAGGATTTGAAGACTAATCCCGTCGCAGACAACACAAACCAAGTCAGAATTCGCACAATTAATAGCATCATGCCCCCCCAGAAGGCGCTGCGTTCTGCTTGTGCTAGCCCTTGGCGCATCAATCCCGCGGCTAACAAGAACAACAGCACATTGCCAATAAAAGTGGCAAGCAGGGGAATTGGCTGGACGGTGAGATGCCAAACGGGTATCCCCGCCATGAAGCAGATAAAGATACCGATGGCAATTGTGGTCAGAATTTCCTCCCGACGAGTGCGAAGGCTTCTGGTAAGCCACAGCAGACGCAACCACGCAAAGATTGCCAACCCACTCAAAATCACTACATCTACCAGGGGAAACCAAGTAACTCTCGCGGATTGCTCCGCAGAAGACATTTTGGATAAAACACCCCAGAACCAAAGCGAGGACGACAGATAAAGTACAACGCCTAGAAATACCAGCGCCAAACGACGGGCGAGGGGTCGAAAGGAACCTCCCCAGCTTCCCCCTTGCCAAGAGGCGGGAAAGATTTGGTTTGGCTTCGGAACCCGATTTAAGTCACTGTAGACCCACAGCGAGTCATCATAGCCCCACAACAGTGCGGGGGGCAGTGCCAAGGCGATCGCTAATACGATACCCGTAGACTTCAGGGAAAATAGATTAAATAGTCCCAAGCTGAGCGGTCGGAGGTTGGCTTCCAAGGAAGAAATAACTGCGATCGCTGCCAGTCCAAAAATCACGCGAGAACGACACCAGTATGCCAGCGGCACAAACATCAAGCTTGCCAACAGCGGCATATGTTGTCCCATCTGGGATGACCAGGAAAACTCTTCATAATAGTAGGAATTTGACCAGCTTGCCCCTTCCCAGTTCCACCAAAAACTCCAGTAACCCAATCCGATAATGATAATTGCCAGCACGCTTAAGGAAGTCAAACGCAAGCTGTAAGCCATTGCTAGCACACCGACTCCCCACGCTAGTAATAACTCATAGAAGGGACCGCTAATGTGAAACATCTGACCCATCAGCCCCATATTTGCCCCTAAAATGATTGCTCCTAAGAGCAAGAATCCATGACCGAGACGTTGTTGCGCCCCATTCGGACGCCGCCACAAGTAAAAACCAGCAATATTCAGACCGATAAACAAACTCAATAGCAGCGTTACCTTGCCATTTCGCGGCAACTCCTGCCAGTTCGCTGCGACAAAACTAATCGTCCCCAAGCCAATGAGGATACTCCCCAACCCTAACAAGATCATCACAAAGCGATCGCGGGCAGCAGTTTCCAGCCTATTAAATTGATAACGCTCTGATAACTGTTCGTATAGTTGAGCATCAATCAGCCCCTCAGTTCGCCAAAGCTTTGCTTCCTGACGTAACTGACGGCGAAATTTATCTGAAACCATAACCCTCAATTACAATCCGCTCTGTAGTCTAATTTTTTTGACTATAAACTTAGTTTTAACGCCCTCCCATGATTCAATTCAAGGGGATGTGACAGTTAGATTCACTATCTACAGATGGGAAAACCTTCTACGTTACTGCTTAAACTCAGTCGGCGTCTATTCGATGACTTAGGCGAACAAGCAAAGTTTCTTGAACTCTTAATTCATCCTTAACCTTTTCCTCCTTACTTTCTTTGATGTCAGGAAAAAACGGGGAATTTGTCCTTGGCTATTCTTAGGCCGACGACTTGGCAATACATTTTTGTAGACTGCTGACCTCTTTTACTTTAAGTAATTTAAGGCTAAATAGCATTTAGTTAATAATTAGGGTTTGGAAAAATCTCCAACTCTTTATAGCCTGTCTGCTCATCCATTGTTCTTAAAAAAGTGAATTCTTCGCTAACTCCGATGACAATTTCGGCAGTAGTATAGATAATACAGCCTTCCATGAGATGTCCGCCGATGGTTTTTCCTTCTTTATTTGCAATGGCGATATGCAGGTGAATGCCAGCCGCTTCCAGAGTGCCATTGAGAGAAATAATTTCAAAATTGTCGTTAAAAGCTGTACTATACCTGTGATTTGCAAAGCGAAGAGTCGCTTTTTTCAAGCTACCAACTCCGGTTAAGATAAAGCCCGATTGAAGATTTTGCTTGATTGCAAAATCTTGTAAGCTTTTTTTTAAATCTTGATCTGGCTTCAGACGAATAGCAAATACTTTCATTAATTAAAGACTGGTAAATCTACTGGGATTACGCGGATAATTACTAATTGTATCGGTAATTCCATCATACCCGTCATGAATTGCCATTCCTAAAATATGCGTAAAGGCTTCTACTTTATATTGATAGGATGCAAACTGTGCCTGAATTGCCGCCTCAGTGTCAAAATCTGAAAGAACAGGTCGAGACTATACTACAACTGTTGCATCAGGAGCCGTCTCTGCGATCGCAAGATGTTACACCCGTACAGACATCTCTCGGTAAAGCGATTTCCCCTAAGTTTGAGATTGTATTTGCGGGAGCTTTTAGTGCAGGGAAATCGATGTTAATTAACGCTCTGTTAGAGCGGGAATTGCTTTACAGTGCGGAGGGACACGCTACAGGTACGGAATGTAAAATTGAGTACGCCGAACCGGATAAAGAACGAGTGGTGCTGACGTTTCTGAGTGAGGTAGAAATTCGGGAACAGGCAAGTGCGGTATCTCAGATGCTGGGGTTAGGGACAGCTAGCAATATTAATCAATCTGAAGTGATTCAATTGCTAAGCGATGGATGCCAAGCGATTATCGAGATTGAGGGTGGAGAAAGTAAATCAGAAAGAGCAAAACAAGCGAATGCGTTGATGTTGTTGTTGGAGGGATTTGTTGCCAATCGCGATCGCATCAATACGGTTAATAATGCTACATATTCAATGGAGCAATTTAACTTCTCCAACCTCAAAGAAGCGGCTGGTTATGCTCGCCGTGGCAGTAACAGCGCGGTTTTGAAGCGAATTGAGTATTACTGTTATCATCCGCTGTTGCGGGATGGGAATGTGATTATCGATACGCCGGGAATTGATGCGCCAGTGGAGAAAGACGCACAACTGACCTACGCTAAGATTGAACACCCGGATACGTCAGCGGTGGTGTGCGTTCTTAAACCCGCATCTGCTGGCGACATGACGAAGGAAGAAACGGAACTGCTGGAGAAAATGCGCTCAAATCCGGGGATACGCGATCGCGTATTCTTTGCCTTCAACCGTATCGATGAAACTTGGTATAACAGTCAGTTAAGGCAACGTTTAGACGGTTTGATTAGCGCTCAGTTTCGAGATACTACTAGGGTTTATAAAACGAGCGGACTATTAGGATTTTACGGCAGTCAGATTAAACAGACCAGTGGACGCGATCGCTTTGGTTTAGATTCTGTCTTTGCTGATAGTGTTAAAGGCTTGGATGAACGAGAAGAAACACCACAATTTGTTACAGCCTTTAATAACTACTGCGCGAATTCTGGAAAATTACCTCCTAACAAGTTCCGAATTTCCGTTAATAGCTACGAATCCCCAAATGAAAATTACGTGCGGATTTTAGCTGAACAAGGTACACCTATCATTCAACAGTTAATTCAAGATAGTGGAATAGAAGAGTTTCGCGCTGCTATTACAAACTATCTTACCAAAGAGAAGCGTCCTCAACTGTTCAAGAATCTAGCCGACGATCTCGAAGATGCCTGCATTAGTCTGAAGAAACATTACCAATCTGCGCTGCGCGACTTGGATAGCCAACCCCGCGAAATTGAGGCAATGAAGACGCAGGAATTACAACGCCTTAACCAGCAGTTACAGCAAATTGGTCAAGAATTTCACCAGCATATTACAGAAGAATTAAATCAGGTTGTAACAGGTCAATCTAGCGCTTTCGAGGCAGATTTTCGCCAACTGCAATCTCGAATGGTTCGGCGTTTAGATGAGTTGCTGGATACTTTCTCGGTTGCAGATGCTTATAGTCGGGCTATCCTTAGCCATCCCCGCAATTCTACAGCACCTTTGATTGCTGTTTTAGTTGAAGCGCTTTATTACTTGGCGAATCAACTAGAAGATATCTTGAAAGAATCTTGCCAGGAAGTAGTTACCAACCTATTCCAGCGTTTAATTGAACAAGTTCGCAAATCTGACTACTATCGCCAGCTTTATCGTTTGCTAGGTAATGATGGTGGGATTGAGCAAAAGTTAAAACAGATAGAAAAACAGGTTCATCATGCTTTAGTCAATGCAGCAAGTGACGAATGTAATCGCTATGTCCGTGAAAGTCCTCGCTTTTACGATGAAGGTACTTTCTCGATTTATCAATTTCGACAAACGTTGCTGCAAACTTCCCAAAGCTACGGTTGTGAAAGCATGATAGCAGCAGAACCAGCAATTCGTCAGTTGTTGAAGTTAGATTTTGAGCCAAAAGTTAAAGCAACAATTAGCAGTGGTTTCCCAGCAACTGTTAATCAAACCCTCACAACTAATTTATTGCCAATGGCAGCGCATCAAGCTGATGACATATTACAGCAATATACTCAAGCTCGTGCTTATTTAGAGCAAACACTAGAACAAGAAGCTGAGGAAAAAATTGCTACTAATCGCCGTTTGCAAAGTGCAGTTGAGCAAAAAATATCGGCTTACAACTCTGCGGTTGCCAGTATCAATGGTTGTTTGCAGGCGATAGGCTTGTACGATCGTCAACTGCCTGTAATTACTGATTCTGATGTTAGCTCAATTGAGCCTAATTTAGAAGCTGCCAAGGTTAGCGCTATGGGTAATGGACTTGTTCCTTCAGAAGTATAGTTCATCATAGTCTTGGCGATTGGAAATCGCGGCTACACAAACGAAACCCGCGTAGGCGGGTTTCAAGACTCTTAGTCCGCGTATGTGAACTTTGTTTATACAGCCGCAAACTCTATTTACTGGTTCCTGTAAAAATAAATAGTTGGAGGTTAGCATGGAAAACTGGATAGATGTGATGGATTTCAACGAGAATGATGTTTTTTCCTTTCCTGAACTATTCAAAGTAGATAAAATCAGG
The DNA here is from genome assembly GCF_039961855.1 of Trichocoleus sp. Lan. Classification (NCBI taxonomy): domain Bacteria; kingdom Bacillati; phylum Cyanobacteriota; class Cyanophyceae; order Leptolyngbyales; family Trichocoleusaceae; genus Trichocoleus; species Trichocoleus sp. Lan. The sequence continues at coordinate 52,599 of NZ_JAMPKA010000012.1, read as the reverse complement.
AAAGCAGTGAACCAATCATCCCATACCGACTCAGTAGCACAGGCGCTAAGTTATTCACTACCATCTAAGGGAGTGTCCATAAATAAGATTAATAACCTTCGACCTCAAAATATATTGCTTGATAAAGGTATAGATTGTGAAATACTTAGAATCGGTGCTAAGGGCTGGAAAAAAGGAAGACTTAGACTCAAACTCCAGGTTACTGTAGAGTTTTGTGCTGATGAACCTGATGCTGAAGAAACACCAGAAATCAGCCAACTAGAATCGCCGCTTGACGATCTTCGGAAGATGATTAATCAAGAAAATTAGGAGAGAAATTGATAAAAAAAACCTAGATTTTTATTCATCTAGGGGGTAATTACTATTACTAATACTATTTACCGCTATAGTAAAAAGCGATTTCTTTTTCTTTCAGCGGTGCAAAGTCGGCGTCGATTAGCATCTGGTTGAGTTCTTCCTGAGGAATATGCTTAGCGCCGATGCGAACAATCCTCGAACGCATCGTATTGGATACGCCGCTGCGCTGCCGTCCAGCTTCCAGCCCCATTACTTTTGTGTATAATTCTAGTTTTGGTGTTGGAATCGGGGAACCGTCAAAATCAATTCCCTGAGCGATCGCTACATCAATCGCATCAGCGCCTGTAGTTGTTTGATTGTCTGGATTCATTGCAGCGTGGGATCGTGTTTACAAGAGCATTTTATGACTAAAACGCCCAGAATTCGCATCCCGGCAGAAGTGAGGAAGTATGTGTTTCAGCGCGATCGCTGTCAGTGCCAAAGTTGCGGCAAAACGGCGCTAGAAGCAAACCTCACGATTGACCACATCATACCGCTCTCTCGTGGCGGTTCTAATGACATCAGCAATCTACAAACCCTCTGTCTCCCCTGTAACCAGCGCAAAACCAACCATTTAGCTCCTCGGTTCCGGCGTTATTTCGATCTTTAATCTAGAAAACACACCAGACTCGTTTTTAAAAATATACTGTCCGCGCAGCGCTGCTAACACTCCGTCATTTGGCAGGCAGAAAAAAACCGCCTCTAGCATGAGTCAGGGCGGTCTTCCTAAGCAATCGGAGGGTAGATAATAGATTACGCTGATGATTTTGTAGCCTACTGTAACAGAATTTACCGAATCTGCCTCAAAGTTGTTTATTTGATAGCTTTCCAAACCCAGTTTTGATAAAAACCGAGTTTTTTTATCGATAAACTCTTATCGTCCTGCGTAGGCATTCATCGGTTCCTTGATAAACCGAATGTAAAGATGCCTAAACGTGGACTTAATCACGCGAGGCATCGCGAAGTCGATAGGCATCATGTTAGTAGGAAGTTGCCAATCCAGCACCTTTAGATCATCCGGATGCAGTTGGGGAAAGTCAATTTCCTCCACATTTGTGCATAGCCCTAATCTTATCGAAGCCGCCATAGTAGGGACGTTGAGAGGATCTACATTGAGAATTTCTACAATCGCCCGATCCAGGGCAAATACATCAGACGATGCCGCTAAAATCCCTAAGAAGCGAGGTTCGCCACCGCTAGGGCCGTTCCCTTCATGCCCGATAATTGCATCTAAAATCGTTAGGGTAGGATTAATTGCCCTTGCAGTTTCTACTAACATTTCCCCAAATCGGGCACTATCTTTCCCTGCTTCCATGTGCCACCAGGCTTTCATTTTTCCCGGTACGCAACCGAATAAGTTTTTAACGCCCATTGTCATCGTTAGCTGACAGTGGGATTTTAGTTTAGGTAGGTTGATTACCACATCTGCATCCATTGCTTCTTTGCACAACAACAGATGGTTGAACCCTTCGCTAACGGTTTCGTAACGCTTCCCTGTAAATTCCACTAGCGGCAAATTGAGTTCTTCCATAAGGGGAAGATAACCATTTGCCTTTGCCACACCCATCGCGCTGCCAAACGCGGGACTGTCTCCCAGGAAAGGCTTGCCACCCGCTTCCTGTACCAGTTTGGCAACACAGTGAACCAGTTCGGGACGGGTGACACATTCTTTACTCGGATGTCCGCCAGTGAGTAAATTGGGCTTGAGGAGAACGCGATCGCCTGCTTTGACAAAAGCTTTGATTCCTCCCAAGGGTTCCAGCAAACTTTCCACGGATTCTCGCAATAATTGCCGCTCGTAGGAATTCGCACGAATTAAACTAACGGAAGGTTTCATGATTCTGCGTTTGTAATTGAGGATTGAGCGAATACAAGAATTTTGAATCAATTAAAGTGAGAATTGCCAGCCTCCAATTCTTCATGAAGACCTGGCAATTCTTAATCTAAAATCTCAAATTCTCAGCGATTGCTGCCACGAGTCAGGGCAGTTACCCGCTGGGCATTCGAGAAGACATCTTCTCCCTGGAGGTGAGGAATCGGGGGCTTCACCTCAACTTTGGTAATATTGGCGGTGTTAATAAAAACCGTTTCTTCAGGTAAGTGGAGAATCCACCAGGATTTATCTAAAAGCCGACGGACTTCTTGCCGAATTTCCTGCTTTGTTTCTAAGCCTTCCTCTACTGACTCATAGATAGTAAAGGATTCTGTGTGCCCATCAATATAGTGAAAAGTTAACTGGGTCAAACCATCATGACTATGCATAGAACGAGACTCCTGGTTAGAAAGTTTTGAGTTTTGGATAGATGCAAATTTTGGTGTATCTACAACTCTGGACGCTGCACTCCTGACATAGCACTCATTTCCTCCAAGTCTAAGACCTTGGCTAGTTCTTCGGAACTCATCAAACCTCGTTCTAGGACAATTTGCCGCAAGGATTTGCCAGTTTCGAGAGATTCTTTGGCAACAGCAGCTGCGTTGAGATAGCCGATGTGGGGATTGAGGGCAGTGACGAGGGCGAGGCTTCCTTCTGCATAGGCAAGGCAGCGATCGCGATTGGCGGTAATTCCCTCCAAACAACGCTGCGTCAGTGCGCTTAAGGTATTGCCCAAAATTTCAATACTGTGAATCAAGTTATAGGCAATCAGCGGCATCATCACATTTAACTCTAACTGTCCTGCTTGGGCGGCTAAAGCGATCGCCGAATCGTACCCCATCACCTGAAAACACACCATCGAAGTCATCTCTGCCATCACCGGGTTATATTTCCCTGGCATAATCGACGATCCAGGCTGTACTGGCGGTAGCTGAATTTCCTTTAAACCTGTTTTTGGTCCCGAATCCATCAGCCGTAAGTCATGAGATATCTTGACGCAATCCTGGGCTAAGTTCCGCAGGCTACCGGAAACGCTGACAAAAGGTGCCATACTCTGCATTGCCGCCATCAGATGAGGGGCTGGGCGCAAGGGCTGATCGATCAATTCTGATAATAATTGGGCGACGCGATCGCAATATTGGGGATGGGTATTTAACCCAGTTCCCGCCGCACTTCCACCCAAACCCAGCGCCATTAAATCTTCAGACGCCCTCTCGATGCGAATCATGTGTTCTGCGAGAATTTGCCCCCAAGCGCGGAAGTTTTCGCCCAGGCGTACGGGTACAGCATCTTGCAGATGGGTTCTTCCAGATTTTACGACATCTTGAAATTCCTCAGCTTTGTTATCCAAAGTAGCGATCGCATCGGCTAAAGCTGGGTACAGTGTCTTCTCCAGCGCCACCAGCGCCCCAATCCGAATCGCCGTGGGAATTACATCGTTCGTCGATTGACCGTAATTGACATGATCGTTAGGGCTGACGCGCTTGTAATTGCCTTTTTCATCGCCCAGCAGTTCCAGCGCCCGATTTGCCAACACTTCGTTGATATTCATGTGGTGCGAAGTCCCTGCACCCGCCTGGTAGACATCCACGACAAACTGATCGCGGAACTTCCCGGAAAGCACTTCATCCGCCGCCTGGACAATCACCTGGCTGATGTCTTGGGGAATGCAGCCAAGTTCCCCATTGGCGATCGCTGCTGCTTTCTTAATCAGCACGCAAGCATCAATATAAGTGGGTAACGGCTTAATTCCACTAATCGGGAAATTCTCAATCGCCCGTAGCGTCTGAATGCCGTAGTAAACGTTATCCAAGATTTGGCGATCGCCCATTGAATCGCGTTCGATGCGGTAGGTTCTACCTATCTGTTCACTCATGTTAGTTGTCTATGGATTCTTTTAGATGAGATCATCCCATGTCTAGCTGGGGGATGCGATGAGTCAGTCTTCAGATTTGGCAGCATTCTTTTCTCAGAAGGATTACGCAATACTGGCGCAATCCTTCTGAGAAAAGATCCGTCTAAATCCCATTTCACCTGAAGGTCGGCACAAATAAATTGTTAGAAGTGTCTACTGACAAGACTGGTGTCACCCAGAATCTGAAATCCCAAATCTAAAATGGGATAACCCCTGCCTAGGGTTCCTAATCCTGCCCTAAGAGAGAGGGAAGTGGAGTCAATTTCTTATAGAAGAGAATATTTATCGCTCCTCCCTTGGCACCAGGTGGGTGAGAGAGAGGTTAAATCAGGATTACCGTACCGACTGCTCAAGGAAATTTTTTATTGCTTCTAGCGGCTGAATCCCTTGCCCAGCGGTCATCTGGAATTTATCGTTCTTGCTTTGAATGTATTTTAGAAAGGGATTTACCGTCTTGATGTTGACTTATGTTATTGTTTTGGGAATCTTAAATACAAGATCCTCCTAAAGTAAGATGCAAAATTCTATGGGTCAAACTATTACTCTCGAAGCAGAATTCTTCTTCCAGCAAGGACTACGCCAGCTTCAGTCGGCAAAATATGAAGCGGCGATCGCTTGTTTAGACAACGCCCTCAAGTGCGAACCCAATTACCCCGATGCCTTATCGCAGCGGGGTTTTGCCCTAGGGAATTTAGGTCGCCATGAAGAAGCGATCGCCAGCTTCGACAACGCCTTGTCAATTCAACCCGATGCTTCTTGGGTTTGGTTCAACCGGGGTATTGCGCTGGGGAAATTATGTCGCTACGAACAGGCGCTTAATAGCTTTGATCGCGCCATAGAATTTAACCCGGATGCTTCCGCTGCGTGGCACAACCGGGGCATTACCTTAATTGACTGGGGTTTCTATGAAAAAGCGGTCGCCAGCTTTGACCGCACCCTGAAGCTGCGTCCAGACGCCTACTGGGCATGGTACAACCGAGGCAATGCTCTTGCCCAACTCAATCATTACGAACAGGCGATTCATAGCTATGACCGGGCGATTGAGTTTAAACCAGATTCCTGCAATGCTTGGTACAACCGAGGCATTACCCTCAATGACTGGGGGCTTTATGAAAAGGCAATTTCTAGCTTCCAAAGAAGTTTGGAAATTAATTCGGAATACTACAAAGCTTGGTTCAACCAAGCCATTGCTCTAGGGAAATTAGCTCGCTACGAAGAAGCGATCGCTGCTTGTGATAAAGCGTTACAACTTCAGACTGACTACCCCACCGCTTGGTATAACAAAGCTTGCTACTATGCTTTGCTGGGCAATGTCGAGCAGACAGTCCACAACTTGCAACAAGCGATTCGTCTGAGTGAGGAAAAATATCGGGAAATGGCGAAATACGACCCAGATTTTGACGCAGTTCGCGATCAGGATTTGTTTGAGGCGCTGGTAGAAGCATCCAGGTTTTGATCCAGTTTTATTGCTCATTCCCCTTCAATGTAGGGTTGGAGATAGACGCCTCCACCCTACCTACATCTGTTCGGTCGAGCGATTCTTTAGCGATCGCCACCAGTTCTTCCACTGTATAAGGTCTTGCTGCTGCCTCCGACCATGTGAACGGCGCTAAGTCTCCTATATCGTCTACTTTGGGTTTGATTACAGGTGCATTTTCCCCCGCCACAGCTGATTTTTTACGATTACCTGTTCGCCCTAGTAGTTACTTGACTACTTCCTCACAGTCATTCCAATACACGTTATAACCTTCATCTTGGCGCATTTTAGCGTCATGACTGCGCTAAGCGAGACGACAGCACCGAACATCTCTGCGTAGCTGAACGCTACAGTTCTCATGCGACTCTAGAAGCAAAGGTTAGGATCTGGGGAAGAGTGTAATTTTTCAGATAGCTTCGCCAACAAATCCTTATCTACATGACCAGTCAGCCTTACTACATCTCTCGCAAGCCAGCAGAAGACTTTGTTACAGCCTTTGGCAAAGCGTTAGAGGAGCCAGCCTCACATCCCCTGCTGTTTCACGTTCACGGCATCGGAGGTATCGGCAAAAGCACTCTGCTGGAGAAATTGCAACAAACGCACCAGCAGGCTTCTGTTGCCAAGTTTGACTTCAGCGGTAAGGCAGGGATTAGAGAAACGCCCTTGAAGGTGATGGCAACCTTGTACGAGCAATTGCCCAAACCTGACCTCTGGAAACGAGAATTATTTAAATCCGACCCTTTCCACAAGCTTTACCAGCAATATAACCAGACACTTGCGCGACTGGAAAATGAACCCATTGAAGGCAAGCAAGTCGTTGAAGAGGATCAACGCAACTTAGTAAAAGAACTAGGCTCTGCCGCAGTATATGGATTGGGTGCATTGCTTCTTGCGCCAATTGAGCCTGTGTCCGCACTGGGTTTGGGAGCTAATGCTCTTGCCGAGACAACAAAAGGCACGGTGACAGGGGTGAGCGCAATTAAAGAGCGCGTCCTGCTCAAGCATCCAGCAACCAAGCGAGATAAACAGCTGCAAGAACTATTGCTGGAACCTATACCCCAGTTAACTAAAGCATTTGTAGAGGGGTTGCTCCAGATCCAAAATGCGCGGTTGATTCAGCTCCAGAAGGTGCAAAACCCTCCAATAATACTCGTACTAGACCATTATGAAAAAGCGACCTCAGACCTTAACCTATGGCTGTCCGAGTACCTGCTAAAAGAGAAAGATTTGCAACCTCAACCGATTCGCATTGTAGCGGCAGGACGATACTCTTTGAAGAAGAAGTCCCAGAAGATTCGGAATTTAATCTATGAAAGGGAGCTAGAGAGATTTGATAAAAAGCAGACTGAGGCATATCTCAAGAAAATTGGCATTACTGAGCCTAGAGAGATTCAGCAAATTTATCAAGCAACAGGTGGCTTTCCCTTCCATCTTGACTTAATTAGACAGCAGCATGAAGAAGGCAGAAAGATTAACTGTTCCCGTGACAATAGAGAACTTGTCGATCGGCTGCTGGAGGATTTGACTCCGGCACAAAAACAGGTAATACAACTGGCAGCTTACTGTCGCTGGTTTGATGAATCATTGATTCAGGAATTGATGGCAGCTAACAGATTAAATTTTAAAACAGATGCGGATGCAAGTCTCAACTGCTTTGAATGGTTAAGTCAGCAAGAGTTAGTTATAGAGGACGACCATTTTCGCCTCAAGGATGTGGCGCGAGATGTGTTGCGAAGATGGCAATGTAAGAAGAACCAGAAAAAGTTTCGTGAAACCCATGCCCTAATAGCTAAATACTTTGAGCGGTTGGCAAATGAAGAAGTTCACCCAGATAATCTGCCCCCAGTTCAATACGAAAGTTCTAAATGGCGTGAATATACGGCTGAATCTATCTATCATGCCCTATTTGCTAATCGAGATTACGGTCAGCATCAGTTAATGACCCATTTCTTTGCTGGCGCGTATCTGAATCAAATTGAAGTGGTAATAGCTCCCTTTGCAGCTGTTGCAGCTGAAGCGGAGATTGAGGATTACGAACTGTTGCCCGATGATACGCGAAAGTTTCTAGACAACATAAACCTTGCCATTGGGTTAGGCTGGCAAGTGTTAGAGATTAATCCAGATAACTATGAATTTAAACTTGGGCAGATTGGCGATATCAAGCCACAAATAGAGGCATCTTTAAAACCTTGTTTGGGGAAAGTGGACTCTTTAGACGGGCTGGCTAAATATGCAGGACTAATGTACCAATTCCTACGCTGTCGTCCCAGCAAGCGATTGGACTTACTACTCCGAGCAAAGGAGCAAGCAGAACAAATTGTAACGCCAACCCATCCTGAATTTAGCAGCAGTCTCTTTTTCAATGTAAGCAATGGGTTTTATCAATTAGGTCATTATGAAGAGGTGATCGCCAGCTACGACAAAGCCTTGGCAATTAAAGACGACTTCCCCGAAGCTTGGCACAACCGGGGCGCTGCGCTAGCGAATTTAGGCCGTTATGAAGAGGCAATCGCCAGCTATGATAAAGCTTTGGAAATTAAACCCGACAACCCCGGAGCTTGGTACAATCGGGGCGCTGTGCTAGCGAATTTAGGCCGTTATGAAGAGGCAATCGCCAGCTATGATAAAGCTTTGGAAATTAAACCCGACGACCCCGAAGCTTGGAATAACCGAGGCAATGTGCTAGTGGACTTAGGTCGTTATGAAGAGGCAATCGCCAGTTATGATAAAGCTTTGGAAATTAAACCCGACGACCCCGAAGCTTGGAATAACCGAGGCAATGCGCTAGTGGACTTAGGTCGTTATGAAGAGGCAATCACCAGTTATGATAAAGCTTTGGAAATTAAACCCAACGATTTTAACACTTTAGTCAACCGGAGCGCGGCTCTGTTGAACTTAAGTCGTTATGAAGAGATGATCGCCAGCTGCGACAAAGTTTTAAGAATTCAACCGGATAACCCTGATGCCCTGAGTAACCAAGGTTTAGCACTGAGTCTCTTAGGTCGTTATAATGACGCACTGGCTAATCATGATAAAGCTCTAAAACTGCAACCTAATGATTCCTTATTGTGGGCTAATCGTGGAATTGTACTTGCGCGCTGGGGGCGCTATGAAAAGGCTTTGGCTAGTTGTGACAAAGCTTTAGAATTGCAACCTAATGATGAGAGTGGTTATTACGGCAAGGCTTGCTGTTATGCCTTGCAAGGCGACTCTTATATGGCAATTGAAAACCTGCAACAGGCAATTAATCTGAATCCTCATCGATGCCGGAGCGAAGCAAAAACAAATCCAGATTTTGACAACATCCGAACAGATTCGCGGTTTCAAGCGTTGATGCAAGAATGCACGAATTAACTACAAATACCAAGAGATTCTCGCAGGTGGTACTACAGGATTTGCAGTAGCAGAATTTAAGGCTGCAAATTTAATACAAAAATGGTCAACTCCCCTGGCATATTCCCCTTTTGGTAAATTCGCCTTGAGCAAGCTGGGGAAAGTGACATATCGCGAACGGTGGTTGAACTGATATTTGCTCGTCCTGCGCCACACTATAGGAAACGAGTATCAACAGCGAATCATGCAGACTCTGGACAAGACTCACCCCAAACTTCAAGAACTCAAAACCCGCCTCACCGAAATCGACGACATTAATGCAGCGTCGTCCCTACTTTACTGGGATCAAGCGACCTATATGCCGCCTGGGGGTGCAGCAGCGCGAGGGCGACAGATGGCGACTCTGCGGCAAATTGCCCATACTAAGTTTAGCGATCCAGCGATCGCGCAACTGTTAGAAGATTTGCGTCCCTACGAGGAAAGCTTGCCCTACGACTCTGATGAAGCCAGCCTAATTCGTGTTGTCAGACGCAGCTACGAGCGCGCGGTGCGAGTGCCAGCAGATTTCATGGCAAAAATGTCTCTCCACCGAACTCAGTCTTATGGTGCTTGGGCAAAAGCACGTCCGGAAAATAACTTTGCCGCTGTGCAGCCTTATCTGGAAAAAACGCTGGATCTGTGCCGCGACTATGCCAGCTTTTTCTCTGGCTACGAGCATATTGCAGATCCGCTGATTGATGGTGCCGATTATGGGATGAAGGCTTCAACCGTGCGATCGCTCTTTGCGGAACTCCGTCAAGAACTGGTTCCAATTGTAAATGCGATCGCTTCCCAACCGATTGCCGATGATAGTTGCTTGCACCAAACTTTTCCAGAAGACGAACAGCTAGCGTTTAGCTTAAAGGTCATCGAACAGATTGGATATGACTTCCAACGGGGACGGCAAGATAAAACCCTGCACCCATTTATGACCAATTTCTCGATTGGGGATGTGCGAATTACTACCCGCGTCAGAGAGAACGATCTGAATGAGGCACTGTTTAGCACCATTCACGAGATGGGACACGCCTTGTACGAGCAAGGGATTAACCCAGAATATGAAGGGACGCCTTTAGCCACCGGCACCTCATCGGGGGTGCATGAAAGCCAATCACGGCTGTGGGAAAATCAGGTGGGACGCAGCCGCAACTTCTGGAAATTCTGCTATCCGCAACTGCAAGCAGCTTTCCCAAATCAACTTAGTAATGTATCACTGGAGACATTCTACCGGGCGATTAATAAAGTCGAGCGATCGCTCATCCGCACCGATGCCGACGAAGTCACCTACAACCTGCACGTCATGATCCGCTTTGACTTGGAATTGGCGCTGCTCGAAGGCAACCTAGCAGTGCGCGATCTCCCGGAAGCATGGAACGAACGCTACAGATCGGACTTGGGTGTTATCCCCCCCAACGACAGCGTTGGCGTCATGCAGGATGTCCATTGGTACACGGGTAGCATCGGCGGAATGTTCCAAGGATATACTCTTGGCAACATGATGAGCGCCCAGTTTTTTGAAGCTGCACTCAAGGCAAATCCCCAAATTCCTACCGAAATCGAGCAAGGGAAGTTCAGCACTCTACATAATTGGCTGAGAGAGAATATTTACCAACACGGACAGAAATATACCGCCGCTGAAATTATCGAGCGCGTCACTGGCAATTGTTTGAGTATTAATCCCTTGATTCGTTATATTCAGCAAAAATACGGAGAAATTTACGCTTTGTGATACACAATAGCGTGAAAAGAAGCTAGGCTAGGCATAGCCTAGCCGATTCACTCTTAAGAAAGATGAACGGTGAATTAATTTTGGTTTGAGACGTACTCCTTCCACCTTCGGAAGGGCGTCACCAGGAAAAACATTTTGTAGTTTAGTCTTTGTGAATGTTATTGAACTAATCTAGGGAGTTGTCATGTCCGATTTGATTCAGGCTGTTTTAGAGAGTGATGAAAAAATCGATCTGCGCCAATTTGTGAGTGAGTTACGCCAACAGGACAAGTCGTATTTACTGAGAAACGACATTCTCAATGCTTTTTCCGAATACTGCACAAATCACCAAAAGCCTGAACATTTTGACCAATCCTCCCATTTAGGTAAATTAATTTACTACACTCAAGAAATTATTCGGGAGGATGGAAACATCTGTTTGATCGTCCGCCCAACCATTGCTTCTCAAGAAATCTATCGGTTAACGGAAGATTTAATTGTCGAACCAATGACGGTGCAAGAACTGCTGGATGTACGCGATCGCCTGGTGAATCGCTTCCATCCCCAGGAAGGCGACATCCTAGAACTCGATTTTCAGCCGTTTTACGACTATACCCCGACCATTCGCGACCCTAAAAATATTGGTAAGGGGGTACAGTATCTCAACCGCTATTTATCGAGCAAACTCTTTCAAGACCCCGGACAATGGCTGGAGAGCTTGTTTCAATTTTTAAGCGTCCATTCCTATAACAATCTGCAACTGCTGATCAACGGGCGAATTAAATCGCAGCAGCAACTTTCTAGTCGTGTCAAGCAAGCTTTGGGATTTTTGGGCGATCGCCCTTTTGAGCAAAGCTACGATGAATTTCGGTATGATTTGCAAGCTATGGGCTTTGAGCCTGGGTGGGGAAACACCGCCGGACGGGTGCGGGAAACTCTAGAAATTCTTGATGAACTCCTCGACTCCCCCGATCATCAGACTCTAGAAGCTTTCCTCTCCCGGATTCCAATGGTCTTCCGGATTGTCCTCGTGTCTCCCCACGGTTGGTTTGGGCAAGAAGGTGTCTTGGGACGTCCGGATACTGGCGGACAGGTCGTTTACGTCCTCGACCAAGCCAAGAGTCTCGAACAGCAGATGCAAGAAGACCTCTCGCTGGCTGGGTTGGATGTTCTAGGTGTTGAGCCGAAAGTAATTATTCTCTCTCGCTTAATTCCGAATAGCGATGGTACTTTGTGTAACCAACGCTTAGAAAAAGTTCACGGCACAGATAATGCTTGGATTTTGCGAGTGCCTTTGCGAGAGTTTAATCCCAAAGTGACTCAAAACTGGATTTCCCGGTTTGAGTTTTGGCCTTATCTAGAAAGCTATGCCATCGACTCAGAAAAAGAGCTGCTGGCAGAATTTCAAGGTAAGCCCGACTTAATTGTCGGAAATTATTCCGACGGTAATTTGGTGGCATTTTTACTGGCGCGTCGCTTGAAGGTGACTCAGTGCAACATTGCCCACGCCTTAGAAAAATCTAAATATCTTTTCAGTAACCTCTACTGGAACGACTTGGAAGAAAAGTATCATTTCTCTCTACAATTCACTGCCGATTTGATTGCGATGAATGCTGCAAATTTCATCATTAGCAGTACTTATCAAGAAATTGTCGGAACGCCGGATAGTGTGGGACAGTATGAATCTTACAAGTGTTTCACAATGCCGGATTTGTACCATGTAGTGAGCGGAGTTGAGCTATTTAGCCCCAAATTCAACGTGGTGCCGCCTGGAGTAAATGAAAATGCTTATTTTCCCTATTCGCGTACCGAAGATCGCATACCGAGCGATCGCGCCCGGATTGAGGAGATGCTCTTTACTCTCGAAGATCCGTCCCAAATTTTAGGGAAATTGGACGATCCGAACAAGCGCCCCCTCTTCTCAATGGCTCGTCTCGACCGAATCAAAAATCTTACCGGATTGGCTGAGTGTTTTGGCAAGAACGAAGCTTTACAAGAACATTGCAACTTAATTTTAGTTGCTGGGAAGTTGCGCGTTGAGGAATCGAGCGATAACGAAGAAAAAGATGAAATTGTTAAGCTTTACCAAATCATTGAAAAGTACAATCTACAAGGCAAAATTCGCTGGCTAGGCGTGCGCCTTTCTAAAACCGACTCCGGCGAAATTTATCGGGTGATTGCCGATCGTCAAGGTGTCTTTGTTCAACCAGCTCTGTTTGAAGCTTTTGGTCTGACCATTTTGGAAGCGATGATTTCTGGTTTACCGACATTTGCTACTCAATTTGGTGGCCCGTTAGAGATTATTCAGGATAAGTTTAATGGGTTCTACATTAACCCGACGCATCTTGAAGAAATGGCGGAAAAAATCCTGGAGTTTGTCTCTAAGTGCGACCAAAATCCTAACTACTGGTACGAAATTTCTACACGAGCGATTGATCGAGTTTATAGCACTTATACGTGGAAGATTCACACAACCAAACTTCTATCTTTAGCTCGAATTTACGGCTTCTGGAATTATACTTCCAAGGAGAACCGCGAAGATCTACTGCGTTACATTGAGGCGTTGTTCTATTTAATTTACAAGCCGAGAGCGCAGAAACTGTTGGAACAGCAAATGCAGCGATAGGGAGTTTCTCCTCTTAATAAATTGGATGCTATGGGGATCTGACGTGATTTGCATTACGTTTCGATCCCTCCAACCCCCAATTTATTGGGAGCTAAGAGAAGGTCGCAGATAACATTCTTAACCAATGTGTCTAGAGTCGGGCTTTTCCTACGCAAGAGAAGGGAAATAGAGCCTGAAGCGATGCCAATCTCACTTCAGGCAAAAGTGAAAAAGTATAACTATTGGGGTTCCCAGAAGGTAATTGTTCCGTCAAAATTACCACTAACAAGAGTCTGCCCGTTCGGGGTGAATGCGAGTGAGGAGATAACGTTAAAAGACCCTGTAAAAGGATTGATTATATTACCAGTTTGCAAATCAACTAAGTTTAAACTGCCTTCCGATCCGCCTAATGCACTTGCAAGTATCCGATTATTTGGATGCAAAGCAACAGCATTCACGAAAACGGTGCCTGAATCCTTAATCGGTGTAGAGATGAGTTCGCCGGTTTGCAGATTCCAGATTTTGACGATTTGGTTATAAGTCTCGCTGACAAGGGTTTTGCTATCTCGACCAAAAGCGATCGCTCTGACAGCCTCTCCATTGTTGATGGTGCGAATGGGTTTGCCTGACCTAAGATCCCATAGTTGGATCGTACTGTCTTCATTCCCACTAGCGAGAGTTTTTCCATCGGGACTAAAGGCGACCATTAAATTCGACTGAGGAGATCCCTGGAAGCTATAGATCGATTTACCCGTGCGTGCATTCCACACTTCAATCTCTGCGTTCCGTGCAGTCGTGTTCCAGCTACCAATCGCAAGGCGCTCTCCATCTGGGCTAAAGGCGAGAGATTTAACGTACCAATCCCGCGTGATAGTCCGGATTACCTTGCCAGTTTTTAAATTCCACAGTTTTAGCGAGCCATCGTTGGTCGCGCTACTGCTGGCGAGGGTTTGCCCATTAGGACTAATCGCAAGTGCCCAAATGGTGTCAGTATGCCCAGTTAGGGTGCGAATTGGTTGACCCGTTTTCGGATTCCATACTTTGATCGTGCCATCATCGCTACCACTAACCATTAGCTGTCCGTTGGGAGCGATCGCGATCGCTCCCACGCTCCCTGAATGAGCCTCGATGGTGCGAATCGGTCGCACATTTTGCCAAGTGTTGGTGGGTATTTGAGCCGTTAAGGTAGATGAAATGACAGGCGGCTGAGATACTGCTTTAAACATAGGCATTCCAGAAACGCCAATCGTTGCCACCACGACCAGCGCCGTGAAAACCTTAGCGGAAATTTGCTGATTTGTCATTTTAGTAAATTGGGAAACAACGCACACTACAAAAATGTGTTGCTTTACACTGAGACGTTGTTGATTTACCTGTGTGCCCAGAATTAGAAAATTTATGTAATGTTACCGTTGCAAATTTATTAGGAATATGCATTCGCAAGGAAAGCGATCGCTCAGACTTTTCCGAATCCGGGAAATTAGCTAGAAGCTATACTCGGTCAAAGTTTAAAGATTAGTTGGAGAAAACTTAGATACCAAAAGCCCCATTCCAGAATCTGTTGTGCTACCGTAATAGGTGAGAATAAATTCGGTTGCAGTGTTTGTTTATAGTATTGATAGGTGTTTTCCTTTTGGTCTTGACAGGCTTCTCTCCGAAATTCAAATCTCTACACCCCCTTGATTTTGGAGACAATCTATGTCTATTTATGTAGGCAATCTATCCTACGAAGTTACGCAAGAAGACCTGACTGGGGTTTTTGCAGAATATGGTTCTGTAAAGCGCGTCCAGCTACCCACTGACCGGGAAACAGGTCGTCTACGTGGCTTTGGTTTCGTAGAAATGGGTACAGAAGCTGAAGAAACAGCTGCCATTGAAGCGCTTGACGGTGCTGAATGGATGGGTCGCGACTTAAAAGTTAACAAGGCGAAGCCCAAAGAAGATAGAGGCCCATCTGGTGGTGGTGGTCGCGGAAACAACAGCTTTTCTCGCCGCTACTAAGCTTTAGAAGCTAAACCTTTTTAGTTTCTCCTTGAAAAAGCTGAGACAAAAAGGGCTGAGTAATTTGTAAGCGCAATTAGTTTCAGTTACTCGTATTAAATTTAAAAAGGCTTAAGCATTATGCTTAAGCCTTTTTTTTGCAGGTATGCCTCTCAAGTGTGACGATTCAAGATGCACGTCAACGAGCGACATTTATAGCATTGGTCAAGCTAAAAGTTTCCTGGGGAGCTAAAACTCGCTTCAATGGGTTTAAACTTTTAGCCCAGATTTTAGTTTTTAGCTATTCAATTTAAAGTCCCTGCGTTCGCCAAATTCGGATGTTTTTGTCATAACTACCCGTTGCAATCGTCTGTCCATCTTGGCTGATAGAGAGGGAATAAATTGCACTAGAATCACCCGTCAGCGTTGTAATTTGTTTCCCAGTTTTTAGGCTCCAAATTTTAATTGTTCTATCTTCGCTACCACTAGCGAGAAACTGTCCATCCGAACTAATAGCAACTGCATAAACCATGTCTGCATGCCCTCTCAGGCGACCCTTGAGCTGCCATGTGGTCATGTCCCAAAGGTAGATAGTTTTGTCAAAACCCCCACTTATAAGTGTCTGTCCATCTGGGGTAATTGCCAAGGAATGAACCGCATTTGTATGTTTTCTCAAGGTGCGGATGACTTGACCTGTAGATAAATCCCAAACTTTGATCGTTTTGTCCTCAGAACCACTCACGAGGGTCTGCCCATCTGGGGTAAAGGCAACAACATCAATCCCATTAGCATGACCTGTGAGGCTTAAAATTTGCTCGCCGGAAGTCAGATTCCAAATCTTGATCGTGTCGTCCTTACCCCCACTGGCAATAAACTGCCCGTCAGGACTGAAAACGACCGAATCAATGGAGCTAGAATGCCCCCTGAGAGTGCGGATTACTTGACCTGTAGCAAGATTCCAGATTTTGATTGTATTATCCTGAGATCCGCTAGCAAGAAGCTGCCCATTGGGGCTATATGCAATTGTGAAAATTGGTTTGAAATGCCCGGTAAGGGTGCCAATTTCTTGTCCGCTGGAAAGATTCCAAAGTTTGATCGTGTTGTCAGAACTGCCACTGGCTAAAGTTGTTCCATCGGGACTGATGGCGACAGCATTTACCCAATTTGAATGCCCTCTGAGGGTGCGTTCTAGTTGAGCGTTTTCCCAAGCATTTAAGTTCGCTACTGCAACAGAAGCATCGATTGGAGCTGCGTATGCCTTGATGTTGCTGGGTGGAATTATAACGCTCGTAGCCATCACTGTGGCGATCGCGCCTATGGTACCGACTAAAGTCCTAGTTTGAGCAGAAAACATAAAAATAACAGACGAATGGGAAGAAATTTTGCACATCTGCTGAAATATGGGCAGTAATTGCAGAATTTTACAGGTCGTTTCTTAATATAGATGGCGATACCCGCTCCGCACACTCTCTGCGGTCAGAAGCTGCATTCTGAGTAAAAATTTATCGATTTTCTGCACAGTTGAGACTCCCGATTAAACAACCAGCGCGAAAAGCACAGCGATCGCCCTAAGACTTCTAGAGCGATCGCGCTGGTTGAAAGTTCCAATTCGATACGAGGGATGCGGGTAAAAAAGGAGCGCCACCACATCCCGATGCAACAACTTCTTAGTGAGGTAGCTTGCTCAACTCAAACCAAGTGCGAGAAGCGACAATTCCATCCGCTACCAAGCCACGGGAGCTTTGGAAGCTTTTCACAGTATTCTGGGTAATTGACCCAAATATACCATCGGGAATCAACTGTAGGACTTTCTGAAGGGTTTTCACTGCTTCACCACGGCTACCTAGTCTCAGTTCCGGCATATCAACGGGGGCACCAGAGTAAAGAGCTTGCCACGTCTTAGCGCCAACAATCCCATCTTCTACTAGAAAGACGCGGTGTTGAAAAGCTTTCACGGCATTTTCGACGGGGAGGTCAAACACATCATCGAAAGGAGTGGCATAATAGCCCCAATGAGCGAGTAGTTGTTGGAGTTCTACCACTGCGCGATCGCGGGAACCTCTACGCAGAACTGGCTTTTTAATCGCATTGGTAGCAGCGGCTTGAGGAGTCATGGCTTCAAATTGATTGGTTGATTGCATGATGAATTTTCCTGGGAAGTGTTGTTTCTACTGTTCCAATCTACTGATGGCAGCCCCGCTTCCCCTTCGCCCTGCTAGGTGTATTTAAACTCACCTTAACCGCTCACCCATTCGTATGAAGCAATACCCACTCGCCCGCTGCTACATGATTCGCTCATTCTGGTGAATTGACCAGTTGTAAAATCTGCACGGGTGTCAACTCCTGTACATTGCTGAAAATCGCAGCAGCACCAGCAGCCTTGAGAGCATTTGCATAAGCATCCCTTTGTTGTTGAGTTTCCTGAACGTGGGGTGGCAAAATGCCCACTGCAATCCAACGACGGTCAGGGTGGAGCGATTCTCCTTGGGAGACGCTAAGCGATCGCGCCTTTTCTATCGTGTAAATGTCAGCAACCGTATCTCCCACATAAATAACCGGGGTTGAGGGGGGAACCGACGATCTTTCTTCCATCGCTTGTACTGCCGCAAACAGCCCTGTCGGATCGGGTTTACCCGGAGCATCTTCCATCGCAATGAGCAACGGCGACTTTAAACCCAGGCGTTGCTCCAAGACATAATTAGCCGATCCACGGGTAGCACCGCTAAAAAAGCCCCAGGGAATCCCAGCCGCTGTCAATTGCTCTAGATAGCTCGGTTGTAATAGGAGCGGTTCATCGCAGATATAACCCGTCCAATGGTGTGGATCTGGCCCACGATACCGCGATTGGAAAAAAGCAACCAAAACGTCATAATCAAGGCTTAGTTGCGATCTTTTCTGTCCAGCGCTTTCAAAGTAACGATAGACCAACTCTTGGGATGCCTCCCAATCGTTATTCCACATCCCTTCCAACTTCAGATGGTCAATTTCCTCTGGGGTTGGTCGGTAAGCACCCTCCGTAAACTGCTCCACAGTATCAGCCAACGCCCGTCGGTAAGATCCCCCAACATCTCGCACCACACCGTCAATATCGAAAACGACTAAACTTAGGCAACTAGATTCTTGAACCACTGCAAAGCACCTCCCAATCCCAATTAAAATATCCGATGAGCAAACACATAGCTATCCACGATCGCCTAGGTGTAAAATAATCGTTTGTAGAGTATTCAACAAGCCTGGGACTTCCCTGGAGGTGTGATTGTCGAGGTTTATTTTAAAGGTTCTCTGGCTGGAAGAGAACGTAGCACTAGCGGTTGACCAAGTAGTAGGCAAAGGCACCAGCCCTCTGACATCTTACTTTTTTTGGCCTCGGAACGATGCTTGGGAACAGCTAAAAAATGAGTTGGAAGCCAAGCATTGGATTACCGATCAAGAGCGCGTCGCGTTGCTCAACAAAGCGACAGAAGTGATTAACTACTGGCAAGAAGAAGGCAAACGCCGTTCTATGTCTGATGCTCAGGCAAAATTTCCAGAAGTCGCCTTCACAGGTAGTGCTTAAGAATTC
Source organism: Trichocoleus sp. Lan (assembly GCF_039961855.1). Classification (NCBI taxonomy): domain Bacteria; kingdom Bacillati; phylum Cyanobacteriota; class Cyanophyceae; order Leptolyngbyales; family Trichocoleusaceae; genus Trichocoleus; species Trichocoleus sp. Lan. The sequence continues at coordinate 33,771 of NZ_JAMPKA010000012.1, read as the reverse complement.
TCCTGTGCATCTGCCAGAGTTTAATGCTTTTGTCCTGCTGCCAAAGCACTTCGGAGTTGAGCAAGAGAGATAAGCTAACCTTTATGTGACTAAAGAGGGTAGCAATTTCTTTTCTAGGGCTAAACTTTCCTGCTTAGCAACTGGCGATCGCTCATTTTTGCAAAGGACGTATTGTTCCTGTCACCCTGAAGCGGTGGGACAATCGGTATGTCGCTAAAACAATCCGAAAATAGAAAAACCCGTTTTCTGAGAAGAAAACGGGTTTTTCTATGACTACCTCTATACCAATCTCTAGAATCTTGCAATTGGCGCTATTCTTGCCGATAGCTAATCGGTTTTTGTGCCGATTTACCATTTGCCGCGGCTACACTGGTGCGTCCGGTAATACTGCGGAAATAAATGCCCCCAATAGTCAGCAAAAACAGCAGGTAACTGACTGCTTGAACGACGTAGAGCTTATCGGTATATCCGAACAAGGCGCTAAAAAGTAGGCCAGGAAACTTGTCATCGGGAAAAATTTGCGTCGTATTCCAAACCATTGGTCCCAAAATACAAGAGGGATTTTTAGCAAACCGTTCGTAGAAGAAACACAAAGCTTCTGACTTCCGATCCATTTGAGCTAATGTAGCAATCGCTGAGTCAAAATGGCTCAACGAGGATACGACTAAACCTGCAACAACTAGGATCAATAAAACGCCCATCACCTGGAAAAATAGGCGGATATTAATCCGAATTCCCCACTTGAATAAAGCAACACCAATCCCAGCAGCAACTCCTAAGCCAGCCAAGGCACCCAAAGCTGGAATTAAACCTTGTTGAAATTTGGCAAGGATAAAGAGAACAGTTTCAAAACCTTCCCGCAGAACTGCGATGAAAATTAGGCTGAAAATACCCCAACCGGAACCCCCTTTTTGCCTCAGAGCCGATGTAACGGCTCCTTCGACAGATGCTTTCATCGAGCGTGCCTGTTGAGTCATCCAGATGAGCATCCAGCTGAGCATCGCGATCGCGATTACACTGAATACACCCTCCAGAAGTGGCTCCAGCACGGGTGCAAAGGGTTGATTGGATTTCGAGAGCGCTTGAGCTATCCAGGCTAACAGAACGCCTACTACGGCACTGGCGGCAAGCCCAGCCCCAACACCCGCATAAACCCAAGGATTCAGGGAACTCTGCTTGGCTTTTTTCAAGCAAGCCAGCACGATCCCCACAACGAGGGCGGCTTCAACGCCTTCGCGGAGGGTGATCGCAAAGGTAGGTAGCGCAGAACTAAAATCCATGACGATTGGTAATTGGTAGTAAGCAATTGGGAAAAAGTTGTAGAGGCAAGAGTTTATCTCATCTGAGTTTTGAGTTTTGAGCGATCGCGGTTATTGCACCAGTGAGGTACGCCAAAATTCACGATTATCAAGCTTTTCAGTTTTGAGAATGTACCTCACATAACCGAGAACCGCAATTAGAACTTTCTTCTAGCTCAAAGCTCAACATTTAAAACTCAAAACTCTGCTTACCTATTACCCATTAGCTAAAGTCACGCAACATCTTTTTGATTTCTATGGTGTGCATTTCTTCAGTGCCAATCATCGTGCGGGCAAATTCTTCCAAGTAAATGCTGGCATCGGCAACAGTGTCTAGCAAGGTTTTATAGAGGTCTAGCGCTTTCTTTTCATGATTGAAGCTTTCCCGCAAAATGTCCTGCACCGAATGTTTATAAGTCTCCTCAATGGGAGCAATTCGTAGGCTAGGATGTCCCTCTAAACCTGTCAGAATTTCTCCCGCTTGTTGGGCATGGGTCAAAGACTCAGTTGCCTGCAATTTGAAAAATTCCACAATCGGAATTCGATTGGGGCCAATTACCATCAAGGAATAGTGGGTATAACGCACCACTCCTGCCAGCTCAAATTCCATGATTGTGTTCAGCAGGTCAATAGTCTTTTTTTGGTCAAGCTCTTTCATGCTTTCGGTGATGTCCTAGATTGGTTAACTCTTCGCGATCGCAGTTTGAGCGTTCTTCTCAATTGTCTTGATTAGCTGGTTTACTTCCTCCGGAGTCTTTACGGGTGCAGCCGGGGGAATAGCGGAGGGCCAAGCAGTTTTCAACTGGGTCATGCTGTCTGCGATCGCTTTGTGGGCTTCCGGATTTTCTTTAACCATTTTATCGGCGATCCCTTTATACAAAGTGTCGGCGTAGTTAACAAACCCCCGCGAGTCTTGATACTCAATCGCAGCGGAGATTTTGCCGTTAGCGATCGCGGCTCCATATTCTGCATTCGCCGCATCCAGCAACCCGTTGATCGTCTGTAGCACAAATTTTGGAGACTGGCGTTGGGTTTCGGGTAAAGCCTTAATTGCCGCGTCCACAGCCTCTGTGGACTGAGCGAAACTCGTTTTTACGCTGGCATCCTTGGGTTTGGACTTTATTAAATCTTGCAGGCTAATCAAAGTTGTCTTAAATTCTTTGACGTTGCGTTCCTTGAGTTGGTCTTCTACATCCACGTAGATTTCTTCTACCGGGTGCCCAATGTGAGGTTCCGCTTGGTCGGGTTTTTGTTGATCGAGTAGTTCTCTGGCAACCAAGAGATGACCCTTCATCAAGCCTAACTTGGTCATATAATCAACGTCTTTGGCTTCCCCAGTTAGCACCACATCCTGAATCGTGACCATGTCTTTCACTTGGTCATATTGCTCCTGGCTAATTACTTTTTTGGTAACTAATTCCTCAGGACTGCCGTAGGGACGACTTGCTTGAATTTTATTAGACAGTGCTGGAATGCCTAATTTTGCTTCTAATTTGTCTAACTCGGAGAGAATAGCCGTGTTAATGTTGATTTGCTTACCACTACTGTGATTGTGAGCAGCCGTTTCTGTGGTACTTGCAGGGGAAGAAGCTGCGGTCGAGGGACTCGCTGCTGGGGATGCGGTGTTGTCGGTGGTTGGGGCATTCCCACAGCTGGTGAGAGCGATTAAACCAGCGATCGCCACGGTATAAGATAAAGACCGAAAAGAAGGCATCATTGAAGAGTTTTGAGACATTTTTTTATTCAGATTCCGGGGTTTATTATCTAGTAGTTGCAAAACTATATCAACTACTTTTTGCGAAAATTTCTACTAAGCAGAACCCATTACTTCAAACTGACCCATACAACCGTGTTCTGCCATCTCATCCTGATGGGGATGAAACATATATTTCCCCGGGTACCGGAAGGAAAATTCTAGGATATGCCGCTCAGCGGTACCCATCGTGATCACATCGGTTTGTTCCGTGGGAGTCAGAGTGCGCCCAGTGCGATACACCTGAAACATGTTGGCGTGCAGGTGAAACGTCGCCGCTACATCGAACTCAATCATGTTCAGAACGTATAGGCGAATCAGTTGATTCTGGTAAATCGGGATCGGGTGCATCATGTAATAGTCAGGCAGACCATTAAAGGCATACAGTTCATTTTTCCGATCCTCATCGATGTCATAGCCAGCCATCATCAACACCATCTCATCCGCCGGTGGACGAGCCTCAGGAGGGTCGATGATAAACATACCGTACAGACCTTTGCTAATATGCCGCGTCACAGGCTCCGTGTGACAGTGGTACAGATGCACGCCAAACGGTTCTGCGTCAAACTCATAAATCGTTGCGGCTCCGTGGCGCACCGGACGCACTCCATCCACCTCAGAACGGTGGAAGCCATGAAAGTGCATCGAGTGGGAATGTCCACCTTGATTGAGGAAAAGAACGCGAATGCGATCGCCTTCTTTTGCCCGTAATGTTGGCCCTGGTACGCGATTGTTGAAAGTCCAGGTGTTATAAGAAACCGCACTATTGAGCTGTAGCATGGAATTCTCCGCAACAATCCGAAATTCCCGGATTGCCCGTCCATTTTCCTGCTTAATCGTGCCATAATCAAAATCTCGCAACACCGTCATGGGGTTTAAGCCACTCGGATCGGCGGGTGTATCGCTGGCAACGGGTGGCACTCTTGCTGGGAGCGTTCGTTTTTTATTGAGAGCGGGTAAAGCCAAGCGTAAAGCATTACCTCCGGCTAACGCTGCACCAGTCACACCGACTCCTGCTAATCCTAGTGCCAGCAGTTTGCGGCGGCTCAAAGGTTGTCCTTGTTGTAGTAATAGTAGTGGGTTCTTCGGCATGACACGATCGACGGTTCGCGCCGATCAATTGAGGAAAGTTTGTAAATAATTCCAGAAGAGTATAAAACTCTGTTCATTTATTGTCAATTATTCTCAATAAGTAAATCAAGATAAACGTTAGTAAAATTGCTTGCCTAGTTTTGACAGTGCATACATAGCATTAAGGCGTCGTGCGACTTTCATCGCCGTTTTTTCGATAGTGAGGTTCGGTAATCGTCGTGAGGGCGAATTTTTCTGCGTCCTTTGCGGTTAAAACAATCAAGTCCAAGCGCGGAAGAAAGTATTATCCTCCCAAGCAGCAACAGTGCGTTGCTCAATTTCTGCGATCGCTGTCTCAGCAAGTGGTTGGAATGCCTGGGCTACCTTGACATTTGACTCTAACTGTGTAGGATTTTCAGCGGCGATGACTGCACAATGTACACCTGGGACTGACAGCGAATATCCTAACGCTTGATGCATTCCCTCCAACACTCCCGGCTTAAATAGACGCCCGTAAGCTGGCACCTTCATGGCAATCACACCCGTCTTTTTCTCCCGCGCCACTGGTAGCACTGCGGGGATAAACGGGCGTGGATGGTGTTTATCCGCAGGATTTATGGGAATAAGTGTTGTGTCAAAGGCATAGCGGCGCAAGCCTTCAGCGATGATTGCCGGTTCGTGGTGCCCGGTGATGCCAACGAAACGCACCAGCTTTTGCTGTTTTGCCTCTTCCAAAGCCTGAATTGCACCGTTGCGCCCAAAAATTTCGTCTAGTTCTTGCTCAAAAGAGACATGATGGAGTTGCCATAGGTCAAGGTAATCTGTATTCAGACGTTTGAGACTGCGCTCCAACTCCCGCCAAGCCCCATCTCGGTCGCGGATAGCCGTCTTACTACTCAGGAATAACTTACTTCGATGTGCAGGTAGCACTTTTCCTAGATAGTCTTCGCTAGGGCCATAGCTTGCCCCTGTATCAAAGTGACGAATACCTAAATCTAAAGCTTTTTGAACGAGGGCGATCGCTTTCTCTTCCGAATTTTCCCAGGATAATGGTGTCTGTCCAGCACCCCCTAAACCGAGAATCGGGAGACGCACCCCAGTACTTCCCAATTCCCGTTCCGGTATGGTTGCTGTCACCGGCGTTGGAGATGACTCCGCAGGCGTCCGCTCTTCTTTCAACGCCGCAGTGCCGACAATTCCTCCTGCTACAGCTATGCTAGTGGCTAAGAAAGCACGGCGCGTTGTTTTCGGTGTCATGGTGATTTTATAGAGTAGTGCTTCTACTCTTTGTTTTAGCAGCGATTCCTGCTTGCGATCGCAATGATTCTGGTTGTTTCATCGGATGCGATCGCGTCTGAAATTTCAACGACGGAACACTCTGGCTGAAATAAAACAAATCTTCTCTGTTGTCATGTTAGAAAGCATTTGACAATGAACAATGGGGAAGAAGCTTAAGTGGTGTGAAGAGTAGAGATGTGCAAAATCCTCAGGAATTCTCAGTGGCTAAGCTCAGCAGTTTTAGGAGCAATCCTGATTGTCAGTGGGAAAGCGATCGCGTCTGAAATTCCGACAACGCCAGAAAATCCCGTTCCTGTTGACACTCCAGAAGTTGTCATGCCCGTCGATGACCCCCCGGAGTCATCATCCAGCGTTTTAGAACAAATTGATGGCTACGCTCAGCCAGACTCGGCGCAGGAAGACTCTGTTGATGACCGCATGAACCAAGTCACCAACGTTTCCCAGCTAAAGGATGTTCAACCAGGTGACTGGGCGTATGAGGCGCTACGGTCTTTAGTAGAGCGATATGGGGTCATTGCTGGCTATCCCGATGGCACCTTTCGGGGCAATCGAGCCTTGAGCCGCTATGAATTCGCTGCTGCCCTAAATCTTGCCCTCAACCGAATTAGCCAGGTACTGCCTGTGGCGAACGGAGACGCCATTGCTAAAGAAGACTTAGTGATATTGGAGCGTTTAAAAGAAGAATATACCCTTGAACTCGCCTTGCTGCGCGGGAAAGTCGATGAACTAACAGCGCGGACTGAGGAACTGAAACTGATTGGATTTTCCACCACGACCAAACTTGCTGGGGAAGCGATTTTTGGGGTGGCAGGCGTTGCAACCGGGGAAAATGCTGATAGCAAGCCGATCGATGACGTGGCAATCTTTGGGCATCGGACGCGCCTAAACTTAGAAACTAGCTTTACAGGTCGAGATATCCTGAGAACTCGACTGCAAGCTGAAGGATTGGGTTCGCTTTCCGAACGTACCCTTACCCCAGAAGGCGACCTATTTTTTACGGGCGATACTAGCAGTGATGTCGTGATTGATGAGCTGCTTTACCAGTTCCCCGTCGGCAAGAATACAGAAGTCGTGGTTGCTGCCAATGCCGCTGATGCAGAAAACTTTACGAATACCGTCAACCCTTACCTGGATGGCGACGGTGGCAGCGGTGCCTTATCTCGCTTCGGAACCCGTCCTTCCATTTACTACCTGGTTGAGGGGGCAGGTATTGGGATTCGGCACGCTTTCAACGACAAACTGGAACTGAGCTTAGGCTATTTAGCCGGGGACGCTGATAGTCCGGAATCTGGAAACGGATTGTTCAATGGTTCTTATGGGGCATTAGCACAAGTATTATTTAAACCCAGCGATCGCGCCAGCATTGGATTAACTTATGTTCACGCTTATAAAAATGACCTGCAAACTGGCAGCAATGACGCCAACCTGAATAATCAGTTAAATCCGTTAGGGTTTCCAGTGGTTAGCAATTCCTACGGTGTAGAAGCCTCTTTTCAGATTAGTCCCCGGTTTGTCGTCGGAGGATGGGTTGGCTACACGGCGGCGAGGGCGAGCGCGCTGGGAGATGCCAACATCTGGAACTGGGCTTTAACGTTGGCATTTCCTGACTTGGGAAAAACCGGCAATTTGGCAGGTGTGATTGTTGGCATGGAACCAAAGGTGAAAAATCGGGCTAATAGCCTTAGCCAGTTGGGCATTCAGGATTCAGATACTTCATTGCACCTAGAAGCGTTCTATCAGTACCAAGTGACGGATAACATCGCGATAACACCGGGGATTATCTGGCTCACTGCTCCCGATCATAATGCGGCTAATGACGATTTGGTGATTGGCACCATCCGAACAACATTTACTTTTTAAAAGTCTGAAGTCATTAGTCATCCGTCCTTAGTTGAGGAGTCGCAACTAAGGACGAATGACTAATGATGAATCTCCAGATTCAGGATATAGCTCCCCAACTGGACTTTCTCCGACCATAATTCATATTCCAGCCGCAGATGTTCTGGCAAGAGACGCCCTTCTAGAGTCAAACTTTTGGTAAAGTTTCGCAGACGCACCTGTCCATGCGCGGCTAAGGACTCGCTATGTAACCAATAGCGGCTAAGACCATAAATTCCTCGTTCCCAGAGATGGCGATAACTCAACTTGCCGTTTCCCTGCATGGTCATGATCACCCTAGAAGGGGAAATTTCCAACCACAAAAGTCTGGGAGTTTCTGGCGCTTGGTCTTTAGCAACAGCGGGCGCTTCTTCAGAGCGTTCCCAATCCCGAATTTCTGGTTCCGTGAGCAGCAGATGAAAGCGCTGTTTGTCTTTTTGATATAAGGTAGCAGCGGTTTCAATGGTAGACCAAACCGGCATATCAGTAGATACAAGTGATAGGCAGACAGGTCTGCGGTGATGGGTCAGCATGGAATGTGAGGAGATAGAAATTAAAGACTACTATTGTTCTAGCAGCTCTAGCTGACGCGATCGGGCTTTTCACTAAAATTACGTCCCGATTGGTCGCGTCCCGCGATCGCGAGCGGCAAATTATTGCCGCATACCCTGGCTGCTTACCCAGCCACTAGCCTAACGCGATCGCGCTCCTCCTGCCCCAAAACTCCGAAATTGCCTGTCTTAACTCCCCGCTCAAATTTTTTTCGTTTAGGTGTTGACAAAAGCTTTTCAATTGGCTAAATTAATAAAAGTGCAACGGAGCAGGCCCCCATCGTCTAGAGGCCTAGGACACCTCCCTTTCACGGAGGCGACGGGGATTCGAATTCCCCTGGGGGTATTAAAAGGGAAAAGGCAAGAAAAACTTCTTGCCTTTTCCCTTTTTAATTTAAGAGAATAAATTCTCATCGTTACTAGATGAGAAAAGAACGAACGGCTAACAGCTATTTTTCAGTGAGTTTGTCTATTTTTTCTTTCAAGCCTAAATTGAATAAAGAGCGTAGCAACACCAAGAACCATAGACCTGATAAACCAAAAATAGCGATCGCCCAACTACTATAGGAAGGTAGCGCCAGCAGCACTGCCGCCGACAGGAGGGTAAAACCTGTTAAACAGGCATAAACTAGGCTTTTTAGGGCTAAATTAATCCGTTTGAGGATGCGATCGCTTTCAAGGGTTCGCACTCGCAGTTGTAACTCTCCCTGTTCAATTCGTTCTTCTAAGCGCCGGATTAAAATTTCCGAAGCTTTTGGCTGTCGCAATTTATAACCAATAAAATTCTTGGCTTGTCGGGCAAGTTCGCCGATTAAATTTCCTTTAGCTTGAGAGACAGTGATACTTTTAATAAAGGGTTGAGCCGCTGCTACTGGATTATATTCAGGATCGAGTGTCCTAGCGATCCCATCGAGTGTGGTTAATGCCTTTAAAATAAACGTCATCTGGGCAGGCAAGCGAAAGGGTTGCTGCTCAAACATGGCATAAACTTCGGTACTCATTTCACTAAAAGCTTTGACATCAATCGGTTTTTCAGTGAACTTATCTAAGATAAAAGTTAATAACCTTCGTACCGGAGTCATATCCGCGACAGGCACCACTAAACCCATATCAATTAAGGTATCTAATACCTCGTCTGTATCCTTTTTTAGGACAGCAAAAAATGTTCTAATCATTTGATCTTTGGCAATAGACTTCAGTTCTGCCATCATGCCAAAGTCATAAAAAATCAAGCTGCCATCCTGGCTCACTGCCATATTTCCAGGGTGAGGATCTGCTTGAAAAAAACCATCTTGTAAGAGTTGTTTTAAATAACAACAGATTCCAAGTTGGTTGATTCTTTTCGGATCTAACCCACAGGCTTCAATAGTTTTGCGATCGCTTACTTTGATTCCAGGTAAATATTCTACAGTTAAAATTTTTGTGGTTGTGTAACGCCAGTAAACTTTCGGAATCAGAATCCGGGGATAACCGAGGAAATTGGCAGCAAAACGTTCGGCATTTTTACCTTCTTGAATATAATCAATCTCTTGATAAAGAAGATTAAAGAATTCGCTATAAATTGCTTCTAATTCATATTTTCTTGTCCAAGGCAGATAGCGCCGCGAAAAACGGACAAGCCTACCCAAAGCTTGAAAATCTAATTTAAATAACCTTTCTAATCCCGGACGTTGTACTTTGACAACGACATCTTCACCCGTATGCAGCCGTGCTTTGTGGACTTGCCCTAAACTAGCCGCAGCAATCGGAAAACGATCGAATTCCCGATACAGAGCATGAATTGAATTACCAAGTTCCAATTCAATCAGCGCGACTGCTTGCTCGGCACTAAATTCCGGAACCCGATCCTGTAGCTGCCCCAACGCTTCTACATATTCTAGAGGCAGCAAATCTGCGCGGGTAGATAATGCCTGCCCAATCTTAATAAAAGTGGGACCTAAATCTAGTAAAGTTTCAACTAACCACTGTGCCCGACGCTTTTTATGTAAAGGGGAAGTATTTCTAAAGATATTATCCCACCATAAATAAAACACCCACTCTGCTGCTGCTCCAAAAATGTCTAGTTGACGAGCAAGGGCAGTATATTTCGTTCGTTGCCAACGTAGGGGTTTTAGTGGAGCTTTTGCGAGCATATCATCCCTTAATAAAGTCAGGAGTCAGAATCGGGGTGCTTGGCAGGTAAGCCCTTACAAGAATTAGTAAGCCGTGAAATCTCGAAGCAAGCCAGTCTGAACTGCTACAAGAACAGAAGAGAGGAATTCACCACTTTTCCCCTATTTTCAGAATATGCAAGTTAAACGTGCAACAGCTTATAAATTCTCAGATTTGGCGTCTGGTTGTCTAGTTTCTGGCTTCAGACTTGAGTGCTGTCAAAAGACTGAGGCAAGGTGAGCGTGAAGCAGGTTTCGCAAGCGTGAGTATCTTCAGTAGAACAACTAGAGACAGCGATCGCACCATTGAGGTGCTGTACTAAAGACTTTACCAGAGCTAGGCCCAACCCAGTGCCTTGAATTGCTTGTTCGGTGATGCCTTTACCCCGGCGGAATTTATCAAAGATATACCCCATTTCTGCTGGCGAGATGCCAGGACCATTGTTGCTCAAGTAAAGAACAATCTGATTCCCTTGCGGATTAATCTCGTGAGTAGCACGCAAATGAACGGTAGAATCTGGCTCAGAATATTTGCCAGCATTGGTCAAAAGTTCATGCAGTATGCGATTGAGGCTATCCGCGTCAGTCTGAAGCATTAGCGATCGCTTGGGGAACTCTACGGCTAGCGTTAATCCTTTATCCACCCATTTCTGCTCAAATGGCTCAACTAACTCTTGAATAACCTGCTTGAGGTCTATCTTTTGCAGATGAATTGAAGATTTCTTCGACTCCAGTTTCTGGAGAGCGAGTAAGTCCGCGATCAAATCAATTTCTCGAGTACACTGCTCGTCCAGCATCTCCAGGTACTTAGCACGACTTTCTGGCGACTGTTCGGCTTGACGTAACATCCGAATCGCTAGCTTCATCGTGGTGAGCGGTGTGTTCAACTCATGGCTCAGGTTGCTGATGAATTCATCCTTCACTTGATTGAGTTGCCGCAACTGATCGAGTTGTTGGCGAGTTTTTTCGTACAACTTCGCCTGCACTTCCATACTGCCTTGCAGCTGGGCGGTACGCTCCTCGACAAGAGCTTGCACTTGGCGTAATGATTGCGTTTGAATGATTGCCGTACTCGCCTGAGCGCTGACTAATTTTACTAACTCTAATTCCTCAGATTGCCAGGAACGAGGCTGATGATGCTGTAGCACCAGGAACCCTAACACGGTACCTTGGCTTTCCAGGGGAACCATCAGCAGAGCAGGCATGGCTTCTTTAAACAGGTCGGAGGATTGGCTGGCAGAGGTGTCTGCTGGGTTGCTGGTAGCGAGATCCGCTTGATTCGCGATCGCCAATAGCTCAGGTGACTGCATGAAGACCTGTTGGCACCAGTGACACTCCGAGAGCCCAAAAGAATGGTTTAACCAAGAAGGTGAAACAGAAGCGGTTGTTTCTTTAATTGCTGGTTGTTCGCTGTTGCTTTGGGAAGACCATTCGCAAACCACCGTAACTTTCGCTTTAGGAATCTGCTTTAAAGAACGGTTTTTCAACGGGGGAGCGACGTATTTCAGCAGTAGAATAAAGCCACGGTGAACTTGGAAAGCTTGAGCTGTACCGGCAAGCGCGAGTTGGAGAATCTGATTCACGTCTTTGCCTGCTCGAATTGCCAAGGTCAGCTGGTTGATCAGGATTTGGTATTGGGCGGCGATACGCACCTGTCGCTGGAGTTGGACTTGAGAAATTGCGATCGCAACTGAGTCTGACACAGCTTTCAGCAATTCTTTTTCAATCTCTGTCCAATCGCCGGGTTGCGATCGCCCGACGACAATCACCCCATTTGCTGAAGATTGAAATTGGGTTTGAATTCCCAGCACGGCACGTACCGGATCTTCCCAGGCACGTCCAGTTTCAATTGCCTGAGTATCCGAAATCGCTACAGGTTGGCGATCGCTTAGGATCTCTTCTAGCACGGCATTTTCTTGCATCCATCCTTTCGAGGACAGAGGACGCACGCTCTTAAACTCAACGGTTCCCGCCTCCGCCACGTTGGATGTTCCGTTAGACCCTGAAAATGCCTCTGCATACCAAAAAGCAGCCTGTGGTGTCGCCTGATGGCTCGCGATCGCTTTTATAAAACAAGCGTCTGCCTGCAAACTCCTTCCCACTACCTCCGCAATTTTGGGCAATACCGCTTCCGGAGCTGAGCTTGTCAGAAGGATTTGAGTAATCTGTTGCCCTAAGTGAATGCAGCGATCGCTGGGGTAATGCATGAGTGCGCCCTTGTATTCCTCTATAAAACCCGGTTCAACTGGACTGGGCATCGGTGAAGTGAGAGGCTCTACCATCAGGGTTGCAGCTGTTTGCAGCTCTTTGACAGCCGCCAGCTCTTCCTGAGCCGCTTTACTAACGCTAGCGTGCCGCTTTGCGACCAACTCTTGGGACATCCGCGTTGCGATCGCAGTGGCTGCATCCATATCCGCTTGTGCATCATTCATCTTAGCCGAGCTTCATTAGGAGGACATCAAGGCAGGGGTTAAAAGACACTCTGCTGGATAGAGGGAGAGGCGTTGGCACGGCAGCAATAAAAACAGTCGTTTGTCGGGAGCAATCCGCTGTCAATCTTTTACAACCATGACTGGGGCAACCAGATTTCACCCTCACTCTTCTATAGACTAGGGTTCCCAGATTTTTTAGATTTCTACCAGTTCAAATGCCTAATTTCTAGAAGTGGTAGCCAGTACCTCTGTGGGTAAACGTTTCAACGACTCAGCCTGCCCCAGTATTTTTTCTTCCAGCTGCACGCGCGACTCTTGCGTCACCTGACCAGACATGGCAGCTTGTTGTAGGCTCATAAAAGCTTTCAGATCCTCTGAGCCATATTTGCCTTGGAGCATCTCCCGGAGCAGCTCTTCTGCTTCCACTGTCAAAAAACCAGTACTGAGAGCTTGTTGAACCACTTCTCGAATTAGAATCATCGTGCACCTCCTAGACGACTTGCTCAGCAAGGTCAGTATCCAATTTATCCAGTTGCCATCAGGTGACGCTAATCTTTGTGTCTAAGTGACCCTGTCGGCAATGACTTTATGATGTATACATCCTGATTCTTGTGATTTCCAGTTAGGGCTTTTGTGATTGAAATCACTGAAATATCTACTAAAACCTGAATGCCAAATTGGCTTTTTCTTAAATCAAGCTCAATGGCAGACTTGGTCTAAATCACAGTGATGTAACTTCTTTTCTCCCCCTCCTCCGTAAGCGCTTCAATTTCCTTAAAAGGAGAGGAGTCAGGAGAGGTTAACGTAGTACCAGCGCAGCAGTCTTGCCAATCTCATATAACGTAGTCGGCAGAAAAACCATTGGAGCAACGAGAATCTCATTTTTTGAAGAAAACGGCTTCTCGGTAAAGAAGCAATTTTCAGCGGGTTTTCTAGGGAACAACAATGTTTGACGTTTAAGAACGCCTTTTTTTTGCTTCCTGCTGGGCAATTTCACTCTTTTTCCGATAAGATTCCACCCGATCCTGAGCCGTTCCGTAACGACTATCAGAGGCGGGTACAGCAGCCATTAAATCGGAAGCTTGTTGCCATTTAGCGGCCAAATCCAACCACTGAGCAGAAGTCTGAGCATTTCTCCCCGCAATTGACGTTTGTTCCGCAAGTCGCACCGCGTCTGCAAAAGGATCTGACGAAGGCAATGCAGTTGTTTGAGTGCTAGATGCCACAGGTGCTGAAGAGGTTGCTGGCGCGGTCGTCGCCGTTGGGGGAGAGTTTGGCGCAGAAGCTGGCGTCCGAGTAATCGTAAATGGCCCCAGCCAATCATAAAGCGCCCAGCCTACCAGCAGTAAAAGTAACGATAAGCTGGCACCGCCCACAATACCACGCCAGAATTGGCGTTTTTCCCGTACAAACCGGGAGGACGGCTGGGGGAATGGTGGCTGACTTTTTTTGGCAGGTTTCCGTCCCTTGAAATCTTCTCCTAAACGTCGAAAAACATTCGGCTTGGCAAGGGTAATTTCTTCAGCCCAAAGTAACTGACTCTCCGGATCTCGATGAATTTCTTCTAGCCAGAGTAATTGTTGCTCTCGGACAATCCGACTGTTGATATTGACTCGACGAATATTTCGCGGTGAAATTGATTCCAGAATCTGCCGAATGCGCTGTACCAGGCTAGATTGTTCGAGTTGATCTGGCGTAGCTGCCTCACACAAAAGCTGCAAGACACCATCGGCAAAAATGGCTCTAGTTCTGACACCAGCCTCTGCCAGCTTGTCATTGAGTATTTGAATAATCGCCGCCACGCTCCCCTGGCGAGCTTGTTTGGCGATATCATCCATCGGATCAACCATTTTGTTTGAGTAAATGATGCCGGTAGTTCAACCTGACTTTTTTTATTTAAGAGTATCAGTCTTTTGTTTAAGAGACTCTGTCAGAGTAGTATAATTGACCGGCAACTGCGATCGCTCCTTTTTTGCTCTTAGTTTCATGAAGCAGCGCAGACGATTGCCAAGGGTCTTGCTGTGGCAAGATGTCCCTGTCAGAAGATATTTTTTCTACATTGAGCGGAAGATTCGCTTACGAAGCTTTGTTAAGGCGCTTGGGAGGCACGCAAGCACCTCCCATCGCGAGATGCTATCTGTCGCAGAGCAGCCAGTCGCGCTCTTGAATGATAAAGTGAAATAGCTAAACAGAAGATTGGAAAAACCGGGAACTGAATCATGGGCGCATTGATTCGCGGCGCAATTTTTGTTTTGGATGACAACATTGATACCGATCAAATTATCCCAGCTGAATACCTAACTCTGGTTCCTTCCAAGCCTGACGAGTACGAAAAATTGGGCAGTTATGCCTTGATTGGATTGCCGGATCGTTATGGAAAGTTTGTGGCTTCTGGAGAAATCAAGACCCAGTATCCCATCATTATTGCTGGGGAAAACTTTGGTTGCGGTTCTTCACGGGAACATGCACCGATTGCTTTGGGTGCTAGCGGCGTTAAAGCGGTGGTGGCTCAGTCTTATGCTCGGATCTTTTTCCGCAATTGTGCGGCTACTGGGGAACTTTACCCTTGGGAATCCTCTGAGCGGTTGTGCGATGAATTTGAAACGGGACAGGACGTTTCAATTGATTTTGAACAAAATCAGCTGATTAACCATACCTTAGGTAGAACTTATTCTCTCCAGCCATTGGGTGATGTAGGCCCAGTGATTGATGCAGGGGGAATTTTCGCTTATGCTCGGCAAACGGGAATGATTCCTACCCGGTAGCGATCGCAATATTTTGAGTGTTGAATTTTGAGTTCAATCTTTCAACACTCAAAACTTTTGAATCTAAGCGCGATCGCTTTTACAATTCTTTAAAATAGTTATTAATGTCTGTAAACCAAAAACTATTGACGACTATGCTGCTAAAGTGTACAACCCGCCACATCCGCATCTATACCGCTGAGGTGAAGAACAACGAACTCGTCGAGAGTGACAATGTATTAACCCTGGATGTCGATCCAGATAATGAATTTAATTGGAACGAAGACGCTCTGCAACAGGTTTATGGCAAATTCGATGAGATGGTTGAAGCTTACAACGGTGCAGATTTAACCGAATATAATCTGCGTCGTATCGGTTCCGACTTGGAACATTTCCTGAGAAGCCTGCTACAGCAGGGGCAAATTAGTTACAACCTGAGTAGCCGCGTTCTCAATTACAGCATGGGACTGCCTCAGGTTAGCACTCAATCGGCTGAGTAATTCTTTTTTAGTTGTTAGAAAAGTTGAGTTTAATATCAGAAAACTTTCTAACAACTAATTACTGGTCACTACAGATAATTTACCGCCAAATCCGATTCCCATTTTCATCAACGCGAGCTTGGCGAATCACATCAGAGATTTCCTCGGCATCCTTAACATGGTGTAATGCCTTCTTTTCTCCGTCCGGCTCTTCCACTTCAAAGTAAGTTGGAACAACGATATGGTCGCCGGTAATATCTGGCGCATCTACCGCAATTTGCTGGGCTTTTTCTTCAACGGTTTCGGGTTTATCGGAAATTCTATCGCCCGGATTAGTAGTTCTATTGGTTGTATCTTTGGGTGGGTTTTCCATATAACTCCTAAAGATTTGAATCTTAATGTTACTAATATTAGATTAGAGAAATGGGTGTGCGATCGCCTCTTTCTGTGGGTGTAAGTCAGCTCTCTGTCTGTTTCTGCATTGATGGGGAATTTTGCTGAGTTGGGTTGATAACGCTACCATCCAAAGACTGAGCATTTGCAGCAACTTGGGATTTAGCCGCTCGTTTCTGCTCCAAAAATTGCTTAAGAGCAATGCGGCGATTTTCTAAGAAGCGGCTCCAAAACCCTGGAAGAAAATGATCCATCGTTTCAGCCAGCGCCCAAGTTTCCAAATTTACCATCTTGGAACGCAGGCGGTGAGACTCCTCTAAAGAGTCAATTAATTGCTTAATTTCTGCACTAGCAGGTGAATTAAGCTCTGCAAATGGTGGATCTGTAGCAGTATAAGCTTCGGACTTAGGCATGGCAATTGGGGAAAGTGGCAGTACACAGAGCAAATTGGAACAACAATCCTTGATTGGCGAAACCGGAGAACCGGCAAAGGGCACAATGCGGTATCAAAGCAGGACAACAAATGTAAACCCTCGACTCCCCATCTCTACCAAGAAAGGGGAGGATTTCGCCCCTCGCTCGTGAGGAGTTGAAAGAGGAGTTAAACTGCCCCGGTTGAAGTTTGGTAGCCGGAGTGATTTTACCCAACGTTTAAAAAAGCATCGCCTAGTCTGATTCAAATTTAACGCGAAGTGTCAATTTCTCAAGCACGAGAAGACCCTTAACCGCTAAACTCTGGAAATAGAAACTTGATTATTTTTTACCTCTAGTGTATAAAAAAGACCCCGAAAGCCCTTGGACGTATAAACCTTGGTGGTGTCAGCCTTGGTCTATTTTGCTGACAACTATTACCGTCATCACTGCCTCTTGGACACTAACCAAAACAATTTGGATAACAGCTGGCGTCTCGATTCCCATTCTTGTGTGGATGTCATACTTTTTGCTACTCTGGCCTCGACTAATGCGGCGTTATTATCAGCAAACAGAAAATTCTGTAAGTGAAGAATGAGTTTTATTGACCGATCGCAAATCTATTGAGTGTCAGAGGCTACAATCCAGATTAACGCTCAGATTTGGCGAATTGAGAAAGAGCTACCTTTCTCAGTAGCTTCTGGTAACAGCAAGTCAAATCACAACAGGCTGATGGGAGCGCATAACCTTCATGAACAATTCTGCGGCAACGCTTTACTGCTCGAATCTCAATTGTCAGGCTCCTAATCCCCAGAGCCATAACTTTTGTCAGAAATGCCGCACGCCGTTGCTCAAACGGTACTTGTGGGCAGTTGGTGAAGGGATAGAGGCTTACAAAGCTGGGGATCTGATTGCTGAGCGATATTTGCTGAAAAGCGATCGCATCATTTTAGATACCAAACCGGCTTTGTCTCCGGAAATGTTGCCGGAGATATCCAATAGCCTTATGCCCTATCTCAAGCTGTCTCCCTATCAGCTGCACGTTCCCCAACTATACGGACTTCTGACACCAACAGAAGGGCAGCGTAACGCCGAAACTTGGCTGCTAGAGCAGGTACCGATTTACAGCTGCGGGAACGGGGAAGGCACCCTCATGCCAGAACTAACCAGCGTCTGGAAAAACGCCTCGGCAATGCGCCAACTGACTTGGCTATGGCAGATGGCAAATTTGTGGGAACCCCTGCAAATCAATCATGTAGGGTCGAGTTTGTTGACACCAGCGCTGCTGCGAGTAGAAGGTTCCATCCTTCGGTTATTGATATTGCAGGCGGATCGAAGCTCCCCGGTAACGCTGCAAAACTTAGGTCAACTCTGGTCTAAATGGGTCGCCGCTTCACACCCAACCATTGGAAAATTTTTGGAACAAGTTTGTCAGCAGCTCAACCAAGGAGCCGTACAGACGGCAGAGCAGCTGGTGAGGCTGTTGGATGAGGCAATGGAAACCATCGGGCGATCGCAATCTTGCACCTATCAAATTGTCACCCGCAGCGATACAGGGCCAACTCGTCGGCAAAATGAGGATGCCTGCTATCCCCCCAGTCCAAGCAGTACCAATCCCTCCCTTCCCTTGGCAATAGTCTGCGACGGTATTGGGGGACATGAAGGCGGGGAAGTCGCCTCCCATCTGGCAATTGCAACTATCCAAGAGCGAGTACAGAATCTGCTGGCGAATCCAGCCAATCCTTTAAATCCGACCGCTCTTACCCTAGAATTGGAAAACTTTGCCTGTGCTGCCAATGATGTTATCAGCCAGCGCAACGACACGGAACAGCGGCTCGACCGGCAACGCATGGGCACTACGTTGGTGATGGCGTTAGCCCACGCTCATGAAATGTATATCACTCATGTGGGAGATAGTCGAGCTTACTGGATTACTCGCACGGGGTGTCGGCAGATCACCCTAGATGATGATATTGCTTCGCGGGAGGTGCGGCTCGGATATGCCCTCTACCGGGATGCAGTGGAACAATCCGGCGCTGGCTCTCTCGTTCAGGCGTTGGGTATGAGTTCATCAGCAACCCTGCACCCCTCCGTACAGCGCTTTGTTTTAGATGAAGACGGTGTTTTTCTTCTCTGTTCGGATGGTCTGAGTGACAATGACCGAGTAGAGCAATACTGGGAAACAGAGATTCTGCCAATTCTAGAAGGTCAGATTGATTTGTCAACCGCCGGAACCCGGCTGATTGAAATTGGCAACACCAAAAACGGGCACGACAACGTTACAGTAGCCCTTGTCTACTGCCAAGTGGCATCAGCTCAAACTGGGCAACAGGTCACAGCACTACAGATGGGAGCCATTCCACCCGCAGCTCCAACTCCGGCTCCAGCGGCTTCGGTGCGCTCTCAATCTGCATCTGCTTCCAGAATCAAAACCAAGATCATTTCACCGCAGTCTACTACTAGGAGTCCTTTGCCGCTCCTTCTGGTGCTGCTTCTGTTAGCAGGTGTCAGCGGAGCGATCGCTTATTGGTTGATTCCAGAAGTCCAAAACAAGGTCAATCCTCTAATCGGGCTGACACCCCCCTCCAGCCCCAGCCCTGAACCATCCGCCGCCAGTTCATCTCCATCGGCAGAACCTGTTGTGACTCCTTCCACCTCTGTGCCCTCTTTAGAGGCTGGCTTGCTGCTCCAAACCACCCGTTCCACAACCAAGAACGTTCAGGGAAAAGAAGTTCCTGTTTTGCTGCGACGTGGTGTCCAGGCACCCCAAAACCAATCTGTAGTCGGGTTAGTTTCCGATGGGAGTATTTTGCAAGTCAGCTCCATCCAGCGAAATCAAGACCCTGACAGTTGGCTACAGGTGAAAGTTTGCTCAACGCTCACTACATCTAATCCGCAGCTTTCCCCCGAAAAAGTTAATTCCGGCACCCCAAACCCAAGAGCCGTCCCTGAAGTGACCTATCGCCCAATAAAACAAGGAGAAATTGGTTGGATTCGGGAATCCGACGTTTTACCTGTAATTAATCCAAATTTCGCACCAACATCGGCTAATTTGGGCGAATGTGCAATTGGGGCTGCCGATCCAACACCTACCGTCACTTCGTCCCCCTCTAAATAGCAATTAATTGCTAGCCTTTAATTGTTAGGACTTCGGTTTTTGTCAGGGTTAGGTGTTTTTGGGTAGTTGCTAGTTGGGAGTCATTCGTCAATTGGTAAAGATGCGATGAATCGCGTCTCTAGGTCAGTTGTCTTTTGCTGCCAGTGACGACTGCCAGAGACTTGCCACCCATTACTCACGATTCACTGCCCAAAAACGATTGATAGTGAATCGCTAAAGCTAAAATATCTCTTCAATAACCTTGTTTACCCTATTTGAGGTGATAAGAGCGAGTGAAGAATATTCGGTGAGTATTCCCCTGTTGTTCGGGTAGACTGATAAAAAACCTCGTATAGTGCTAGGTTTAAGGTTAATGTCTTTAGAATGTCCCAGTCTGAGAATCCCTGCCTCAGTTTAGCCATCAATCGGCTCTCCAAAACTTCCCTTGGGGCAGAACATTTTGCCATTTGGGTGATGAAAGCACCCTGTCCGGGTGGTCACGTTCTGCATGACTGTACGTGGCCTGAAATGTTGACCCAAAAGTGGCTGGCATGGCAGGAAATGTTTTCCCCACGGGGACTCCCTGATGTTCCGCTGGTACATCAGGCAAACCCTCCCGCCTTGACAGTTCCACTCGACGCCCTGAATGTTAACGGTCAAGCACTTCCGTATACGGCTCGTTTGATGCAAGATTTAGGGATTAGCCTCTGGAAGTGGTTATTTGACGGGGAAATTCAAAATAGTTTCGCTCAAAGTCAGGGAATTGCAATTGGGCAGAAAAAACGTCTGCGGCTGCGCTTAGAAATTCGAGACCCAGACTTAATTCCTGTGCCTTGGGAAATTATGCAGCCCGAACCTGGGAAACAAGCGATTTCTCTATCACAACAACTATTGTTTAGTCGTACCAGCAATGCGGTTGACCCGCTTCCACCCCAGCGCTTAGAGCAGGCTTTAAACATCCTGTTGGTACTGGGACACGATACAGAAAGCGAAGTCGCTCCCAGCTTGCAGCTGGAACAAGAAGCGGAGGCGCTGGCTAATATTTTGGAACGCTGCGGACGACCAGACTTACACCCAGATGGCGAACATACTGGTGCAACAGTTCTGTGCCAGGTAGATACGCTTTTACAACCTACAAAAGCAGAATTGATTTCACGTCTGGAAACAGAAAATTACAACATCTTGTTCTATGCCGGTCATGGCGTCCCGGCAGCGGATGGTGGATTATTGTTTCTGCGACCTGATGCCAGGATCAATGGCACGGAGTTAGCCCAGGTTTTGGTTCGCTGTCAGGTGACGCTGGCGGTTTTTAATGCTTGTTGGGGCGCTCAACCAGAGCGGCACAACCAACAAAGTTTGCCGCGCAGCAGTTTGGCAGAGGTATTAATCCATCACGGTGTTCCAGCAGTTTTGGGAATGCGCGACTCGATTGCCGACGAGGAGGCTCTGTCGTTTATTCAGGCTTTTGCACAAGCTCTGGCAGCACGGATGCCCATTGATGAGGCGGTGGCGGTAGCAAGGCAAAAGTTGTTGACGCTTTACAAGTTCAACCAACCAGCCTGGACTTTGCCGGTTCTGTATATGCACCCAGATTTTGAGGGTGAGTTGATTCGACCGATTGGCGAGGAAGTGACGATACTGCCGGTGGATGTGAAGTCACCTGGGCACGATTTATCTACTCCATCTGCCTATCTTCGTCCGTTAGGAGTAACCAGCAAAGTTTCGCCAATTAGTGGCACGAGTTTGCGAGTGGGGCGTAATCCTAAGGGAAACGACTTGGTGATTGAAAAACAGGAAGTTTCTCGGCAGCACGCTGAAATTATTTGCGATG
The DNA here is from genome assembly GCF_039961855.1 of Trichocoleus sp. Lan. Taxonomy (NCBI): domain Bacteria; kingdom Bacillati; phylum Cyanobacteriota; class Cyanophyceae; order Leptolyngbyales; family Trichocoleusaceae; genus Trichocoleus; species Trichocoleus sp. Lan. The sequence continues at coordinate 12,384 of NZ_JAMPKA010000012.1, read as the reverse complement.
CTCTCCCAGACGGTAAACTTACTTACTTTCTAAAAGATAAATCTCGTTACGGCACGTTCATTTTAAGACCGAGTGGATGGCAGAAAGTCTATCATCCGGAAGTGCCTTTGCAATCGGGAGACCAGATAAAGTTTGGGAGTATGCAGGGTCAAACTTGGGAGTTCATTATTCAAGATAGTACGAAGTGCTAGGGCATGGTAAAAGCGATCGCCCTACAGAATACTGAGTGCTAAATAATATTTACGGAACTCGCCAAAGTGCCGCTGTAGCTACCCCTGCCAAGAACGGTATATCAATACACAGGAGCATCATGATGGCAAGGAAATCAATCGAAGGATTTTATGAGAATTCTCTTTCTCAAGTGCAAGCAGAACTACTAGAGGCACTCCTCCAGCCTGAAGAAGCTCCCTATCCCTGGAATCCTGCCGATCCAAATGTGGAAGCCTATTGGACAGAGCTGGAACAAGGGTTTGAACTTGAGGGATGGTTAGATGAAGAAATTAGTAGGGGGTCGCAAGCACTCTATGCAAAGTTCGATGAATGCTGGGCAAATACAAATGTGGCAGTTGCGCCGACAACAGCGATCGCAGTTACATCTAGTTTAAGCGAGCGGTTTGCTGCCCGCGTTCCCCAAGCTTGGCTGGATGCGATCGCTCACAAAGCCCAACAGGTTGTATCAAGCCCTCTGTCAATCGCAGATCAGATGGTACAGTGCGTTCAAGAGCTGGTGCCGGAATGGGGAGAAGATGTGTTGCAGGTATGGGCGCGTCCTTTGGCTTCCGCTATGCGAGGCTCGGAAGCTGAAATTGCCCGCCCAGTTGAGTGGGATGAGTTATCGGAGAGCGAACGGGCACGGTTGAGTTTAGCAGTTGCCCGGTATGCGCTCAGACAATTCAACGACCTTAATTCTTCAGCACAAAATAAGTCACCTGAGTAGACACTTGATCAGATTTATTCTCTGCGTAATATCGAGCGTAACTTTCGTTTTGATTGGCGCTTAAGAATAATCCCAATGAGTCTCACACAAGGAATCAGGAAGGTGTACTTCGATTCCTGGCTGCCTTATAGTGCCGATCGATGCCAACACATCGATGATGGCATTTTGCCAACAGTTCATTTAATCAGTCATTCTAGAGGCTCCTATGGACGACGTGGGAGAGGATTGGAGGGTTGTTAACGAGGGTCTGCTTATCAGTAGACCCGTCCCCTCTGTATAGATATCGGTCAAATTCTGGTTTTTATGCAAGAACTAGAATTTTTGTTACAAAACATCATTATTTTTTTCTGACCCTGGCAGGCGATCGCTTCTACTGGTTAAGGAGCATTCTGGTCTGGTACAATAATTCCCCATTACTGAATCCCTGGAAAGGATACGCACCAATCGTTAGAGGTATTTTCGCTCTGTTGTTAGAGTAGTTGACACTTGGCGAAGTTAGGCGTTTGAAAAATTTGCTTGCTCTTTGTAAAACACCTCCACTCCGGGAAGTCAACAGCACTTCTTCCTGCTGGCATAGCTAGTTGTTCCTAAGTGAGTAAGTAACTGCAAGATTGAGTATCTCTTAGGATATTCTCATCCGACAGAATGGCTAGCTAAAATAAGGTAGGGGATCGCAATTGTGCAAACATCTCTTGCTATACCAAGTAATGAGAGTCCCCTCGATAACATCCCTATTTAGTGGGATTTATTTAATTGTTCTGCCTGTAAAAGCAAGGGTTGCTCTGCTTTTCACCACTGCATTTTTTTCTCTGACCAATAGTTAAGTGCAGTCGAAAAAAGCAATCTTACTTTACATTAAAATTAGAAGAGATATTTATTTATTGAAAAAAAGTTGACCTAAAAGCCGAGAATTTAACACCCCATGCACCTCAGATTCTCTCAAAATATCAAGTCTCTTCTAGAGAAGTTAGCGAATAAACCGTTAACTCTAGCGGATGTTCTGGCAGAAACTTCTGAAAGGGGCTTTAGTTTAGTTATCGCGTTACTTGTTTTGCCGTTTCTGTTTCCGATGCCACCCGGATTTACTGTCATATTGGGTAGCGGCAGCTTGATATTAGCATTGCAAATGGCTTTAGGGCAACGTTTTCCTTGGCTACCTAAAAGAATTCGCCAGTTTCAATTTCCCCGCTGGTTTGCTCAGCAACTTTTAAAAAACCTGCAACGAGTCACAGGGGTGCTAGAGAAAGTGACTCGTCCCCGGTTGCGCTGGATAGCAGAAAATCCTCAAATTTGGCAATTAAACGGGCTTTGTATTGCATGGCTGTCTGTGTTGCTGATGTTACCCATCCCTTTTACGAATCCGATTCCAACAATTGGGATTTTGCTACTCGTCATTGCCATGCTAGAAGCCGATGGTTTGCTGATGTGTTTCAGTTATGGATTAACTGCTGCGATTACTTTGTTGTTTGCAGTGGCTGCTGGCACGTTCTGGCAAGCGTTGAGTTCGTTGCTGCAAAGCTTGCTTCAGTAAATTCTATAATTGAGGGCTTTCTCGTTCTTCGGGGTTACAAGATAGAAGTGTAAAGGCGCATATCTTGATACCTCTAGAATGATTATTTTTCACTATCTCAGTTAGGCTGTAGGCACCCAGCATTACTTTGTTAAGCTGTATTAAGTAATGCTCAGCTCATGCTCAGAACTCCACAGATGCGCTTGTTGATGCCGAATTTGTCCTACACACCGCCTTGGTTGCTGAGAAATGGTCTGTCAATGACCTTATATACTGCTTTGCAGGCGGGTCGCGAGTGGGAGAAGACGACTGTAGATCCGGAGCCAAGTTACCGGGAGACAACTTTTACAGGTGCCGGAGATGTGCCGATTTATGGCTGGGTTGCTATCCCCGATCGCCCTCACGGTACGATTGTGGGGACTTATGGCATTACCGGCGATTTGGAGAATCAATGGTTTCTGAGACTGTTGGGGCGCAAGGCATTTGCACAAGGTTATGCAGTAGTGCTATTTGATTGGCGTGCCCACGGAAAAACCGCTCAGTTGTCTCCTACCTTGACTTCTGATGGCTTATACGAGGGAGAAGATTTTGTCTACATTGCTGCCCAAGCTAAGGCGATGGGTTGTCCTGCACCGTTCTGGTTCACGGGGTACTCGTTGGGAGGGCAACTGGCGCTATGGGCGGTAAAAGCGTCACAGGAGTTGTTAACCGGGAGAGGACAGGAATTAGGTTTGGAGGAAAGGGAGATTGGCGGGGCTGCGGTGATTTGTCCTAGCCTGGATTCTAACCGTTCCCTATCCTATTTGGTGAAACACCCGTTGGGTAAGTATTTAGAACAAGCGATCGCGCGAGAATTGAAAAGACTGGCTTGGCGCGTTCATCATGCTCATCCTGAAGCCATCGATCCCGCAGCGATTGAGCGGGCTAACAGCATTTGGGGCTTTGATAATGAATTGGTAATCGGGCGATTGGGCTTTCCATCCGTCGAAGCGTATTATGACGCTAGTAGTGCCCTACACCTGTTACCTCACCTGAAAAAACCGACTCTAATTCTGTACGCCGCTGACGATCCGATGTTTGACCCTTCAATTGTGCCTGAGTTGCAAGCGGCTAGCGATCGCAATCCTGACATTACTTTAGTGCTGACGCAATATGGTGGTCATGTAGGCTACATCAGTAGCCGGGAATGTCAGCGTCAAATAGGAGATCCCGATCCCTGGTGGGCGTGGAATCGAATTTTAGAATGGTATAAGGAAATTAAAAACTAAAAATGCAAAATGTAAGAGTTGCCATTTTACATCCTTAATTTTTAATTGCACTACTAACTATGGCGGGGCAGTAAAACGGGTGGCAAAATTTGAATTTCGCGTTGGAGATAAAGCCCGCGCTTTGAGAATTGCTGCGGTCAAAAAGGCATAGGAAATGATTCCCACCACCGCCAACAACAAGCCGCTGACAGCGCCTGTAGCGTTCCACAACGCATGGAGTCCTGATGCTGTCAGATAACCAATCAGCAAAATTGTCCAGCGCTTCTTGGGTTTTAGGGCACTCAGCCCAATGAAATAGCCTAGATAGCCGCTGTAAGCCATGTGTCCTGCCACCGATCCTAAAATTCGGGGAATCAGGAGTTGCAATCCCACCAATTCTCCAGCACCTTCTCCAGCTTGTAGTGTCACATTTTGGATAATCTGGGGGATGTATTGACCCAGTGTTTCCAACAGGGTGAAGCCAACTGCTGAGGCGGTTCCCAGCAGGATTCCATCCAGGGGTTCCCAGACGCCAATGCGATCGCGCAAGGGAGAGCGAAATCCCCGCCCAATTAAATACAATCCCAGCACCGGCAACGCCTTGAGCAACTCTTCCATTAATCCTGCCCCGAAAAACATTCGGATCAGCAAACTGGGAAAGTCAATCAAACTAACCTGTTCCGAACCTCGGAGTACCGCTTCTACGTCTCCGGGCAAAACACGGCGAAAAACATAGATAAAAGCTAGTAAGACAGGACTGACTAAAATCAAGGCGGTTGTGACGGCTGAACCCAGGAGTACCCACCAAGGCTTATGCTTGCCGCAAAGTTGGTAGACAAAGTAATAAGCTGCCCAAGCCAGATAAGCTGCCAGTAACAGATTGAATACCACTGACTCACCGACAGCGGCAAACATCAAGACCACAAATCCGACTGTGACCATCCCCGGTACTAGATAAGCTTTTTTCGTTAAATCTCGTCCGGTGGAAAAAATCGGAAATAACTGGGTAAATGTCACTCCTTCCGGCTGGGATGGCTGCACTGGTGCGAATGGCTGAGACGACAGTTGAGTTCTGATTGAGGGAGTTTGAAACTCAAAAATAAACTCTGTGCCGTTTTGTCCCAACTCAATGCGATCGCCTGCGTGCAAAATTTGACATCCCTGTAGACGTCTCCCGTTCACGTAGGTACCATTGGCACTGTTGAGATCGCAAATTTGCCAATTGGGTGCTACTCCCGACTGAGTAAGGGGACAGATTGCCGCATGACGCCTGGATACAACACCATGTTGGTTAGAATCCAACACAATTTGACAACTGGGTTCGCGCCCAATCACGACCTCCCGATCGAGCGGAAGCAAGTATGGGGGCAGTGGTGTACCAGCAGCACCAGTAGAAAGCAGCCGGAGAAACCCACTTGTGTAGCTCTGGCCTGTCATTTTAGTAGATTGCGAGAAAGCGATTAGCGATAGCTTAGCAATTAGTGGGGAGTTGTAGAGGCTGGGATTCACCCCATCTCTCCGGCTAAAAGCTAACAACTCAGCACATCATCACAAAAAACCCTATCAGAAGAAACCCGATTTCTTGAAGAAACCGGGTCTCAAACTTTCTTAGGTGATTTTTGTTGATTTCTATCACCCTGATTCAATGCTATTTATTGGTGAGAGTTGGCTTCCCGAACTGCGGCATAGAACAGCAATCCAACGAGAGGAATACTGGCAGCCAGGATGAGCCCTGTAGGCAAGTTGCCCAAGTCGGGGTTTCCAGAAGCCAGTTCAAAAATGGAGCCAACGGCAGCGATCGCTGCTACGCAAGAACCGAGCAAAAATACACCACTTTTTGGGGTCATCATGGGCGGTGATATCCTTAAGCTACTGGCTTGACAGCTTGAGCGGAGAAGCCATGCTTTTTCAGCTCCTCATTCAAAGCGATCGCATTTTCCACCCGATCCACAAACAGCACGCCATTGAGGTGATCCATCTCGTGTTGAATAGCGCGGGAGAGGAGTCCAGTCGCCTTCATGGTGCGGGGGCGTCCTTGCTCATCTTTAAAAGCCACTTCCACCATTTCCGGGCGCTTCACGTCGATATAAACGCCAGGAATAGAAAGACAGCCTTCTTGAAACATACACAAGTCGCGCCCGAATTTCTTGATAGTCGGGTTAATCAACACTAAAGGCTGATTAGCGGCGTTATCCGGTTCGGTGTCAATGACAATCAGCTGTTTTTGCACTGCCACTTGGGGGGCTGCCAAACCGATGCCATCTGCGCTGTACATGGTTTGCAGCATCTCCCGAATCAGCTGCCGGATTTCCTGGTCTACCTTAGCAATACGTTTAGCTGGCTGACGCAGGACGCGATCGCCCATATAGTGAATTTCTAATGGCGGTTTTTCTAACTTTATCTTTTCGACGGCAACTTCAGTCGTCATAGCATTCTGGCTCGCAGATACAGCTTATATGTTCAATGGGTGGAGTTTTTTTATCTTAACAGTTCTCAGTTGTTGGCTCCCTTACTGCTTAACTCACTTACTCTCGTCCCCCAACACCTACTTTCATCAACAACGCGCCGAACGCGGTAGCATAAATTTTTCTCCCTCTCCTGCAAATTTCCCCCTCACCATCAGCACCGTCTCATCAAACGTGTGGGGAAATGCTGTGATATCTCCTGGAGCCAAAAGTTCAGGACTAAAGTATATCGTCACGTCTTCAATGGTTTGGGGTATTCTGTTGATAATTTCTTTCAATGGGCATATCTGCGTTGCCACGATATCAAAAAGGTGGAGTTGGGTATCTTTTATCTCCATGCAAGCGATTAAATCCAATTCTTCTGCATAGTATATAGGGTGACTTCCTTCATTGAAGCAAAATACGGCTTTCTCTTTCACCACTCCAACAATATTAGAAACAGGTGTCCGAGTTTCTAATAGTCTGTGTAACAATTTCAAATCTTTGTCATTATCAAAATTCAGTATTCTAAAACCATCCCTGCTACTCCGAGAATCCCATCTAACTTTAAACACGTATTCTTCTAATTTACGAAAACCGAAAGGCGTATAAAACTCTGGGTTCGGTGTTGTCAATACCAGCGTCTCGTAGCGTTTATCGCAATATTCTAGCGCCTCCTCCATCACTTCGCGGTAGTAGCCGCGCCTGCGAAATTCCGTCCTCGTGCATACTCCATGTACTCCCCCCACCGTCACCATTTGTCCCATAATTTGCATAGGAATTTCTAACACTCCTACATGGGTAATAGCTATGCCGTCATGAAAGCGAATAAACGGAGTCGAAGCATCTTCCCAGGATGCGCCTAATTTTCTTCCACATTCTGTTAACTTCCCTATTCCAGGAAATACGATTTCAACTAAGTCAAACAACTTATTACTTAAACTGGAGTCACTAGAGAATGACCGCTTAAAGCGATACTGATTCATAACTTAAGCATAATTATTAAGGCTTTATACTACAAATACTACAACAACTTAGGCTTTCAAGGCAAGTGGTAGCGGTTCGGGAGAGTAGAATCTAATGCAGCCCTAAAATCCACTTTTCAAAGAATGGAACGCCCATGCTATAAACTCTCTGATAATGGCTGTGGTTGAGGAGGAAATTCGTGTTTAAATTCCTGAGTAAACTGGACTACCTGCTGCGCGAAACTTTCCTAGGATTGCGGCGTGGAGGGTGGATGAATTGGGCGGCAATCAGCACCGTTACCGTTTTGCTGTTCCTATTCGGCATGAGTTTACAGGCATCCTGGCAGCTAGAACGCCTGCTGACTCAATTTGGGAGCCAGGTGGAAGTATCGGTATATTTAGATCCCGGAGCGCGGGTGGAACTTGTTGCCCCAATCGTGGGAAAAATGCCAGAAGTGGTCGATGTAAAAACTATTTCCAAAGAGCAAGCTTGGGAATCCTTGGTCAAAGAGCTGGGAATGTCAGAGATTGATGGTGCCACCCAGCAACTCGAAGGGAATCCTCTGGTGGATGAACTAAAAGTAAAAGCGCGGACTTCTGAGGCAGTACCTGTCTTAGCGCAGAAGCTGGGAAAAGTGCCAGGAGTAGATGACGTGCAGTATGTCGATGAGGCGGTACAACGGCTGGCTCAGCTCAATAAAGGTTTGAGCTATGTAAGTCTTACGATTACTACTGTCCTAACGATGACCGCAGTTGCAGTAATTACCACCACGATTCGCCTGATTGTGATGGCGCGACGGCGCGAGATCGAGATTATGCAACTGGTGGGAGCAACGACAGCTTGGATTTATCTACCGTTTATATTACAAGGCATTAGCTTTGGTTTAGTTGGGGCAGCGATCGCTTGGGTTCTGATTGGCACGATTCAGCGTACTTTGAGCAATTTGTTATCAGCCCAACCCGATTTTATTCAATTTCTGGCGAACGGACTGCAATTAAGCCCTCTCCAAGTTTTAATGTTGCCGCTGATTTTGCTTTGTTTAGGCGGTTCAGTCGGCTTAATGGGAAGTTTGTTTGCTGTCCGCCGCTTTGCTTTGCGATAGTTGGCAGTTAAAACTCAAAAATCAAAACTAAAAATTAAAAATTTTTATGGCATCACAATGGGAACGTTTGCTGCAAAATTTAGGGGAATGGCAAGGTTCATTTACCCGTCTCTCCTCTACTGGAGAATTACAGGAAGATACTCCTACCGTTGTTTCCCTAGAAGGTCTAGACAATAACCACACCATTCGCCAAATCATCCGCCGCTTACCACCTGGTCAACCCCCAGACGAGAAAGTTCTCGAATATAGTTCCTTAGGAAAAAGCGTTCTATTTTTTGAAAATGGAGCTTTTTCCCAAGGTTCGATTCAACTCGCTCCTTTTTCCGAATTTGGAGCTGAACTTGGCTTAATTGACGGCAACCGGCGTCTGCGCTTAGTGCAGATATTTAATCGAGACGGTCAATTAGATAAAATTACTTTAATTCGAGAGAAGCTAGCTGATTCAGACGTTCCGGAGCGACCACATCTAACCCTAGACCAACTGATAGGAGAATGGCAGGGAGAAGCAGTAACAATCTATCCAGATTATCGCTCACCCGATACTTATTCCACTACACTCAAAGTTGATTATGAAGAGAGTGGTAACGTAATTCAGCAATTGAGCTTTGGCGATCGCATCTTTACCTCAACTGCAAGAATGAACGGTAACATTCTCCGCTTCGAGCAAGGTTCCCTACCCGTTCAAGTGTTGTTCTTACCGGATGGTGCCTCTTCCAATTGTCCGCTGCAAGTAAAAACGGGTCAATCTTTTGTTCTAGAAGTAGGTTGGTTATTGAAGCCTGATTTGCGTCAGCGAATGATTCGCCGCTATAGCGATAAAGGAGAATGGATTAGCCTTACCCTAGTTACAGAGCGCAAAGTGTAACAAACACAGTTAATCGCACAGAAGCACAGAAAAATTTTTAAATTTGTGAACCTTTGCGTGAACCTTCACGTACCTCTGCGTTTAAAAGATAATTAAAAACTCACCTTCTCATCCTTTGAAACAGTCTCTTCAAACACTGAACCACCCGCTTCAACACGAAGTTTTCCTGTTTTCCAGCCAAGAGAAATAGGGCTATTCCCTTCAGGCGACTTGTAGAGTTCAAAATTTTCAAACCAGTTATGCTGGACGCCGTTCCGGATAAGAATTGGTAGCTCGTTCTTAGAATTATGTGTGATTTTGAGAGTATCGCCAGTTGTTCCTTTGAGCTGCACGGTGCCCGTTGCTATTAAGCTTAAATCTAGCTGAATCTTAGTCTTTACAGCTTTTTTAAAATTTTCATAACTACCCGTCGTTTTTGCTTCGCCTACTTCTAGAGCAAAGCCAGCATATTGATTGTCTGTCGTGGTTACTTTTAATATCTTTTCATCTTGATAAAGCTGCGCCGCTTTCTTATCTTGAATTTTAACTTCAGTAGTAGAAGAATTAAGATTAATTGGATGAATGGCTAACCAAGTATTTTCTAATTTAATAAACCAAAGGTTATCTTCTATTTCCATTTTCGCTGCTTTAGGTAACTGTAAAAAAAAGGATTTATCAGAAGCAGGTCGTAGCCAAAGCGCTAAGTTGCGGTATTGCCCTATTTGATCGCCTGGATTTTTCCCGGACTTCATTCGGTCGTCGCCCGTGTTAACGACAAAATAATCAACCCCTCGCTTAGAATTTTCAGCCATCAATTTGAAAGGGCCAACATCACCATCGCTAAACTCACCGGCTATACTACCCATCTGATAAGTGTTGCCAAAAAATGTAGTTTCCCAATAACCCGGTCGGTCTTCTCCTCCAGGCTTCCAATTTTCATAAACTGGTTTTGTAGCGAGTAGTTCAACCGGCTTCTTAAACTGCTTGCGAGCTAATGCCACAATTGCGAGTGGGGGACGGTAAGCGCTAGTAATGACGTGAATTGAATCGTGTTCTGGTTTAGGATTAGGCAGCGAATTATCCCCAAAATATAGCCAGAGTAAACGAGCGGCAGATGAACCATAAACAACATTACTTTTGTTATAATCTCGCTTCGTTGGCCCTCCAAAACCGCCGTGATAATACTTCACTGCTCCAGCAGCGCAAAGCCAATCAAGAGCAGCGTTACCAAGTTGTTTGACTTCTGGATCTTTGGCAAAATCGTAGAGATTCAGATATGCAGCTAGAGTATGACCGTGGTAATTTTCTGAATCCCACTCGCCCATCCCGATGTGATAAAGTGCCCAGACATATCGCTGAATTTTCTTTTTGTATAACTGGCGCACCTCTTCATTACCCGTTTCCTCCGCCATTAAATAAACCGATATCTCGCGCATCGCTCTAAGATTATCGGTATTGCGCCCATCTACCCAGCTACCGCGCACATCTGGCCCCCAACCATCACCGCCACGACCTCTCCCGTAAATTGGGTGGGGGCGACCATTCGGATCTTGCTTTGTCCATTTTTTTGCCCCGTCAAACATCCGTTGTTTGTAAGAAGAATCTAGAAATTTGCTAAAGAAAAAATATTTTCTAACTTGACCTTTGAGAGTAAAAGAATAGTAATAGTCAATACCGTCAGTGTGGGCGTTATCTTTGGCTTGTTTGTCTTCCTTTTCTAAGAAGGCGATCGCTTTCTCCCGCTTGCCAGCTAAAAAGTCAAACATGGCAAGAGGATATGTTTGCTTTTCGTTTTCCCCACTGTTGTTGTTATATTTTTTACCCGTGTAGTAGCGAATAACCTCATTCGCTCTTTGCTGAAACTCTTTTTCCAGTTCAGGTGTCCACTGGTTCTGAAACTTTCCATCAACGGGTAGCGGCTGAATCTGAACTAAGCCATTTGCATCCTTGCTAATTGAGGGAGAAGCGTCTGAACTGGGTGTATTTGCCTTAGATAAGGGAGTGGTTTTGGCGTTGCAAGCCAATATTGCTACAGCCAGTACGGATGGTATCACCGCGTGACGAAAAATAAAAAACCGTTTCATCAGCAACAGAGGTAATTAAGCTGCTCCGATTTTGCCATAAGTAAAGAGAAGCGATCACGCTTTGGGCAAGATAAACGCGATCGCGCTTTGGGCAAGATGGAAGCGATCGCTTAATAGTCTTCTTTATGTTCTGATTATTGCTTTGAACTCTTCTAAACTTGGGGTAGGTTTTATTCGGTGAATCATGCGGTGACAGTTAGAGCATAAAACAGTAAAATCTTTTGATGGATCTAGCTGAACTTTAGTTTTTTCTAAACTTGAAATTGGAACAATATGATGAGCCTCTATATAGTTTCTTCCAATTTCTCCGTAACGATTTTCAAAATCGAATCCGCAAGCCTTGCATATATATCCATGTATTTCTTTTGCTTTCTTACACAGAGCTTGATTTCTCTCTACTCTTCGATGAATCCTATACTTTGTTAAGTCTTCCAGCCAAACTTCTTCAGAATAGGAATCACTTCCCGGAGCCTCAGAAGGTTGATTTTCAATTAATTCTTCATAGATATTAATAAATCTCAATAAATCTTCAAGCATTTTTTGAGATGATGGTAACGCATCTCTAGAATAATAAGTAGCTAAAATATTACCTGCTTCGTAAGCTTGTCCTAATCGTCTAGCAGTGGTTTCTTTAGGAATTGCTTCAAGCTTAAGGTCAATTTTCTCATAAATATTTATATCAATTTTCGTCAAAATCATCCTTCTAAATATCTTGGATTGATTTCGCAAAACTTCTTTTGAACGTCCGAGTCCGTAAATCTCTTTCTGAGATGCTGTACCTTGAATAAGTGATAGGTAGACACCAGAAAAATCAGCACGAAAAAGGTAGACAACGAAAAAACCAAACCTTACACTTTCTGTGACGAGCTTGTTGAAAATAGCAATCCAAGGGATATTTGCCCATGAGCCGTTTCCTGGGGATGCTTCGATGCTATAAATATCTGGAAGCTTTAGATAAGTATCTAACGAAACTGGTACATCATTTCTCAGATAACTAGCAAATAAATGCTTTTTAAAATTTTCTTTACTAACGATTGAGTACTCCGATAAAACTCTCTCAATTATGTTTTCTAGCATTCGTACTAATTCCTCAGCTAGATTTCATTTATGCTAGTTGTTACCAGATTGGTTCTTCAATAGACCTCCTGCATGAATCAGGAGGCATGTGCCAGTTCGTAGTTCAGCAAGCCAGCAATTAGGTTTAAGCGCAAACCAAATCTCTGCCTGCGATTGCGATAACGTCCTGAAAA
>NZ_JAMPKA010000011.1:0-178528 GCF_039961855.1 Trichocoleus sp. Lan | reverse complement strand
TTTTCAGGACGTTATCGCAATCGCAGGCAGAGATTTGGTTTGCGCTTAAACCTAATTGCTGGCTTGCTGAACTACGAACTGGCACATGCCTCCTGATTCATGCAGGAGGTCTAATCAATCATGAGTAAAAAAATGATGTTGCAACCTTTTGTAAGTTTTCTAAAACTGAGTCTTGTATGCTTAGTTAGCTCCGCTATCTTAGAGCCAGGACAATCCTACGCGCAGTCAGCAGGTTCACTGTCAACCCCTGATGCTACTTTTAAAGGTGTTTTGCAGCAATCAGATGCAGTTCCTTCACAAACAAATGCACCGCTGAAAGCTCAGGTCAATCCCGAACCAGAATCTCGTCCCCGGCGCAGCTATATCGGTCTTGGAGGTGCTATCGGACTAGCGGGTGATACGACTGCCCTAGGAACGGGAGGTCTAGCGATTCTGACCAAGGTCGGATTTACGGACAACCTGTCTTTGCACGATGCCACAATCATATTTGGCGATCGCACTGCAACTTCGATGATTGCCCTAACTGGTGAGTTTCCCATTCGCGGTGCATCTGGACAAACTATTATCTCCCCTTTCCTTGGTGGAGGAGTCATGCTCAGGATTGCCGATGGTCTGAATATCAGTCCACTTATTTCTGGCGGCGTTGATGTTCCGTTATCAAGAGACTTAACGGGCACGGTACGGGCAAATGCAGGCTTCCCCGCTAATCGCAATGCTGATGTCGGACTTTTAATTGGAGTTGGTTATAATTTTTGAGTAACTGGCGTTAATTAGAATGAATTGATTAATTGGTGTTGAATAATTTTAGAATAAAAGATATTTGTTTCTATTAACAAATCTTCGTCATTTTAAAAGGTACAGGCAGTAACCATTACCTATTGAAATGACATCTTTTTAAAGCTAAAATAATAAGTTGCTGTATGGGACGATCTGAAAAGGATGATTATCTAAATCCACGTTGGGATTCTACAAGCTTTCAAGCTTTTTAGTCCGAGTGACAAGAAGTTTGTCAAACGCAACAAATAATTTTTTATCCAACATCAACCGACCGCGCAAATGTCACAATCCGCTCTACTTCCGCCTCCTATGTATCCGGGACTGAAATTAACGGCGCTTGCTCCCATGCAGGATGTGACGGATCTGCTGTTCATGAGCGCGATCGCTAACTATGGCAGTCCTGATTATTTCTTTACTGAGTATTTTCGCGTCCACACGAGTTCGGGTTTAGATAAAAACATCCTCAGATCAATTACAGAGAACTCTACCGGACGCCCTATCTTTGCTCAGCTCATCGGTGAGAGCGTTTCCGATCTGGTTCGCATTGCGAAAGAACTCAGCCGCTATCCAGTCGCGGGTATCGACCTGAATATGGGATGTCCTGCACCAAGAATTTATCGCAAAAACGTGGGTGGAGGACTGTTACGCGATCCTGAAAAGATTAGCCAGATCCTTGGCGAGTTGAGGGGGGCAGTCGATGGGCTTTTGACCGTCAAAATGCGAATTGGCTTTGAAGATACCGCTAATTTCGATCGTATCCTCGACTTGATTAATTTGCACAAAATTGATTTACTGAGCTTGCACGGTCGTACTGTTAAAGAGATGTATTATGGCAACGTGCATTACGATCTGATTGCCCATGCCGTACAACGAGTTAATTGCCCAGTTTTAGCTAACGGAAACGTGACATCTGCCGCAACAGCAGCAGCGGTTCTAGACACGACAGGAGCAGCAGGGGTAATGGTTGGTCGCGCTGCGATCCGAAATCCTTGGATTTTTAAGCAAATTCGCCAATACCTGAGCGGTCAACCTGTTTCTATCGTAACGCTGGGTGAAGTTCGCGGTTACATTGAGCTACTGCGTCGAACGATGACAGCATGGACAGTACCGGAGAAAGCGCGGGTTAGTTATATGAAGATGTATCTAAATTACATCGGTCAGAGTGTAGATGCCGCTGGAGCTTTCTTAAAAGATATGCGCCTATCCCAGACTGAAGCGGAACTATTTGGAGTGTGCGATCGCTATTTATTAAGCAACCCCGACCAAGAATTTGCTTCGGAGCCGTATCCTAGACTTCTGGCTCGTCCTAGCTGCGAGACTGCCCGCGAATTGATAGCAAACTGAAAATAGAGAATCCAGCGCGATCGCAATCCTAAATCATTTGTGAAGGCGAGAACCCCGACTTTTCTAAAAAGTCGGGGTTCTGAAAGGTAGGCATCTCACAACTAAAATAGGATTGCTATCATTGTTGCGTGTTTGTTTCGCTTACCGAGCAGCGGTACAACCAGTAAGGACTGAGGCAGGAACGGGTACATTAGAATTTTCCAAACCTCGTAATTGCTGTCGATAGGCTACTAACTGACTTTGAGTGTTTGGATCGCGGACAACTTTTCTCATTCGATCGATTACTTTGATCGCTTGCGTCCAATTTTGAGCGCAGACTGCCTTTTGTAAAGAGGCGTTGAGGTTTTCCTTGGGGACGTTTCGGGCTGCCGATGAATTTTTAGTAAGTTTGAAAGAAGTCAAAAAGCCATCAATACTTTTAACTAAGTCTTGTTCTTTATCTGTTACTACGAAGACCTGATAAAATCGTCTCCGGTCTACCAAATAAAATCTACTTTTAACGATTACTCCTTGAGAGAGTTGCAGTTTAAATTCTCTTCCGGGGTAACTTCCTAAATTAATATTTCGTTGGCTTAAAAGCTTCCCTTTTGAACTATTTGCAAATCCAGTAATTGCCCCAGCCAAGAAACTGTTAACATCACTAGGAGTCTTGATCAGATTAGCCGGGAGGTCGGAATAACCAACGACATAACCGGCTTGATTCGGTCGGAAACTCTGGAAGAGTTGGACTTTAATTGGCCCACCTTTAGTCTGAATCGTTTCCTGACTTTGGTTCGGTGCACCGGGCATCAACACGGTGAAGCCGCCTGCGCGTGAAGCGAAGGGCTTCCATACCGACTGAGCGAGTAGAATCGGTTGCTCAGCTTGCACTGCATTAATGATAGGAGCGCCACCCGCTAGGAAGGTGGTTAGGAAAAGAGAACAAATAAGTGGATTTTTCATTTCAGGTAGAGTGCAATCAAGCGATCGCAATGAGATATCGAGCGAAAATGGATCTGTAGCTTCTTCTAATCTAGCCTTGAGCCATCCTCAATTATCTCAAACCAATGCGGCTGCTGGGGGTCACACATCCTCTGCACGCAACACTCTGCAAGAAACTCACTTCAATCGCGCTCGCGCCAGTCTGCGGCAAGCGCTGTCTTGGTATTCCCACACTCGCAGCCAAAAGCACCCTTCAAAATTAGAAGCAACCGCAGCGCTGCAAACCGAACTGGATTTTTTGAAGTCTACACTTGATAAGTTAGACCAAGGTGTGATTCGGATAGCCGCTTTTGGTTTGGTCAGTCGCGGCAAATCAGCAGTGTTAAATGCCTTAGTAGGACAGAAAATTCTACAAACTGGGCCGCTGAATGGGGTGACTCAGTGGCCCCGTTCCGTGCGCTGGACGCCTAACGCGGCTGGTAAGGTGCAGGTGGAATTGATTGATACGCCTGGATTGGATGAAATTCAGGGGCAAGCGCGAGCAGAAATGGCGCGGGAAGTAGCGCGTCAATCTGACCTGATTTTGTTTGTGGTGGCAGGTGATATCACGCGAACCGAGTATCAAGCACTGTGCGAATTGCGACTGAGCCAGAAACCTCTAATTTTAGTCTTTAACAAGATTGACCTTTATCCGGAGCAAGACCGACAAGCAATTTATCAACAGTTGCAAATTCTGGGTGCTGGAAGCAGAGAGACGCGATCGCTCTCCGCTTTACAAGAAGATGAAATTGTGATGGTGGCAGCGGAACCTGCACCCCTAGAGGTGCGTGTGGAGTGGCCCGATGGTCGCGTCACGCCGGAATGGGAGACGCCGCCGCCGCAGGTGGATGAGTTGAAGCAGAAGATTTTGGGGATTCTGAATCGAGAAGGGCGATCGCTTTTAGCGCTCAATGCCTTAGTTCAGGCGCGAGAAGCTGAAGAAAGCATTGCTCAGAAGGTGGTGGCGGCTCGTGAAACTGAAGCGGAGCAGCTAATTTGGAGCTATGTGAGATACAAAGCGATCGCAGTTGCGCTCAATCCGATTGCTGTTTTGGATGTCTTGGCAGGAACGGTAGCGGATTTGGCGCTAATTCGCTCCTTGTCGCGGCTGTATGGGTTGCCGATGACGGGTTATGAAGTTGGAAAGCTTTGGAAAACCATTGTGTTTAGTTCGGGCGGCTTGCTACTGGGTGAATTCGGCAGTAGTTTAGTTTTCGGGTTGGGCAAGAGTGCGGCGGCGATTGGCGCTGGGGAGAGTCCAACGAATATTACGGCTTATGGCGGTGCAGCGATCGCCCAAGCTGGTATCGCTGGATATGGAGCTTATGCAGTCGGTCGGGCGGCGCAGGTGTATCTAGAGCAAGGCTGCACCTGGGGACAGTTGGGAGCGAATACCGTCATTCAAGAGATTCTCAATCAGGTAGAACCGAATACAATTCTTTATCGCTTGCGGCAGGAATTGTTGCAATTCGGCGGAACATCTCCAAGCAATCAAAGCAAATAGATGAACGCAAAACCTAACCCCCAACCCCTTCCCTCACAGGGAAGGGGCGCAGGAGAAGTTCTCAGTGTAATTCAACTTTTAAATTCAGATCAAGATTGTACTTGGGAAGAATCAGCACCACGATCGGCAGCGCCTAATTCTGATTCTGCACGGCTTCGCATGGACTCTTGTAAGTGTTCGTCGTGGTGACGGTGCTGCGACATCAATTCCCGCGCCTGTTCTTGGGTATGGGCGTCAGCAGGGTGGGTTTGATGTACCTCAGCCTCTGCACGGCTTCGCATAGACTCGTGTAAGTGTTCGTCGTGGTGACGGTGCTGCGCCATCAATTCCCGTGCTTGGTCTTGGGTACTCATGCTTTGACCCTCTACTTTTAAGGCTTGCTTCTGTCTCAATTTGACCTGAATAGAGCTAAACGGTATCAAAACTGACAGAAAAATTTACGATTTAAGATTATCTCGAAAGTGAGATGCAGCGGATTCGGTAATCTGTTTAATGGCTTGCAAACTCGGCGGTAGTGTGGCGCTATCCATATCCAACCACAACAGATACTCGATATTACCAGCAGGCCCGGTCACTGGCGACCAACTTAAGCCGCGATATTGCCATCCCAACGGTTGCGCGGCTAGTAACACTTGGAAAATAGCATCTGCTTGATCGTCAGGATCTCGCACCACACCTTTTTTACCAACACGCGATCGCCCGACTTCAAACTGCGGCTTTACTAGCAATACCGCTTCTCTAGGAGGCTGTGTCAATTTCCACAAAGCATCGAGAATTTTGGTTAGGGAAATAAACGAAACATCTACAACTGTTAAATCTGCTGGCTGTTCATCACCGTACAATTCCTCTGATGTGAGATAGCGCAGATTAGTCCGTTCTTTCAACACTACCCGCGCATCATTGCGTAATTTCCAGTCGGCTTGTCCGTAACCGACATCAACGCCATAAACTTTTTTTGCCCCAGCTTGCAGCAAACAATCGGTGAATCCGCCAGTAGAAATTCCGCCATCTAAGCAAATCCGATCTTGTACGGAAATGCCAAATTCTTCAAGTGCTTTGGAGAGTTTTTCACCGCCTCTGGAAACAAAGCGCGATCGCTCTTTAATTTTAATTTGCGCCTCGGTTTCTACCTCCGTTCCCGGCTTATCAATGACTTGCTGATTGACCATTACTTCACCGGCACGTATTAGCCGTTGTGCTAACTGCCGGGAGGCGCATAAATCAAGTTCTACTAATAAGGTGTCAAGTCGTTGTTTCGCCATTAATTATATATATTAAGGATTGCTTGCGTGCAAGTTAATAGAGCAAAGCGATCGCAATCGAAAAGGAACTCCGCTGGTTAGTTATTACACACTATTTAAAGGATAGCTACTTAATCGCTTACCTCCCAGGTTCTTCGCCCCTTCCTCCCACGTTCGCTGCTTCGATCGAGTCGAAGCCACGGATACTTATCCTCTCGTAAACAGTATGTATGCTCTAAAAGTTAGGGCACGCAAGCATTACCTAGACAATTAATGCATCCAAAAAACCACGCTTTCCAAGTCGCGCGATCGCAGATGCAACTTGCAGTCTTGGACAAGCGAGAGTTTCAGCAGTAGCGCTGATATCTAGAGAACCAAGACGCTGTACCGTATCTAATACTTTACCGTCAAATTCCAAGTTACGAAATTCGCTAGTTAGCATAGCTACCATCTGACTGATCACATCTTTAGCATCGCGGACAGAGGCACATTGTCCACTCGTGCCAGTTGCGATCGCGGTAAACGACTGCAACGTAGCGCGATCGCTTCCCATGCACAGTGCATGAACCGTTACCCGCTGATTTTCCGCCGCCGCCGTTACCGACTGCACCGTTAAACCATTAGGATATCGCGCCGGATCGGTATGCGTGAAGCCATCGCTGTCTCGATCTACGTGAAAACCGTGTGGCGGTGCATCACCCACCAACAGAATGAAACGACAACTGTTGCGTCTCCACTTCATCTGGTTA
Source organism: Trichocoleus sp. Lan (assembly GCF_039961855.1). Taxonomy (NCBI): domain Bacteria; kingdom Bacillati; phylum Cyanobacteriota; class Cyanophyceae; order Leptolyngbyales; family Trichocoleusaceae; genus Trichocoleus; species Trichocoleus sp. Lan. The sequence goes on along the minus strand of NZ_JAMPKA010000011.1, from coordinate 171,953 downwards.
GCCGCATCCTGAACACCATCATAAACAGCTTCCGGATGATCTCCACCCCCATTCGCTTCTAGTTTGTTGATGTTCTTCTGCATCTCCTGCAACTTTGCAGTCAGCGGATAGATGCGAGTTACAAAAGTCGTGTCTTGTGGAGGGTGATCGCGGTATTCTACTAAACCGACTTGCAAATCGATATCACTGTCAGCGGACAGCAAGCGAATTGTATCCAACAATTGTTGTTTTGCTTCTTGGATGAAACCACCCATACTGCCAGTTGTATCAATTACAAAGCAAACATCAACATGATTGAGAGCTTTTGTCATAATTAGTCTCGCTTTTCCTAGTTAAAAAATTACCTTGCGAATGGAATTCGCGGCTACACATACGAAGAATACCTGGCGAATATAATTCGCGGCTACACATACGAAGTCCGCCTTCGCGGACTAAATGCGATAATCGTGATTGAAAAATTTGCCCATTTAGGTTGAGAAGAGATGAGGTCAAATTTCACGCAGTTATATCTCCATTGTGTTTGGGCTACTTGGGATAGATTGCCTCTAATTACACCTGATATCCAGAAGGTAATTTATGCAGCTATCATTAGACAGTGCGAACAACTTGGATGCACAGCAATCGCTGTTGGCGGTATTGAAAATCATGTCCATCTTTTGACAAGTTTCCCATCTACTCTGGCTGTATCTGATTTAATTAAACAAGTTAAAGGTAGTTCTTCTCATCTAGTTACTCACGAAATTAAGCCTAGTGAATTTTTTAAATGGCAAGGCAGCTACGGCGCTTTTATTGTCAGCCATGATGCTATCGACAAAGTGGCTGATTATATCCGCAACCAGGCGATTCACCACCGACATAAATCAACTATTTCTACTTGGGAATTGAATCTAAAATAATTTATTTTGGTTTGGGCGGTTGAAACCGCGGTTGATTGGGCAGTTGAAACTAAACCCGCCTCCGCGGGTTTCAATTTTCCGATAGTCCGCGCCGGCGGACTTGGTTTGTGTAGCCGCGAATTCTATTCGCCAAGGCTAGTTGAGTGGGCGGGTTTTAATATCTCAATTTTCCGATAATTGAGTGGGCGGTTGAAACCGCAGCTACACAGACTAAACCCGCCTTCGCGGGTTTCAATATCTCAATTTTCCGATAGTCCGCGCCGGCGGACTTGGTTTGTGTAGCCGCGAATTCTATTCGCCAAGGCTGGGTGGTTGAAACCACAGCTACACAGAATTAACCGCGAATTCTATTCACTAAGGTTGGCAGACTCAAAAATAATCAATATACCCATGCGTTTGATTTTCCCAGTTGTCTTTCAGTGCTTTATAAATCTGGTTAACCCAATCTTCGTCTTTTGCAGCCTCTAAGCCAACATAACCTGTTCCCGCTGAAAGAGTTTCAAATCTAAATAGTATTCCTTCTATCTCTTTATTTCCTGTAATATAGGATAAATACGCAATCCCGTCTTTTGTTACTCTAATTTGTGAATGCCGAGATTGATCCCCTGATTTAATTAATAATCGAACGCTTTCAATATTAAAAGCTTTTGAATCATTCAAGTTTATTTCCATAATATAAAACCCAATTTATGAACATTGCATTCTAATTATATTCTGATTCGGCAAGCAAGAAAAAAACTACGAATAGCAGACTGTCTTACGCTGGCTTATCTTACGAAAATTCCCCATCAAATTTATAAGCAAATAGAGTGGGCGGTTGAAACCGCAGCTACACAGGCTAAACCCGCCTTCGCGGGTTTCAATATTCTCAATTTTCCGATAGTCCGCGCAGGCGGACTTTGTTTGTGTAGCCGCGAATTCTATTCGCCAAGCCTTTATTCCCTGCCGCCCATTTGTGCAGCGACTTCTTCGGCAAAGTTGCTTTCAGGCTTTTCAATGCCTTCGCCTAATTTAAAGCGGACAAAACGACGCACTTGGATATTTTCACGCAGTTGAGCTACGCTTTGCTTCACCAGTTCTTCCACCACGATACTTTGGTCGCGAATGTAAGGCTGATCCATCAAAGACATTTCTTTCAGGCGCTTTTCAATTCGTCCCTGAACAATTTTTTCTTTGATATTTGCTGGTTTGTTAGCTAAGTCATCCCGCCCCATTTCGATTTCTGTTTCTTTCTCGACAATTTCAGCCGGAATATCTGCTACTTTCACGTATTCTACATTCGGACAAGCGGCAATTTGCATGGCGATGTTCCGCACCAGGGTTTGAAATACTTCACTGCGACTTACAAAATCAGTTTCGCAGTTCACTTCTACTAGCACGCCAACTTTACTGCCAGTATGAATGTAGCTGTCAATAATTCCTTCTGCCGAAATACGACGGCTTCCGCCGCATGTTCTACTCATACTTTTTTGGCGCAACCATGCGATCGCTTTGGTCATATCGCCATTGGTTTTATCCAGCGCCCTTTTACAATCCATCATGCCTGCGCCTGTTTTCACGCGCAGTTCGTGGACAGTTTTTGCAGTTATTGCCACCATGTTTTATTCCTCGTTGACTAATAATTTTGTTGACCTCTCCCCAACCCCTCGCATTGCAGGAGAGGGGCTTTTTTCTTCCCCTTTTTTCCAAGGGAAAGAGGCTAGAGGTTAGGCTTTCTATGTTTCGATTGAGCTACAAGTTAGCCTATCTAGTTATCAACTCGCACTGGTAACGGTGTCTCTAGAATTTCCATCAACAATTCAAGTCGAGATGGACGAGACAATAATGGCACCAAGTTTGGCAGTGAATAGTAATCACCTGCGAAGGTGAATGTCTCTAGCGATACTTGAGATTGTTGCAATTGCTTTTCTAAGTGGTTGCTATGATTGCCGACTCTGACGATAATTACATTCGGCACAACCTTCAATTCTTCGCAGTAGCGGGGATAAACTGTGTTGAAGTAAGGAGCGTTGTTTTCGCCTTCATCGGTAACGATGATGATTTGTTCTGCCGACTGTTTGTTTTGCCGCATCTTTTCCAGCGATGCACCGATGCTAGTGCAACCATCCGGAAACAGCTTGTGGAAAGCTTTCTCCCAATCTGACAGCGCTTTACCTTGTGCTTTTACTTCAACAGCTTTGGTATCGAAGGCATAAACAAACAAGTTACCTTCGCTGATGCCAGAAATCAAAGCTGCAATTTGCTTTCCGACTTCCAGCGCTTCAGTCATGCTGCTACTTTTGTCTACAAACAAGGCGGTAGACTTGGTAATCTTACCCCGCTTTTTCACCTGTTCGTTAACAACTTGCTCTAGTTGCGCCACAGTTGCATCATCGACATTGGCAACACCCGCCGCTTTCATCGCCTTGAATGCAGAGACGCGATCGCTTGTTGCAGCTTCAGTCAGTTTTGCATCAATCAACACCTTCACCTCAGCGTTTTCCATCGCACCTCGCGCTTGGAGTGACTTAAGGTTGTTAATTACCTCCTGCGGTGACATGGCGTTAACTAGCGCCATCAGCACTTCTGGCGTCACTTCCTTCACCGCACCAATAGCGACAGTGTAGGGAATTTTGTGTTCTGCAATCAGTTGTGCTTGTACTTGTGGTGTCTCTGCTTTTGCAAGCTGCTTGAGTGCAAACGCAAGACTATCTTCAGGCGGTGCATCTTTGAATAGTACGGCGTTAGCGCGATCGCTAGGGCGTATGTGCAAACTTGCATAAAGATGCTTCATCGCCTTGCGTCCCCGCACCGCTGCGCGATCGAAAAACGCAGCATTCTTTTCCCGTTCCTGCAAATAACGCCGCACCGCAGTCCGCGCCGAACGGGGTAACTTTTGCTGATGCTGCTTCATAAAGTCTACAATCCGCGCCACCTGGTAAGGCGGAAACTCTTGTAGCATCATGAAACCCGCACCTCGGTGTTCGTTCAAGCTGCTGGTCAGCAAATTACCGACAAAAACTTCCTTGTGGTCGCGCACATCCCCATTGCGCTGATACCATACAGCCAGATGTCCGTAAAAGATGGGGTCAAGTTCGACCATCATCTTATGTACTTCTGCTACCTTACCGAGTTCCCGGTGTGGCGTAGTCAGCAGACTATTGAGAATTTCTAAACGCAAGTCGCGTTCTAGTGTATTCATTGCAACTACCTCCATTGCATCTTGAAGTGTTGAGGAGGCAGATGTCGCACGCAAGTAATTTGGTGCCGCGCAAGTCGAGAAAGCTGTTGTTTTACCTTAAAAGGGTATGTAAGCTTTCTCAGTTGGGGCGCGGCGACAACTGCCATTATATTCGCCAAGCAAGAGACTGTCATCCCTGCTAATCTAAAGATTTCAAATCGGGTTCAAGCCAACTTATCCGTGCTTCCCAAGACATCAAATAATCGCGGTTGTAGTATGTCAGAGGAAGATTTTTATCTGCGTAACTATCCATAAGTTCGTTGGCAAGATATACGATAGAGCGAGTTCGATCTGCAACCGATAGATAGTAACTAACAATCCGAATCCAAAACAGTGTCATCGTTTCGTGATAGCCACTGTTTTTAGTAGTTTTAATCCCATTAGCCAAGTTGTAACGCTGGATGCGATCGCGTATGCAATTCGTCGCTTCTGCCTTCGAGTAACGAGTGAGATACCATAATGCAACGGTTAAGTGTGCGCGATGATTCCACTCATCTCGTGGCAGGGTGCAATTCTCGAATGCCGCAATTAGACTTTCTATCTCACTGACTGATATTTCACAACTGCGAGAGTGCAAACTACTTGAGAGAAACTTTAGCGCCTGCTGCTTCTAGCTGTTGCTTGATTTCTTCTGCATCGGAGAGTGCGATCGCTTCTTTCACCACTTTCGGCGCTGAATCAACAAAATCTTTTGCTGACTTCAGATCCAAATTAGTCAAAGTCCGTACAACTTTGAGGATTGCAATCTTCTGAGCAGCAGGAACTTCCTCCAGAACTACATCAAACTCAGTTTGTACAGAAAGGTCTTCACCTTTTTCCTCGATTATTTCAATAATACTTGTCCGCTGGCGAGGCGAAGCATCAACTCGAAAAGTATCTTCAACTTGCTTAACTAATTCTGCCGCTTCGGTTAGGGTTAAAGATTTTAATTGTTCTAGAATCTCAATTGTTTTTACAGACATCTTTATACTCCTCCTCATCATAAAAAATGAAATATTATCATTCCACGCAAGTCGAGAAAGCTGTTGTTTCATACGCAGGGGTTGAACCTGCATAATCTTGAGCTTAAATCAAGCGCCTGTACCAATTCGGCTAGTATGTAAGCTTTTTCTATCAGGGCGCGGAATGAAAAGTTTAACTATTTGCAAGCTGCTGCATAATGAACTTTATTTCCTTCTTGTTACACTGACGTTTATCGACAGCGTAACTTTTTCTGTAGATTCTTCTACCTTGCTTCTCCCGTACACTCCAACCGTCAGCAATTTCTTTTAAGATAATATCTGTTACTGGCTTTGTTGGTGGTGTATTTTGAAGCTTTATTACATACCACAAATTGTTAATTTTATGATATTCTAGGCAGTCATTAACAACCACTAGATTGTCTGGCTTTTCGGGAGGTTTATTGGGTGCTTTCTTCGCTAGGCAGAGAACTTTAGTGTCGGGATGGATATAAAGTTGCTCTCTCCAATAATTCAGCGGATTTCTGGGTAAATACTTGCACGATTTAGTAGAATAAGGAACTCCATCAATTAGTTCAACATCCTTTTCCATAAAACCCCATACATGGGAGAGAATATGTTGTCCTGATAACGTTCTCGTTTCAAGCTGCTGGCATAATTCGCTGTAAACATTATCCCAAGATTCGCCCACTTTAGAACGCAACCAGCGACGTAATGGACCTAGATGGTCTGAAAAGTACTTTGTGCGTTTTCTTGTCTTGATTAAATAAGGACAGAGTAACCCATCTTCACTTGCCTCATTAGTAATCTTTTGCAGAGCTTTTTTATAGCCTTTAAGCTTTTTTACACTTATCGTTATGCCTCCACGAGGACGTTCAATGACAATTTCTCCCAAACGGTGTTCGCTCATTACTTAGTATCGTCCCTAAATATCTATTGATTCTGATAAATTGCCATTCAGTTATGGCTAGGTTTGTTGTAATTAGGGAAGAACTGCATAACATTGGAAAACTCTCCAGTAAATATCAAAAATAACGATAAATTTATTCGTATTTAGATTGCTCCGCGCAAGTCGAAAAAGCTGTTTGAATATACACGGGAATTGAACCCGTCACGGCTTGATTATGAGTCAAGTGCTCTAACCAACTGAGCTAGTATGTAAGCTTTATCTATTAGGGCGCGAAGCGATTATTGCAGTCTCGAAAGTATTGGGTGTTCCGCGCAAGTTAAAAAAGCTATTCACTGGAGAGTTACCGTTACTCTACACTGCCAAATAATGGCAGCGGTAGGAATTGAACCTACATCTCCCGCTTATCAGGCGGATGTGTGTATGCTTTTCAGGTTAGGGCGCGGAACACAAAATTTAAAGCTGAGTATCCATAAAACGCACTATTTAGTATCCAATCTGTTTTGGAAAGAATTGTCACTTCGTACAAGTTAAGAAAGCTATAGTTAACGGGAGTTGAACCCGACCTATCGATTAATCAGTCGATTGCTCTACCACAGAGCTAGTATGTAAGCTTTTTAAGTTTGGGTACGAAGTGGAAGCTTTATTTTTTATTTCCAGTTGGGATAAAGAGTAGTAGCTACGCGCAAGTTTAAGAAGCTTTTTTGACACCTCTCCATGCAGCGGAGAGGGTAGGAATCGAACCTACAATTCGGTTTCCCGAACGTTACCAGTTTGTATGCTTCTTACATCGGGGCGCGTGCCATTATTTTCAGATTAAATCAACAAGAAAATTGATTTTTATCCCGCGCAAGTCAGCAAAGCTGTTATCACTTGGCGCTCTATCCGTTGAGCTACGACTGCATTAAGAAGCAGTCGGTGGGAGTCGAACCCACTACCTCCCCGTCCGAAGCGGGAATGTGTGTATGCTTCACAAATTAGGGCGCGGGAAAAAGCTTTGAAAGTGACCCCGTGCAAGTTGAAAAAGCTTTATTACAATTTACGACCGTTCTTACTAAGCAATGCTTAGCAGTGGACGCGCAAACCGTATCTGACGAGAGATTTGGAATGCTTCGCTAGTTCGGTCGCCCGAACTTCACTACCTTAGGATCGTTATCAATAGTGTGTATGCTTTTTCTGTCGGGGCGCGGGGCTTGAATAATTTTGAATTTTAGGTGTTGAATTTAATTTTATAATTCAACATTCAAAATTATTTAGCCGTAAACTGCTTCTGGACGTACAATTAAATCCCCACTGGGACGGCGATCGACAACGTAGGATTGGAAGCGATCGCTTCTAACATCAAAATGCTGTGCAAGGCGTTCCTTAACGGATTTGTCGTTCATGCCATCCGTTACACCTAGTTGCTTTTCTTCAATGTCGTAAGAACGACCTTCAAAACGAATGTGAACCATTTTGAACACCTCCTTAAAGTTGGAAGCAAGATGATGTATGAACTTGTCGTTCTCTTGCTTCACTACTTTATACTACACAAACACTACAAAAGTTGTCAAGAGTTCGGCAGCAAGATTTTTTAGCAAGAGTCTAACTACACATCCTTGACGTAGAAAATGCGGGTGTGAAGTGTGGCATAACCGACAGATTCGTAGAGTTGCAGCGCACCTGAAGGATTTTGAGCATCGACGCCAAGCTTGGCTGTCTCTACGCCAGCAGCCTTCAAACGCTGCATCCCGCTTAGTAACATAGCTCGTCCCAGCCCAATCTTACGGAAGCCGCGCCGCGTGCCTAGTACAGCAATCCAGCCTTCGTTGCGATCGCTGCGTGCATTTTCCTCTGTATAGATCCTGCTGTGGCAAAAAGCAGCAAAAGTCCCATCAGGAGCGATCGCAATCAAGTTTAATTCCGACTTGTAATCCCGGTCGCTTAGATAATACTTAAGCATCTCCACAGTTAAAGGGTGATGATTCCAATGGTCGATAAACGATTGGTTAAACATCTCCACCCACGCTTCTGCGTCTTGTTCAACTTCTACTTGGCGAATGGTGAAACCTGCTGGAAACTGCGGTTGTGGTATTGGTTCATCCAGCGATCGCCTCATGGTGAAAAAGTACCGATCGGCAGTGAAACCGCAACTTTCTAAGAAAGCGATGCGTTCGGCTTGGTCTTCGCGAGCGCTGGAGCGCAGCTTAACACTCATGCAGCGTTCTTTGCTAACTTCGCGCATCCGTTCCTCACCCCAGGCGACGATTTGTTTTTCCAGATAACCGCCGCGATCGCTTGGGTGGACGTGGAAACCAATGTAGCCTTCGATGATTTCGCCATCAGGGGGAATCCACATTCGTCCGAAGCCAATCAGCTTACCGTCAGAGTTTTCCCAGAGGCAAAGATCGCGTGCTTTGTCTAATGAAGGTGCTTTAAATTCCTGTCGCAGTTCAGATACAGATATGCCTTCGTCAAGTTTATCGACCGCTTCGCAGGAATTGATCAACTGAGCGATCGCTTCTAAATCCGCTTCCCCTGCATAAGGACGCATTGTTAAAGTAATCATAAAATTAGCTGAGATGCCTACGTTGCCGTAATTCCGGAAATTTAAGTTGCGCTTTACTACAGGCATACTACAAGAACTTGCGGAAATAACACCTCACCCGATTGGGTGACAAGCTGACATTGCCGCTCATAGTTTGCGATCGCGATGAATTTCTGCACTGCTTAAAGCGATCGCGATTTTTCAAAATAAAGAAGGGGATGCCCGTTGACTACTGCACGACCCGTTTGCCTCATACCTAGCTTCTCAAGCACCCGCAAAGAGGCAATATTCGGTTCGTCCACATCCGCCCTCACCTGGGAAATAACAAGATTCTCCAAGGCATATTTCAACACAACGTTGGCTGCTTCTGTGGCGTAACCAAACCCCCAGCGATTGGGATCAACTCCATAGATTAAACTGGGAATCCCTCCCTCTGAACGCAAGAAGCCAGCAAAGCCGACAAAAAGGTCGATGTCGCGCATAAAGACTAGCCAGAGTCCGTATCCATGCTGTTCAAAGTTCGCGATGCTGTCCTCAACGAAAGATTCTGCCTCGTCAGACGAGATTACCCGGTTGTCGAATAAGAAAGACCGGACGCGATCGCTCGTCCAAAGCGTGTGAATGAGTTGAATATCCTCGATCTGGCAGGGTCGAAGCTGTAATCTACTTGTTTCGAGTACGCAACTCATCGTTATTCGGTGTCTAATGATCCAAACGGTTTAGCATCTTCTAAGTCAAAGATTTCAATAGCATCCTCACGGCGAAACATGCGTTTTCCAAGGCGCGGGAAATCGGCAATTTCTATATCGAGGTTTTCTCCTCCCGCTAGATAAACTAAGTCTTCCTCACCTGCATTCCTCAGATGATGAGCTACCGAAGGAGTCGGGAATGCCATGAAGTCTCCTGCACCAACTTCAAATTCTTCGCCGTCAATTTCCGCAATTCCGCTGCCCGATAGGATGTAAATCCATTCTTCCTCGCGGTAGTGGGAATGATATACAAAGGATTCCTTTCCTGGAGGGACTTTTACAAAGTTGACTCCGGTGCGCTTTAGTCCGAGCGATCGCCCCATTTGTGTCCCTGAGATTTCGGATTTCGGATTCCAGGGGTGTGAGAATGTTTGCATATTGTCTTCAATTTGTTGACGCCGCAAAATCAAAGATTTCTTCTCTGCCATGTTCGTAACCCTCAGATGGTTTACTGGATACCTAATAGCTAAGTTCAGCGATCGCAATATGGGATTTCATAGAGGTTTCTCCTCGCGAACAAAATATAAGTCTGGATAGGGACACTGTTACTCATTTACTGAAGACACACGCCACCCTGCTGCTTTTCGGTCAATGGTTTTGATAAAGTCGTCTTTCCCGTCCATATATCCCTCTATATCATCGGGATACATCTCGGCTAATTTTCGCTTAAGGTTACTGTATTGCTGTGCATCGTCAGGATGAGCAATCATGTAATCTCGAAATGTTAAGTGACGCTTTACCTGTGCTGAACCAATCTCGAATGTATGAATGTGATGTGTTCTGATACCTGCTTGGCTATTCTTAAGGAAGAATCGCCGACCGGGAATTCCATATTCACCCATCACTTCATAACCCAGTGACTCCATTGCTGCACTCTGCTCATCTACACGAGAAATGTCTTTCACTTCAACCAGCAGATCGATAATGGGCTTTGCGTAAATATTAGGAATTGCCGTGCTACCAATATGATGTAGTGCAACCATATTTTCACCCATTGCCTCAGCAACTTGCTGCGACTCAGCCTCAAACGCATCTCGCCACTGTAGATTGTGTGGAACTACTTCAACTTTGAACGGCATGACTGGCACCTGTAGTAATGCAAGATTCTGGGAAGGAAGAGCAATTCTTGGCTACACTCGCAGATTCTCCAATTGCGAAATTCTTGATTTGTAGATAAGTGCTGTTTGAGGTCATTAATCTTGTGTCAGTTTGAGAGGGTCTGGCATTTCGGTGTATTCAGTTGGGGAACTGTTGATTTTAAGCCAGAGGAATTTGGAAGCAACAAAGAGGCAGATATCGCGATCGCAATTAACCTGGATTTTGTGCAACTTTACTGGCAAATCGACAGGCTTTGTGTTTGCAGATAGTCCCGCATCCAGGCACAGTTTAGAACCAGTAGGGCATCCAGATCCAAATTCCATAAAATAATTGTGCGATCGCTACTAGCTGAAGCGATTGTTTGACCATCTGGGCTAAAACTTATCCCCAAAACGCTATCAGTATGCCCACGTAAGGTTTTGAGCAATTTTCCACTCAGGCTCCAGAGTTTCACCGTTCCGTCGGAACTGGCAGAAGCTAGAGTTTGACCATTCGGGCTGAAGCTGATGCTATTGACTCGATTAGTATGTCCGGTTAAGGTTTTGAGCAACTGACCGTTGCTCCAAAGTTTTACGATTCCATCAGCACTGGCAGAAGCGAAGGTACTACCATTGGGACTGAAGCTGACATCTAAGATACCAGCACTGTGTCCCGGTAGAGTGCTGAGCAAACTTCCGTTAAGTTGCCAAAGCTTCACCGTTTCGTCAGCACTCACAGAAGCTAAAGTCTGACCGTCAGGGCTGAAACTCACGCTTGTTACCGAATCCTGATGTCCGAGCAAGGTATCCAGCAGAGTTCCATCCCGATTCCAGAGTTTCACAGTTCTGTCAGCACTCGCTGAGGCTAAAGTCTGACCATCTGGACTAAAACGAACACTCAAGACACTAGCAGTATGTCCCTGGAAGGTCTTCAGAAGCGTGCCGTCTTTGTGCCACAATTTTATCGTTTTGTCTGCACTCGCTGAAGCAAACGTCTGTCCATCCGGGCTAAAACTGATGCTGTAAATCTCCCCATTGTGTCCTTTGAGAGTTTTTAGCGGCTTCCCGTCTTGATGCCAAAGCCTCACTGTTTTGTCGGCGCTGGCAGAAACCAAAGTCTGACCATCTGGGCTAAAACTTACACCCCGCACCTCAGAATCATGCTTCTGCAAAGTGGGAAGTTTCTCAGCGTTAGGGTGCCAAAGTTTAACTGTAGTATCGGCGCTGGCAGAAGCCAAACTCTGACCATCGGGGCTGAAACTCACACTGTAAATCGAAGCGCTGTGTCCTTTGAGGGTAGAAACAAGCGTGCCATCCAGACGCCAGAGTTGCACCGTTTTGTCTGCACCGGCAGAAGCCAAAGTTTGACCGTCTGGGCTAAAACTAACCGCCCAAACGAGATCCTTGTGTTCGGTGAAAGTTCTGTAGGGACGAGTTTCAAACCCTCCCAGACTCCGATTCTGACGCCAGAGTTTCACTGTAGTATCTGCACTAGCAGAAGCCAAAGTCTGACCGTCGGGGCTGAAACTGACGCTATTAACTGAAGCGGTATGTCCTTTTAAAATCCCTAGCAATTTACCATTGCGGTGCCACAGTCTAATTGTTTTGTCGGTGCTAGCTGTCGCTAAGGTTTGGCTGTCTGGGCTGAAGTGAATACTTGTTACCCAAGAGCGATGACCCTTTAAGGTAACAATTAGGCTGCCGTTCCGCCGCCAAAGTTTCACCGTTTTATCCGCACTGGCAGAGGCGAGAAACTGACCATCCGGGCTAAAAGCAACGCTATTGACTTTGCCCGTGTGCCCTTTGAGAGTGGTTAAGAGTGTACCGTCCCGGTGCCAGAGTTTCACCGTTTTGTCATAACTCGCAGAAGCCACCATTTGGCTGTCTGGACTGAAGCTGACGCTTTTTACCTTGTCTCGATGTCCCTCCAGCGTCGTCAACAGCGTGCCATCCCGTTGCCAAAGTTTCACTGTCCCGTCATCACTCGCAGATGCGATGGTTTGACCATCCGGGCTAAAACTGAGGCTAATGACTGTTCTTTGATGTCCCTCCAGACGGTTATACTCTCTGACGCCGTAGACGGCTTGCTGTAGAACCGTTACCACTCGAATGCGAGTGTCGGGTTTGGCTTCGATAGATTGTTGTAGCTGTCTACCTGCCTTTAAACTTTCCAGCAATGCTTCTAGTTCTTTATTTGAGGCTAGGAGTTCATCTGAGGAGGCACTTAAAGCATTGAGTTGGGCATCGATTTCACCCGTTTCAGCTCGCTGCCATTGCTTTGTGGCAATTCCCACTAGCAATCCTAGTCCTATCAAACCGCTCGTGAGTCCCAGGATAACTTGTCTTCGTTGGCGATCGCGTACTCTCTGCTCTCGTGCTTGCAGAGCCAAACTTGCCTGTATAAAAGTTTGCTCCGTTGAACTCAGATCCGCTGAACGTTCGGCGTACCAATGTTGAGCTTCTAATAACGGCGCACCTCGCCACAGTACCCCCTCATCTTGCTGGCTATCCCATTGTCGCAAAGCTATCCGCAATCGCTCCTGCCAAGTCCGGAAGCTGCGGTTATCTTCTAGCCACTGGCGCAAGCGTTGCCACTCTCGAATCAGCGCTTCATGGACGATTTCGACAGTTTCAACGCTTGTTGCTTCATCTTGTCTGGTGACAACCAAACGTGCATCCGCTAGGCGCGTAACTAAGTTCCAATTGTCTTGTCCTACGTCGGTGCGGGTGGCGATGCGGCGAGTATCGGCGGTGCCTTCACCGGGATGCACTAATTGGAGAAAGATACGCTTTGCCTGTTGCTGTGCTTCCGGTTTGAGTGCCGCGTACACCTGTTCGGCATAACTGGCGAGTGCTTGTTCGACACCTCCAATGGCATCATAAGCAGCATGGGTGAGGATACCATTGGATTGTTGTTCCCACAGCAAGGTTAGGGCAAACTCCAGTAAAGGCAAAGAACCGGGTTCGCAGCTAACGGCATCTAGTATGCGCGATCGCAATCCTTCCTCGATCTGTACGCCTAAATTTTGGGCTGGTTTTGCGATCGCTGCTTGCAGTTCTAAGCGGCTCATTTGCCCTAAAAATTCTGGGGGGAAGCGCTGCAACGCAGAGGCAAAGGGATGATAAGAAAGTGCGTATTCGCAGAAATCTGCTCGTAAAGTGAGAATTAGGGTAAAACTGGGTATCTGGTTGACAGCAGTTAATAATTCATCTTGAAAGCGTTGACGGATTTCAGCTTCCTGACAAAGTGCGTACAATTCCTCAAACTGATCGGCAAATAAAAGCAGGTGATCAGTTGTGGGAGTTTTATCTAAAATTCGCTCTAACACAGCGATTAATGGCAAGTCACCCTGCTGAATTACTGTTGCTAGTTTGTTGATTTCAACCAAACGATCCGTTTCACGCAACTGCGGTTCTAGTAGGGGAATCAGTTGTTCTGCCAGTTTTAAAAAAGGACGATTCCCCGGACGAAAGCTAACAATTAGCCAGTTTTCTATCTGACGCAAACGTGGAATTAAGCCGGCAAAGACTGCGGAAGATTTACCGCTACCGGAAGGACCAATCGCCGCAACAAGTGGCTGATTATATACTGCTTTCAACAGTTTCTCAGTGAAAGCCTCCCTACCAAAGAAAAACGGTGCATCGGCTTCTTGAAATGCAGACAAACCCCGATAGGGACAGGGGAAATCTTGCCCAGTTTGTACGGGCACGGCACTGCCGTGTCCGTACCCCTCAAGAGACCCTTTTCCTCTATCATGTAATCCTTGCCAAATTATGGGCACCGCTGTGGGATTTTGGCATATTACTGGCAACCAACTGGCGCAAGGACATCGATCCTCTAAAGCTTGCAACTGTTCTCGTGCTTCTCGCACAGAGGTATAAAAAGACTCACCCCTAGAAAAGGCAGTGAGAAAATACTTGAGAAATTCCTGAGCAACCAAGTCAGGGACTGGTTCCCGCATGACGACGATTTGGGGAATGTGGAGGCTTTCGAGGGAACGTGCTAAGCCTAGTCCATCGCAGGAGTTGAAAACTGCCAGTTGTAAGCCGCGTTCTATGGCTCTTTTCAGAGCATAGGTTAACTCGGTGATGGATAAGCGATCGCTACCATTAATTTCGATCTCGCCCGTTTCGCCACAAGCAAGGCTGGAACTATGTCCGGCAAAAAATAAGATATCCCACCCAGATGAGTCCCAAAGTTGTTGGTATAACTGGCGGCGTTGCGGTTCGACTAAAAAGACAATTTCTGCATCACAAAGCAAACTTGAAAGTAGCTTTCGATCTGCTTCAATATCAATCCCAGTCCCATTCCCCAAAACCGCTAAAATTCTGGGTTTTTTCCGTAATGGTGCATCAGTTTCTACCCGTTCGTAAGCAGTTGCTCCCAGCGCTACTTCTGCCTTGGGGTAACGCTCGAAAAAATCCCAAAAATGCCAAGGGAGTCGTCGCAGTTGGTTGTTTTCTATTTGCAGAATCAACCGCACTGTATCAGTTGGTAATAATTTTTCGAGTAATTTTTCTCGAATGGGGCGAAATGACTCAGCTTTGAGCCAGATTGTCAAACTATCTGCTAAGGTTTGAGCAGACTGGCGGCAAGCGTCAAGTAAATCTTTTGGAGAACCCTGAATAATTTGTCCTCCTCTTTCTTCCAAGCGAAACAGGAACGACAGACTGCGATAAATAGACTGCCAGTGTTCGTATTGTTCCAGTAACTGAGTTGCTGGGGGCAATTTACCTTTGGCACGGGTGGTAACAGCATGGTTGCCTTCTCCCCGAATTTCCAGCGTTGCTATTGCTCCCTGATGCAAGCCACCATCGATATCCAAGATGACTAACTTTTCCATTGCTGCCTGCTAGATGACAAAGGCTTCTGTGATGCTAGTATCTCCTAACGCTACTTTGACACTAAATTGTTCCCCCACTTGTCCTCTGAATTCATACTGCATGAAGGTGTCAGTCCCGCTAGCGATAATTTCTCTGAATACCTCCCCAGATTCTGTTAATACCATCAACTTCAGTTGAGGTGGCAGTGTTATTTGTGGATTTACAGAACAAACTTGCAGATGGATGCTCAATCTTTCTGGGGTTTCTGGCTGGAGGGTGACTATTAAAACAACTGCATTTGTTTCCAACTCGATCCGCTTTGCCCGTCTCACAGTCGATCTGCGTAATGCTAAAAGGGGCGTTTGTGGCGTCAATACCTCCTCCACTGTTTGCCAACCAGACTCGAAGAAATTTTGTAACCAGTTGTTTAGCTGCGATCGCGTCTTGTCGGGTGCATCTGACAGCGCCGATTCGAGTTGATCTAGATACTCCATCAGTGCATCCAAAGATTGCAAGTCAGGGATTTGCAGTTCCTCTGGCGGATTTTCAGTAGCGATCGCGGGGGCAAATCCTATTAGATGTGCTTCCTGCAAGTAGACTGGTTCTGTGGGAGTAGAATGCGATCCAAACTGAACTGCCACATAGCCAACTCGATCTTGCATCACTTCTGGCGGTAGCGTAACTGATGTCTCCCCAGGCAGGACGGGACGGCACTCTAATCTACCTAAGTTAGGCAACACCAGATCCGCTACATCAAACATGGCTCGCATACCAGGATGCCAGCTGTCGCTTGAGGTGAGATTTGGTTCGTATCTCAGCCATTTTAGATAGCGGTGAACTGCCCAGACAGCCAGGGTATTGAGATATACCCGTACCCCTTTTTCAGGAGTCGCTTGCTCTTGTGCAAATTGTCGCGCCAGCTGATGGGCGGTGTCACTCAGGGGAACGTTAAGAGAAACAGGTGCGGTGCTATTCATAAGTCTTCTTCTACATTTGGTTGATAGCCCAAACTTCTAGCGATCGCTTGGAGAAGCGGGACTCCCTTGTTTTTCCAATGCCAGTTCAGGGTGTTGTAATTAATGTTGAGATCCCGTGCTACAAGAGCGAGTTTGTCGGGTGGATACTTTAAGAGCAAGCGCTGGCTGAGGATTTGGCAGTTACACTCTGGATAAGCTTGGGGATGGCAACGCCGAAGTTTGCCTTCCGGATCTCGGTCAATATATTGCTTTAGCTGAACCCCAATTCTTTGATTTTTCCGCTGTTCCTGTTCTCGCCGGGTTTGTGCTTCTATTTCTAAAAGCGTACAGGGAACTGAAGCCGCCAAGCGATCGCCAAAAGTTTCGCTCCCCTCATCCCCCAAGGGCACATCAAGCGAGAGGGGTGGTTTCCTCAGTTGTTCTTGAAATTCCGCTTGAGGATTCTTGGGATTTTTGGCGCGAGTCTGCTGGGAGGAATGCAAGTCGCGCACTTCATATTTCAGGCGTAATTTCAGGTTAATCCAAGCCACCAAACTCTTCTCTAAAGAAGGCTGTCTGGGTTCAAATTCGTGTATTTCATCAGCCAATTTCAGCAATGTATCATCCAAAGCTTCCAAGTAATCCGGGTGAGCGGATCTCGCCAATCCTGGCAATTGCTGAATTTCTATCAACAGCTGATTCATCGCTTTTCGCCAGCTAAGGCTCCCAGATGGATGCTGACGGACTGCTTCAATTAGTTTGCCTAGCCGCTCATCCCGTTCGTTCATAGCAGGGAATTAAGTAAGATTCTCTCCTCTTGCTGTCGGGTCAGCCTATCCAAACCATCTTCGCTCTTCACGGTTTTTGTAAAGTTTTGTAACAAATTTTGGGTATATCCCCACAACTTTGAGGCAGGTGCCTGAGAGATTTGTAGAGCGATACCTGAATTGATAGGAGAAGATGTCATGAATCACTTCGCAATCCTAATGTACTTTTTGCGCGATCGCCAGGAATTTCTGGAAGAGATTAGTAAAGGGATAAGAATTGAAACCAAAATTGTTTCCTTGTTAATTAGTAGTTCAGTCTTTTTTGCACTTTATGGAGCAATCATCGGCTCGTTTAGTGGCGGATTGCAAATGGTTGCTTCAGCCATTAAGCTACCAGCCTTATATTTAATCACTCTAGCTGTTTGTTTACCTAATTTATATTTCTTTGATGTAATTTCAGGCTCTAGGCGCAGCTTTGGACAATACCTGGTTTTACTATTAGCTTCAATGTCAATCATTGGGGTAATGCTTTTCAGTTTTGCACCAATCACCCTGTTTTTTCGTCTTTCCATTAACGATTATCAATTTTTTAAACTCTTGAATGTACTGGTCTTTACCATTACAGGTTTGATTGGGATTAATGTTTTTTATCGAAGCCTGATATATATCAACGAGAAAGATTCTGACAAGCCAAGTAACCGCACGGCGATGATTCGAGGCTGGTTAGTGTTATATGGCTTTGTCGGAAGCCAACTAGGATGGACGCTCAGACCCTTTTTTGGCAATCCTGGTAGCCCCTTCGAGCTATTTCGCCCTCTAGAAAGTAACTTTTACTTTCATCTTTTGAAAATAGTTTCTGACGCACTAGGTCTTCGTTAAGCACGTAACAGGAACCAACTGATATGCAAGCTGACTTAGAAAATTTACAGATGACAAAAGAAGATCTGGAGACTTTGGTTGATTTAGATCCTAGCACTGCTCTAGCCATTGATGCTTATAGAGGGTTTATCCTCAAAAATCCCAAGCAGATGCTATCAGTTCTCCTGACGGAACTATTTATACTCATGCTGGTCTTAATTTTTGTTATGACAGGGAGTCTAATTTTACTTCGCAACGCTGGAAGTTTACCGGGAAATACAGATGGTGTTACCAGATTATTAATCATCATTTCTAGTATTTCTCTGTTGGGTGTCTTGATTTGGAATGCTTATTTTTGGCAACAAGTTAAACAAGTCAAATCTTTAGCTAGGTTAATAGATAAAGTCGATAAATACAATCGGGTAATTCAAGCGATCGCTCTCATCGACGAACTAGAATCAGCAAGCCGCTCACCCTCTCGGTGTAACAGCCTCAGCACTAGAAGAGAAGTCATTCAAGCTTTGAGAATTACCAAAGAAACTTTGAGCGGCGCTTTACAAGCGGAAATGCTCATGAAGAAACATCGTAAATTTCTGAGCAATCATTATGAGTTATTTGCAAATCTTGAAGAAAATCTCACTTCGTTGATGTCATTTAGTCTGAACGATCGCGTAGATGAATATAGTTGTTTGCTCAATGAATCTTTGCAAATTGGGATTAGCGTACATAAGGAATTGAAGAATTAAAGAAACGCCTTAGCAAAGCATAGGCATTAGCGCTTTAGGAGGCTAAAAAAAAGAAAACGAAGAGAGGTTTACGAAATATTCAGAATCGCTGTTGAAGAAATCAGGGCTAATGAGAATTTAATTTCGGGTTGATTGACAACCAAAATTATCAATGGTTTATTCAATCGTTTTCTAAATAATCGAAAATTTGTTTCTAGGTATACATGCATTATGAAGAATCTGCTTCATGCCACATATCACGGCATATTTTGGTTCTGTAATATTACATTTTTGGTGGTTGTCTGCGCTGGGTATTGGCCTGCTTATACAAGTGAAATCGTTAAGGCTGCGTCGAATAGTCCGATCGAAAGAGAATTTTTCATCACCCTTGCAGTTTTGATTGTGATATCGATTATCTGTACGGTGCTGGGACTGCGGCGTTTCCGTAAGCAACCTTTACAGCTGATGCGTTTGTTTTATGGCGTGGAAGCACCCCTGTTTCTCCTGTGCCTACTATTGTTTTTCCTCAGACAGGGACTCCGCCTCCGGCTTGCGGAACTCACCCCCGCTAGCGCTTTGATTTTGGGCACAGTGGGCGTTTGTATGGTTGCTTTTTACCTCGAAGTGCTATACGGCTATGCAGAACGTCATCGAGCGATCGCATGGTTGCAAATGATCGCTCACAGTCTGATGCCGGGGGTTGGTGTGTACCTAGGGTTGCTGCTGCTATTTTATGCCGCACCCGCAGCCGCCTTTCTCGTGTACAACTTCTTCCAATTTCAGTGGATAAGGGACTTTGGGTATATATGGGCTTCCGGAAACTGGTGGATGCCCGTCTCTTTTATGCTCTTTTGCGTAAGCGTTATCCTATCCCTGTTCATGCCTTGGATATTGGCAAGCTACTACATTCAATCTGGGCAGCGAATCTTACGTGCTTTTGCGGCTCAGCATGGGCGAAACCGCACTGTTATTGGTTCGGGGACGGTGGTGACTGCTTGGATGATTCTGTGCCTCTCATTCAATGCCCAGCCTCAGATTCAGGCATTTAAACTGTTAGAGAACCCAGCACCATCAGACAGCGAAAAGGCAGCACTTGTAGCCAAGTCCGACTTGATTCGGGATGGACTCCTGAACGCTTACTTTTCTTCTTATCGGTATCTGGGCACTTCAGAAGAAAATGACCATATCCGCGTTATGTATGAGAGCGTTTTTGGCTTACCAGAGCTGCTTTCCCAGTTCTTCCAAGACAGCTACAATCACTTGATGTCGCCGTTCTTATACAACGGTTCCCTAAGAGATATGGAAAAAGCTGGAAAGCTGTACGCCCAGTTTTTTGACAAGCCAATTCAAAAAGCAGAACGACAAGCAATTCAACACGCTTTGCAATCTAGTGGAAATTTGGACGATGCCAAGGCAGGGTTGCTGAATATTAACCAGGAAAAGGTGTGGTTGCGATCGCAACAAGTCACCGTTAAACCACAGGGCAATTGGGCAGATGTGGAACTCTACGAAGTGTATGCCAACAAAACCACTGATGTTGAGGAAATTTTCTATTCCTTTTCTTTGCCAGAAAGCGCTGCAATTACAGGAGTTTGGCTGGGCGACAGCGAGAACTTAGCCAAGCGCTTCCCCTTTAAGGTTTCGCCACGCGGTGCCGCTCAGAAAGTTTATACTTCACAGGTAAGGCGCTGGCGTCCCGTCGATCCAGCTTTACTTGAGCAAGTTGGGCCACTTCAATATCGCTTGCGAGCCTTTCCCATTCCTCCCCGTTTATCACCGCAGGAACAAGCGGAGTCAGAAGATCGACCAACCGAAATGCATCTGTGGCTGACCTATAAAGTCATGCGACAAGAGAAGGGGTGGGCGTTACCTCAGCTAGGAGAGAAGCGTAACATTTTTTGGAATGAAGACACCCAGCGTATCCGCAATGGAGAAGTTTTAGCACGGGTTGGCGATGAATGGTTGGAACCATTTTTGCCAGCAGATGGGCAATACCAGCCAAGTCTACATCAGGTTAACTTGCCAGATGGCTACCAAATCTCAGCCAAACCCTTAGCTGCAAAAGATTACTTGATGCCCCAAGGGAAGCGGTTTGCAGTCATTGTCGATGCTTCGCGGAGTATGGCAGTACGCACCAAAGAACTGACGGAAACATTGAGCTGGTTGGAACAACACGGCTTTGCTGACAACATCTTCGCGAATAATGATGCCGATTTGTACATCAGTGCGTCTCCTGGTGCAAAACCGCAGCGCATCGATGATATCAGTCGCTTCGATGCCAGGAAGATGACATTCTACGGCAGCATACAACCCAAGGAAATGCTGCGGCAGTTTACCCAAATGCGGGGCGATACGCCTTACGACGGCATCTTATTGGTGACGGATGAAAGCGGTTACGAGTTATCAGACAATCGCAAAGATGTGCCAGTAATGCCTGCACCGTTGTGGGTGGTGCATCTAGGAGCGTTACCACCTGCTTACGACGATGCAACTCTTAAAGCCATTCAAGACAGTGGTGGCGGAGTTTGTACTAAAATTTCCGAAGTTTTGCAGCGACAGGCAACGAAGGCAGCGTTAGGGTCATCTGTCGTCAGCGTAGTGGATGGCTATGCTTGGGTTCTGGAAAAAACCCCAAAAAATACTCAGAGTGCTGATGCAACTCAAAACTCCAACACTCAGGGTTTTGAACCTCTAGCGGCGCGGCAAATGGTTTTGGGGTTAAGCAAACAGCTGAATGGAAAGCAGATTGCTCAACTGGATGCCATTCATGCGATCGCTAAAACTTACAAAATTGTCACGCCTTACTCGTCCATGATTGTACTGGTCAATGACGAGCAACGAGAGGCACTTAGAATTGCGGAAGCTCAGAAAGACCGTTTTAATCGTTCGGTTGAAGATGGAAAAGAGCAACTGAGGCAACAGAACAATCGTTTTAGCGCTAGTGTACCCGAACCCTCTGCGATTATCGGGTTGGTAGCGATCGCCTTGTTCCTGATTCGCACTCGTCAACGCAGCGTCAAACTACAATAGATGCACGTTTCGACTGCGAGAAACAGAAGGCTCAAAGGCTCACTACTATAGCCATTCAAGGGTTGGGTGCGATACATCAGTAAGGGCTTTTTGAATGCCATGCTTCTACAATGACATTCAAAAAGCCGCTACTGAACGTTAGAACCGCAATCTATTCCACCCAACCGAGAAACGCTCTATGCTCTATCGTAATTTCTCAACGCAAGCCGAGCTGGATGCTGAATATAACGTAGAAAAGTCGGTGCCAGACTTCACTGTGTACGCAGATTTCTACGTGAAAACAAGCGCTAGCGTGCGCTCTGCGTTGTCCTGCAAACTCCAGGTTCCTTTTGGCCCCACTCTAGCCGAACATCTGGATATCTTTCCAGCAGCTCAACCGGATGCCCCCATCTTGGTGTTTATTCACGGTGGCTACTGGCGACTGCTCAGCAGCCAGGATTTTAGTTTAGTCGCCAAAGCACCTGTGGAAGCGGGAGTTACAGTAGTTGTCACCAACTATGCTTTGTGTCCTACCGTGACAATGGATGAGATCGTGCGTCAGAGTCGAGCAGCGGTTGCTTGGATTTATCAAAATGCTTCTAGTTTTGGAGGCGATCGCGATCGCATTTACGTCTCTGGTCACTCGGCGGGCGGTCAATTAACAGCAATGCTGATGGCAACTGACTGGGAAGGAACCTACGGTTTACCCGCCGATATCATTAAAGGAGGCTGCGCGATTAGTGGTTTATTTGACCTGATGCCCTTTCCCTACACCTGGCTGCAACCCGCTTTACAATTAACTTGGGGAGAAGTTCTCCGCAACAGCCCCATCCTGCATATTCCCGACAAAGCCGGATCGCTGATTGTCACCTACGGCGGGGATGAATCTAAAGAATTTCAACGCCAGTCCGATGAGTTTCTAGCAGCCTGGAAAGCGAAAGGTTTAAAAGGCGAATATCTATCCCAACCTAGTAAAAACCACTTTACTGCCATTGATGGTTTTCTGGATGTCAATAGCAACCTGTGTACTGCTATCCTCCGACAGATGGGCGTTAAGGCGTAGCGCTAATTAGGGTTGGGTTATGAGCCGATCTCCTCTGCAAACAAAAATGCCCTCTCACCAGAGAGGGCAGCATTGCTTTTATGGATTGAGGAGTTTCATCGATACAAATAAAAGCGTAAGCCGTGGATGTGACGCAGGAGTGGCAATCAGATATCAATGTTGCGATCGCCTTCGAGTCTCGCCGCTGATGCTGTTCTTGTAGCCTGCGAAGGCAGTTTGGTTTGTAGAGACATGGGTTATCACGTTTCGTCTTCTGACGGATTCTCTTATTCAAGCGCGATCACATCCACCCAATCTTGATAATCGGGATCTCGATTTTCTGTAATCGCGATGAGTTTTTCTCGCAGTTTTGTAGTAATCGGTTTGCTCTCTGGTAATTGATAATTTTCAATTTTTTTGACTGGCGCAACCTTGGCAGCAGTCCCACTCAGAAAAACTTCGTCAGCGATAAAAAGCTCTGATTTATCAACGGGTCTTTCTATCGTTTTAATTCCTAGATTTCTGGCAATTGTTAGGACGCTATCTCTGGTAATTCCTTCTAAAATATCCTGTTCAAATCCAGGGGTAATCAGTTGCCCATTTCTCACTAAAAATATATTCATCCCAGAGGCTTCGCAAATTTTTCCCTGCGAATTCATCATAATTGCCTCATCAAAGCCTGACTCTACCGCCTCAGTTTTCGCTAAGGCAGAAGTAATATATGCGGCGCTGATTTTACCTCTCAGAGGCAAGCTGCGATCTTCTTGTCGATACCAGGAACTAATTCGACAGCTGACTCCTTCCGGAGATAAATAATCTGCTAGTTCAATTCCATAAACTAAAAAATCTTTCTCAACATTATGAAGCCTAGGAGCAATTCCTAACCCCGAAGTATATACGAGAGGGCGGATATAAAAAGACTTGCTTGGTTGATTTTTTTTTATAAAATCAACGATAGTTTCTCGAATTTTAGAGGCTGGTATATCGTAGTGTAAATACTTAGCACTATCACTTAACCTTTGGCAATGACGGTCTAATCTAAATAGTAAAATTTGCTTATCATTTTGAGGATCGGGAATCCCTCTTAATCCCCCAATTGCGCCAGTTCCATAGTGCAAAGCTTGGGTAGCAATAGAAACTTTGGCTTTGTTAAAAGGGACAAATTTATTCTGAAAGTAAGCAATGGGTAAAAAATTATTCATAAGCTTAAAGAAGTTTTTCCAGATGTTTTTCGATTTGCCGATTGCGATTCTACACATTCGGCTTCCTGAACTTTCTTTCAAAATTCAAAAGGAATGTGTGTTCCGACTAAATTAGGAAATTCAAGAACGTTAGTGACTATTACTATATAATGATGTCTTGATTTCGAGCTAGTACAGGATTTCGATAGTTTGAATAAAACATTTTAATAGTAGGGTGGGCATTGCTCACCCTACTGTTGGGCTAACCTACTACTTGGCTAACAACTAGCAATCTCGTTACCCGCGATCGCAGGCTGGGGTGATTCTGGCACCAGACGCGCCACAGCTTGCTTGACAAATCCTTGCAAGAAAGCAACTCGTTGATTTTGCTGAAACACTTTTTGCAGGGTTTCGCGCAACTGATCCAGATTCAAGGGACGCCCTTCGGATGTCGTAGCGGCTTCCTGCGCTTGGAAATATTCAATCAAGCTCAAACCCGCTAACCGGGTTAGATAGGCAGCGCTGACCCCCTGAACCGCTCCTCCGGCGACAAATGTGATCGCATTGCTCTTGAGAACCCCACCTACGGTTTGAGTCGTTAGCTCGACTAAACCAAGCTTGAGCATCAAGCTACCCATTGTCCCAGCGATCGCTTGCGCTTGTTGAACAGAGAATTTTTGCTGATATAGATTACCGAGATCCATGACGAGCTGACCGTTAATGGCAGCAGTTGCCAGCAAATCCAAGGCAGGTACAGGGTTCGCAAAGGCGGTGGCGGCAGCAATCCACTGATATTGCTCGATAACGGGAAGGGCGCGATCGCGTCTCACTTCATTTAAGGCAGATTTCGCTTCGGCTTTCAGCGCATAAGCTGCCCTCCAAGCCGTTGTCCAAACCAGCTGTTGACTTTCTTGGGCTAAAATTTGGCTTAACCGACTTGCGATCGCACTCATCTCAGGCGCTGGGGTTTCCATCCACTCCCGCACCGAACCATCCGGTTGATGCTGACGCACTTTGATGGGGGTAGGAGAAGCAGCGATCGCTACAACGTCTTCTCCCTTCAGCGTTCCTTGCATTCGTTGCCGCAATTGCTGTAATACCGTGGCGCGTTCTTCAGGTAAATACCGATCTTGCTTGTTAAGCACTAGCACTGCACGCTGTTTAGATGCCGCTAGTTGCTGTAAGGTTTGATATTCCGGATCGGTCAAATCTCCATTGGTAAGAAATAGCACCAAATCTGACCTCTCCCCGATTCGGGAAGGGGGCGGGGAGGTGGGGTCAATTGCAGTAAATAAAGCGGGTGTCTCCTGCAAGCCGAGTTTTTGCGGCTGTTGAGAAACCCAGTTAGACTCTAAAACTTGAATTAAGGTAGATTTACCGACTGACTTTCCGCCAGTGACAGCCAGATGCATCTCCCGGCGATCGATTTGAGTCGTAATTTTGGCGAGTTGTTCTCTTAGCGGGGCATTTGCCGGATGGTTTTCTGCCTCTGCCTCTAGCTGGCTAATCGTACCTTCGGTTTGAGCGATCGCTTTTTCTACTGTTTCCCTATCCATCTGGCTGACATCTGGCAGATGAAGCTCTTTGGCTGTCTGTTTCTGGAATAACCAGAAACCAGCGCCGAGTGCGATCGCGCCAATTACACTAAACTCACCGACTGTCCCCGCTGAGTCATGAAAACTCTGGAACAGCCAAAGTGAGAATGATAGACCAATTCCCCCGACTAAAATCGGACGCCGCAAATTCACAGCCATAAATATTTAAATGTAACCGAATCGCTGCTAACCAGCCTACAACAAATCCCTGCAACCTTTTGGGATTGCAGGGATTGTTTACTTTTGTATTTGGTGGCGGGAAGTGGATTTGAACCACTGACCTTCGGGTTATGAGCCCGACGAGCTACCAGGCTGCTCTATCCCGCGTCGTTGCCAACTTATTTACTATAACGCAAATTCAAGAATGTGGCAACTACAACATCGAAAGTTCCCCAACGACATCTAGGCGCTTGAATTTGCTCAAGCTCATAAAGGTTTCCGACAAGGTTTCCGCCACCGTAGGACTAATCCAACCCATTTGCTTGAGTAGATGAATGGCAACGGCACACTTTGCCCGTCCTGCTCCATCTGCCACCTTAATTGCTAGTCCCATCCCTTCGCCAACGCGACCGATGCACTGAATCCCTTCAGCACCCCCTTTGCTGATGATTTCACCTTCGGTCAGACGCATGAGTTCTGTATCAAATAAACCTTCTCCTGCCACCATATTGGGGTGATGGGTCATGGCACGGACGATGCGCTCCATATCCAAATTATTCCCAGAGGCAAGCTGACCGTACAACGTACCCATTTGCCCCAGCTGCATGAAGTAAGTCGGAGCGCCACAATCATCGTGGGCACTGATGAACTCTACAGCGGGCATTCGCAGCAATTCGGCAACTTTGCCTAAAATTAGCTGCTGAACGGGGTGGTTGCGCTGCAAATAGGTATTCAGAGGCCAATGCCTTGCTTGGCAAACGGCAAGCATTCCAGCGTGTTTCCCGGAACAGTTATACTCCAGCGGACTCCGTTTACCTTCTGGAATTGGACACTGAAGTGCTGATGGGTCAACATCCGAGCGCCAAAGAACGTTAAAAGCCTGTCGGACTTGGGCAGTCGTACCTTGGTGGGAGCTACAGATAATGGCTAAGTCTCGATCCGTTAGCTTGTAGCGTTCTAGGGTGCCGGTAGTCGTAATTGCCAACGCCTGGAATGGCTTGAGGGCGGAACGAACAAAAGCAGCGGTTTCCGAACTGCCTGCCACGGATAGGACGCGCCCTCGGTTGTCACAGACGACTGCTTGGGCGCGATGCGTTGATTCAATAATGCCTTCTCGCAGCAACCGAACTTCCAGTTCTGCGGATTGATTTCTTTTTCCCCTTGTCATGGGTAAGACTTTATCACTTTTTGTTAGTTGTTCAGTAGCCTGCGATCGCTTGTTCTGAGGTCTTCGGTAGACTGTGCAGCCTTTCCTTACTATCCACTACCTCTCGCTCAATGACCTAATGCCTAATGGCTCATTACAGAAAATACCAAGTTAGACTACCTGCAAAGAAAAATAAGGCAAGCAAGACAAAGGTTCGCTGTAACCGCTGAAGGATTGGTTGAACTTGGTAAGTGACGATCAAGCGATCGCGTGTCAAAATTTCTTCTGGCTTTGTCCAGCACTGACCGTCGTACCAACCGGATTCTTCATAAAACACTTGTTGATTCTCTAGGCGCGATCGCACGTAAGACCAACCCAAGTACAGTCGCACCAGTGCCAACACCACTCCCAAGCTCGCTCCTGCTGCACCCATGAGGATAAACTTGCTCGGATACTTTCCTGGCGCAAAGCTTGCTGCTGCCATTGGACCTGCGACGAACCAGCCGAGACCCCAAATCCAAGCCAGCTTTTTGATGTATCCTCCCAGTTCCAGCGTCACCCAGCGAAAAGACCAAGAATCCTTCAACTCCTGGTACTCATTGAGCGGTTGTTGTTCGGCGGGAACTGGGCAAACTGAAACTGGAGTTTCCATCATGTTTTTACTCTCCCATCGGCTCACGATGCTGAGAAATCGATTTTTTCAGCATGACCCCAGAATGCTTCCAGATTATAGAATTCCCGCTCTGGAGGCAACAAGATGTGAATGATGACATCCCCGTAATCCAACAGTATCCAGCTACCTTCTGCCTTTCCTTCCACGCGCAGAGGCAGGCGTTGCCACTCCGTTTCTACTTTCTGTTCAATTGATTGGGCGATCGCTCTCACCTGGACTCTGGAGAAGCCGGTTGCGATCGCAAAGTAATCCGCCAGATAGGATACCTCTCCTACCTGTAGCAATACGATGTCAGCCGCTTTGCGGTCATCAGCAGCTCTGGCAGCCGTCAAAGCCAGCTCTTTGCTTGCTTTTTGTTTATCTGCATTGACAGCCAGTCGAGCAGAAGCATTCGCGTCGTCTCCGTTGGAGATGAATGCTTCGTTCCCAGTAGAGGAGGACTGTATCTTGAACTGTTCTGACATTAAATCCTGATTTCCTTGTTCAAAAACACCTATAAATTCCTTCAAAGTTGGTTCAACTCACAGCACTGTACTAGAGAGATGCTGAAGTTTCTATTTTAATTTTTGAAGTTTCGAGCCTCAGCTTTTTATGGCTTTTTTTAACTTTTCATTTCATTTATCCTTCATCCTTTCAGCTTCAGGTTGCTGCTTTTTGCTAGCGATTTGAAGTGCCCAATTACGGCTACGGATCGTTCGAGGGTGAATTAAGCAACGAGTTTCGAGGAGATATTTCAGGGAATAATCACAAGTTAGCCAAACAGCTTTGTAGAGATTTTGCCAAGCAACTTGTCTTAAAGCTTCTAACTCAGGAGTGTTACCTCTGCCTGGTTCCAGAGTATCAGCCAAAAACACGATACAACTCAATTCACTCATTCCTGGTCTGCCTAAGGTGTGATCCTGGATTGCCTGCAAAATTTCTTCATCAAGTATTCCAAATTTGTCTCTAGCAACAATTGCACTAACATCTGCGTGCAATAAATGCGGATTTTCTTCATCCACCGGGTCTAATTCCAATCCTTCTTCTCGTGCCATTTGTAACAGCAGCGAAGGCTTAAAGTATTTTGCGAGATCGTGCATCAACCCCGCTGTCCCTGCTTTTTTCTCGTCGAGTTGATAATGCAGCGCTAGCTCAATAGACATCCGCTCGACGCCTAATATATGTTTGATTCGAGCGGCAGGGACACGATCTGCTAACCAGGCTAAGACCTGTTCGCGCATTGGGCGAGGAACTCCATAGGGCTATCGGGACAGAAGCAAAGGGCAAAGCCTAAGGCTTTGGGCGATCGCTAGTTCCCAGGATAATAAACGCTAGGCATCGCGCGATCGCTACTTCAAACCGACAACCATTTTGCTTTCATTCTAGATCAATGAAGCCTAACCTCATCAAACAGCTTCTCATACTGCTCCAAGGCGTGCTTAAAGGAGTAATTTTCGGTAGCATATTGTCTGCCTTGCTGACCCAGTCTTTCCGCTTTGTCAGGGTTTTTATATAAGTCTAAAATTGCTGCTGCCAGAGCCTCAGGATCTTCTGGGGGAACGACGACACCGCCGCCGCTATGCTGCACCGCTTTAGCTGCCGTACCACTAGCAGGAACAGAAGCCAAAATTGCCCGACCGCTGGCTAGCAGCACCTGAATTTTAGAAGGCATATTGAAGGAAATCACGTTTTCCTTTTGCATCACCAACCCTACATCCGCCGCTGCCAGTAGTTCCGGTAATTTTTCGCGGGGTTGAAATGGCAGTAGCAAAACGTTTGGCGCATCCACTTTTTGACAATAAAGCTCCAGGTCTTGTAAGGCTTTATCTTCTCCCACAATCACCACAGCAATGTCGGGAATATGTCGCAGGCAAGTCGCCGCATCGATCAGGGTCTTTAAGGGTTGGGTGCGACCAATGTTACCGGAATACAGAACCACAAATTTGCCGTCGAGTTGGTGAACGGCTCGAAAATAATTATTTTCTTTAGGCAAAGGTTGGATAAAGTTAACATCAACCCAGTTAGGAATCAACCTAATTTTACTTTTTGGGACTCCTT
The DNA here is from genome assembly GCF_039961855.1 of Trichocoleus sp. Lan. Lineage (NCBI taxonomy): Bacteria > Bacillati > Cyanobacteriota > Cyanophyceae > Leptolyngbyales > Trichocoleusaceae > Trichocoleus > Trichocoleus sp. Lan. The sequence continues at coordinate 142,646 of NZ_JAMPKA010000011.1, read as the reverse complement.
TCCCAACTAAATTATCAACAAATCCATCAGCAATGACGCTAATCTTCGTCGCTGTTCGGTAAGCAAAATTTTCCAGCTTTTCAAAGATGGCAATCATCCGTTTGTTGGTGAGCAACCCCGTATGAACTGCGGCTTCCGGCAAAATATCCTGGAGGTTCAAGACTACCGGACAGCGGTGCAACCATCCCAGGAGCGCGGCTGGAACGGAAACTGGCAGGGGCGGTACGGTTAACAAAATTACATCTGGTCGCCTGCCTTTGAGGGCATGGACTAAGCTGATCAGGACAAAGCTAGCATCCAATAGAATTCGATCTATCAAACCCGGTTTGGGGCGAATCCAGACATAATTGCGCTGAATGGCTACGCCATTTTCGAGTTCTGTTAGGTACAATTTCCCCTTATATTTCTCGTAGATGCGCCGTTGCGGATAGTTTGGCATGGCAGTGACAACTCGCACTTGATGACCTTGTGCTACCAAACCTTCCGCTAGTTCGGTCATCAAGGGGGCAATGCCGATTGGTTCGGGATGGTAGTTGTAGGAGTAAATCAATATCCGCATGATCTAGGTCTTACCAAATATTTAGCACCAAGCTTTTACCTAGTCTAATCGGGGGTTGCGGTATGTTGGTACAATCGCGCATCTTCTTTGAGGAATAATGTGGCTTTTTCTCGGTCTATTTCTCGGTCTATAAGTGCGATCGCGCTTGTAGATGAGATTTCTTCCCAGTTGTCAGAAGCAGCAGCACATCTAGGAGAAAGCGAATACTCTCCAGTTTTAGCGAATTTTTCTTCGCATCAGCAAGCAATTTCGTTCGTCAGGCATCCGCGTGTAATCGAGTTCATCTGTGAATTGTTGCATAAATATCAACCCGCGACCTCCTTCATTCTCCAGGGGGTCAAAATCCTTTTGACCCACCACTTGCAACTTTGATTGCAGCTTGGCTTGCAAGTTAAACGGTTTTCCGTAGTCCCAAATCCGCATTTCCAGATAGCTAATATAGACTTTCACCTCAATCTGTATTGGGGTGGTTGGGGGCAATGAAGAATGAGCGTGGCGAATGACGTTCGTAAACCCTTCAGTCAAGGCTACCTGGGACTGCCACCATAATTCATAGGGCAGTAGCGGTAGAGTAAGTTGCTCAAACCATTGCAAAACTTCTGTTAAAGCATTTAGATCCGTCTCCACCTGAAGGCGGGATTGTGCTATTGGTTGTTCCTTTGTCATTAACAGAAGTAATTGAGGTTTCCTAATAAGCACCACTGTTTTTGCGAAATAAAATTAGGATTGTTTTAACAATTAACTTGAGGTCGTAAATCAGGCTCCAGTTCTCCTGATAGCGCAAATCTAAGCGAATCACATCTTCAAAATTGCGTACTTGCGATCGCCCATTCACCTGCCACTCACCCGTCATTCCTGGTTTCACATCTAAACGCTGCCATTCCGGAACTTCGTATCGTTCTACTTCATCAGGTGTCGGGGGTCTCGTACCGACTAAACTCATCTCCCCTTTCAGGACATTCCAAAACTGCGGCAGTTCATCCAGGCTTGTCTTCCGTAAAATTCGACCCACCCGTGTTACTCGCGGATCGTTTTCATTCTTGAAAAAGGCACCGCTGGCTTGATTCTCGATTTTGTCTTTCAGTGCTTCCGCGTTTACGCACATCGAACGGAATTTCCACACCTGAAACCGTCTTCCCATCCAACCGCAACGGATTTGACTGAAAAAAATCGGGCCTGGATCGTCGAGCTTAATCACAATGACGATGGGAATAAACAAAATTGCCGTAATCCCTAAACCCACCAGCGATCCCACCACATCAATACCACGTTTAATCCACGAGCGGACGGAAGGATGAGTCGTTGGTAGCTGAATTTCTGATTTTTTCCCAGGGGTTGTGGTTGTGCTTTGGCTTGGCGGCTCGATCGTTAAAACTTGATCCAGCCCCGTCATCGATAACACTGCCATCACTTGAGGATGGACACCCCGAAGTACTAATTCGACTTGTTTCTCCCGCGCTAGCTTTACATTACTGACCAGCGCACCAATACCACTGCTATCAATAAATGTGGTCTGACTCAAATCAAAAACTAATTGCTGGGTATCGGCACTCTCTTGTAAGAATTGCTGACAGCTTTTCTTAAAAGCCACGGCCTCAAGAACAGTAAGGCGAGGGGGTAGCTGGACTACAGGAGTGTCGTTGAAGAACGTAATCCGAAAATCTGCATCGGGGATCGGTCCAACCATGTAAACCTAGTGCTAAGGTGCCATCTTATATTTTGAAAAATATTTGAGATTAGTCAATTCAACTTCATTAAAAGTTTTTGTAAAGAATTATTTTATTGTTTTGATATAATTCTACTTAAATCAAATTCATCGAGTGTCCATAGTAGCACTGAAATAGCGAATTGTACCAAGAATTTTTTAAACTGCTTCTAAGGGTACCAAAGAGCAAACAGCTTGGCGGTGGTTAAAAATTGTAGTTATCGTGAGTTATCCTCAGGGATCGACCGGAATCATCAATATTGACAGAATTATCAAGCGGTGAGAAGGCTGACTGGGAAACCCCCTGCTAAGAGCGATCGCCGTTGGCAGTTGTTGGCAGCACGCGCAGAGCCAAGCATCCTTCCCGCGTGGTTAATCTAGGAATTCAAGGCAGATAATGGGATTAGTAGAACCCTTAAAGTAAACCCAGTCCGGAGCGAACCAGTCGCATCTCAAGTCAGAGCAACAATGACCCCTAAAACTGCCGACTATCCCACTGCGCGGCTAATTGAAGTCTTCTCCGCCATTCAAGGGGAAGGACTGAATGTAGGCACCCGCCAAATATTTATCCGCTTTGCCATCTGCGACCTGCGCTGCCATTTTTGCGACAGTGCCCACACCTGGTTAGCTCCAGATAAATGTACTGTGGAGCAAACACCTGGTCAAAGAGACTTTGAAACCCACTCCAATCCAGTGTCTAGCTCGGTGTTACTAGAATGGATTGAACGGCAAAATCAACCCGGTTTGCACGACAGCATCAGCCTCACGGGTGGCGAACCGCTGCTTCATGCTCCCTTCCTAGCTAAATTTCTGCCTGTTTTGCGCCACTCCACAGGGTTGCCACTCTACCTAGAAACTGGCGGTCATCGTCCAGAACAACTAGCCCCGATTTTGCCCTTCCTGGACTCTGTAGGCATGGATATGAAGCTGCCTAGCGTCAGTGGAGAACAAAGGTGGGAAGCGCACAGGGAATTTCTCCAGCTTTGCCATGACTCACGGGTTGATAGTTTTGTCAAATTAATTATTTCTAGCCAAACTGAGCCATCTGAGCTGGAACAGGCATCTGAATTGGTGGCAGCAGTTAGCCCTGCTATCCCGGTGTTTTTACAGCCAGTAACACCCCTACAAATGCCCCATCATCTGCCAGTGTTTGCCCCAACCCCCGCGCAGGTTCTGGAGTGGCAGGCATTAATGAAGCGAAGTCTCAAACAAGTGCGAGTTGTGCCACAGACTCACAAAATGCTGGGTCAACTTTAGAATTGTTGATGGTTCATCAGGAATTCTCAGGAACCACGAATCCTGATTAGTAAATTTGTGTAGTTGAATAAAGAATTGATGAAGAACCGGAATACTTATGTGAAATTACTGTGTGGAAGACCGCTTTAAAGTTATCTTTAACCAGCTTTTAAAGTAACCGTCTGATGCTCGTGATAGTAAAAGTTCTGAGGCTAAGACATTATGAAAGCAAAGCATTGGCTTTGGACGGTTAGTTGCTCGCTGGCACTATCTATGCTCTCTATCACGGCAAATACCACCTCTACTTATGCCGCTTCCCTAGTTAATACTCTGGCGATTCCGGGGGAAAGTACGGATCTATTCCCGACTAATGGCGGCAATGGTGGTGCTAACATCAATCGCTTAGGTTTTTTCTCGGATCTATATTACGATCGCTACGAGAATGTGTACTACGGTTTGGGCGATCGCGGTCCAGGAGGCGGTGTACTTTCCTACGAAACCCGAGTTCAGAAATTTTCGCTGGATGTTGACCCAAACACGGGGACGATTAGCAACTTTAAGCTGCTGAAGACCATTTTATTTACTAAGGACGGTGAGAACCTCAACGGGTTGAACCCCCAGTTACTGAACGGCGATACCGGAATTCTGGGTCTTAGCTTCGATCCAGAAGGCTTTGCAGTTGCACCCAACGGCAACTTCTACGTTTCAGACGAGTATGGCCCCTCTGTTTATGAGTTCACTTCGACTGGTTCGTTCATCCGGGCCTTTGCCACTCCAAGCAACTTACTTCCTCTAGCTGGAAGCGTTCCCAACTATGTCGATGGTCGCCCAATCCTTACTAGCGGTCGCCAGGATAACCGAGGCTTTGAGGGAGTAACTCTTAGCCCAGACGGTAAAAAACTGTATGCGATGCTGCAAGACCCGCTCGTAACTGAGGGAAGTCCCGATGGACGACGCAGCCAGAACTTGAGAATTGTGGAGTTTAATACGGCAACAGGTGATAGCGTTGCCCAATATATTTACCAGCTAGAAAGTCTTGCCGCTATTAACGATCGCATTCCCGGAACTGATGACGATTTTGGGCAGAATTCTCAAGGTCGTAATATTGGCATTAGCGCCATTACCGCCCTTAATAACAATGAGTTCCTAGTACTGGAACGCGATAATCGCGGCGTGGGCGAAGCCGATCCTCTAAGTAAAGCCCCAGTCGCCAGTAAGCGGGTTTACAAAATTGATCTCACAGGTGCCACAGATGTCAGCAACATCAGCTTGATAGGTACAAATACTTTACCATCTGGCGTAATACCTGTTAGCAAGTCTCTGTTTTTAGATGTTGCAGCGCAGCTGAAGGCGAGTGGTCAAGTAATCCCTGAGAAGTTGGAAGGTTTGACAATCGGGCCTAAGCTAACGGATGGTTCCTACGCAATTATCCTTGGCACGGATAACGACTTTAGTGTGACTCAGGGGAATGCTGGTCAGCAGGATGTTTGCACAGATGGTACAGCCTTTACTCTCGTATCTATTGATAGCGGCTGTCCCGCCGGACAAAAATTACTTCCAGGCTACCTCTACTCGTTCAAAGCTAGTGCTACAGAGTTAGAGGGGTTTGTACCTCCGGAAAAAGTGCCAGAACCAGCGGCAACGGCTGGATTAATGCTACTGGGTTTTGGCGGTTTGTTGCTTAAGCGGCGGCAATAAAAAGGCAATGTAAACATTGCCCAAATTCGGGTGTAGCTTTGGTACACCCGAATTTGGGGAAAGACAGGCACTCATGTAAAACAGAAGAATTCCTCAATCTCGTTACTCAGCTTACGCCTGGTAACGAAGATTTGGATGCGATCGCATCGGAAGAGTCTTTATATTGAGTCCTCGCGTGCGCCTTTGACTTTAGCTTTGGCTTTGGCAGCACTACGCTTGAGGGCAGAAAGCCGCGTTTCGTATTTGCTCCGTTGCCTTTTGTTTGGGGTTAGCTCTAGCAAAGCTTTCAAAGCGCTACCCAAACTTTTGTAGGCGTTGGGGAGGGAGTAACCAAAGCGGGTGGCAAGCGCGATCGCTTTCTCATCCGCTTCAATCATCTCTTTTACCTGCTTCTCCCCACTATTTTTTTGATACAATCTCCAGCCTGAAACGCCACACAATGCCAAGGCTAATATCAACAGCAAGCCATCCTGCACCCACAGTTCGCCGACAGCACCGCCTAAACCAATTGCAAGCGCTGCCATTTCCCAGCCATCTCTAGGGATGGTGTCGTTTTGAATTCGGGCGACTTCGTGCCAAAACAGTAAATTCCGCTGATCGAGTGCTAGCTGATCCCATTTCACTAGATCAATTTGAACCTCAATTTGATCCTTGCCAATTTCTTCACAGCGGATCAGGGGTGGATTCACTTCAGTCGTTCCTTCGACTGTTACCCAGCTTTGCAATTCTGGCGGCAGTAAGGTTTTTAACCGCCGGAGTTCGCTCATCTCAGCTCTAGCAGAAGAGGTTGCATAGGATGTCATAGTCGTCCAGCCCCAGGAAATTCGCTTTTCAATCGTAAGGTTATTACTTTGGAGTATAGCGATCTTCGTGCCCGGATTCAGATTCACTCAGATGGGAATAGTCCCCGCTTCTTACGCGCTTCCATCGCTCTCTCCAACATTTGCAGTAATCCAGGAGCTTCTTCTTGAAGGGTAAGCAGTAGCCTTTCTCCCAATTCTCGATCGCCTGGATCTTTGCCGGTTTCCATCACCTCTTTCAGTCGAGGCATCGCTACATTATCAATAATTTGAATTAAACCTGACAAACAACGGTTGAATTGTTTTTCGGTAAGACTTGAATCTTCTAAGGGAAACTCAATGATGGCACGAATTTCGCCATCGTTTGGGTCATATTCCCATTGCAGCATTTTGGTTTCCCAGGAAATGCACAGCATTGTCTGGAGGATCGCTTCTTTGTAAGGATGATCTTTAACTCCAGATATAACTTGGGGCGCAAATACCTTGAAAAATTCCCCATCCTCATCCAGCTGGACAACAATCAAGAATTCGTCTACGTTTTCAGCTTGTACACCCGTCAGAATCCGGTACGCTTCTTCGTCAATATGATATTTCCAACCTTGATTGTCTAGATACGTGGCAATCTGTCGTAAAGTAGCGCCCATGACAGCCTCGCTGCGTCAGATGGAGCAGGAATAACACGACACAGTATAACGTGCTATCTGACAACGGCATAGAGAAAGCCCTCTTTAGTTAGGGCTTGGGGCGATCGCTTGCTTCTAACGCTGTTCCGATCGGGGTTTGGGTTGGAGCTAGGATAGCGATCGCGTCTTTTGTTTCTCAAGCAATTTTGCTCCGAAAAACCCAATGCCAGATGCCTGCGGTACAGTTCAAATTTGCCTAGCGCTGGTAGGAACGACCGCCAAGATAGAGTGCTGCTGCGAGGGCGATTCCAGGTAATGTAATGACTGCTGCCAATGGAGAACGTAACCAACTCGCTTGCTCGTACCGTTCTCGATAATAAGTAGACCTAAGCGAACAGGGTTGAGCGGAACTGACTGAACCCAACAAAATGCTACTAGCGATCGCAGTGCTAGAAGCGATCGTAACCAAAGATAATTTTGTTTTCATACAGTTTTTTCTCCTACCGCGTTTTAGTGCAGGGAACGATCCTGAGCGATCGCGCAAAGTTTCATTTAATTCTAGCTGCCTCTGACTAAACTGGGGTGGAATGCTACGCAAGTGCAAAAAAAGGGGAGTGCGATCGCTTCCTCTCTTTCTTCGCGTCCTCTGCGTCCTCTGTAGTTGGGTAAAAAAGCGATCGCCGACCCTTCTATCAAGATGACCTAACTTTACTGAGAAAAGTAATAGGAGCGATCGCATCTAGATCGCTCCTACTATTGATTATCTCTTACACCCCTCAGCTAAAAGCGGAGAGAGGCAAGGGATGAGGTTCTTAAATCTTCGCTTCTTCCCTCACCAACTTATCCCAACCCAAATCTTTCAAATTGTTATTCCGGCGCAGCGGACGAGTCACCAATTCCAGGATGTCACGAGCATTTGTAAAGCCGTGAATCTGAGCAAAAGTGAACTCAACCGACCATTTAGTGTTAATCCCCCGTGCTTCTAACGGGTTGGCGTGAGCCATACCAGTAATCACCAAATCTGGCTTGAGTTCGTAAATACGCTGAATTTGGTTATAGTTGTCTGGCTTCTCCACAATCCTAGGCGTTGGTACACCCATTTCGTGGCAAGTTTTTTCTAGCAGCGCCAACTCAGCGGCTTGATAACGCTTATCCATGTAGGGGATGCCGATTTCTGGGCAAGTCATGCCGCAGCGCACCAGGAAACGAGCTAGGGAGATTTCCAGCAAGTTATCGCCCATGAAAAAGACAGATTTGCCGCGAATCAACTGGACGTAGTCTTCCAGATTTTCCCAGATTTGAGCTTCCCGCTCATCTAGCCCTTTGGGTTCAATCCCGAACACCGAGCAGATTTTCTCAATCCAGGCGCGGGTGCCATCGGGACCAATGGGGAAGGGTGCGCCGATGAGTTTGCACTTGCGGCGACGCATCAGCGTAGTGGCGGTGCGGCTGAGAAAGGGGTTCATGCCAGAGACGTAGTAGCCTTCTTCTAGAACTGGCAATTCGGTGTAACGCTTGGATGGCAACCAACCTGAAACTTTAATGCCTTGCTTTTTCAGTTCCAGTGTCAGATTGGTAACCACTGGATCGGGGAGAGAACCGAAGAGAACCAGTGGCGGATGCTTGACATATTCCGATTCATCGGCGGCGACATCTTCTTTTTTCTTGCCGAAGTTGAGCAGAGAAGCGATCGCATTCCTTTCTTTCTTCTCAGTTTCTACCACGGGTGCTTTATCGGGACAACGGGCAGCCATCGCCGCCAGTACGGTGTCTTCCCCTTGAGTAAAGGCGTAGTCTAAACCATTAGCGCGAGCCGTCACAATGGGGATGCCAATTTCGGATTCTAGCTTGGGTGCCAAGCCTTCCAAATCCATTTTGATGATTTCGGTGGTGCAGGTGCCAATCCAAACAATGACGCTGGGGTTGCGATCGCGCTTAATTTGCAAACACAGCCGCTTCAACTCTTCATAGTCATTCAACTGAGCGGAGATATCTCCTTCTTCCAATTCAGCCATCGCGTAGCGGGGTTCCGCAAAAATCATCACCCCCATCGCGTTTTGTAAGAAGTAGCCACAGGTTTTTGTACCAATAACTAGGAAGAAACTATCTTCTATCTTTTGGTACAACCAAGCTACACAGCTAATCGGACAAAATGTATGATAATTTCCAGTTTCACACTCAAAATTAAGCGCTTCCGGTTCTGTATTCGCAAGGGTCATAGTAAAGGTTTCCTCTCAAATTTTTAATTGATTGTTAGTCAAAAGGTGATTAGTTATTAGTCATTCCAGAGACAAAGAAATTCTGATTTAATGACTCATAACTATTGACAAATTACTCAGGATTTGGGATTCGAGCGACAATCTCTGCATCCTTAAGCTTCATTTACAGAGCGCTCCAGGAACGATTCGCTTGAAAATATTCCAACAACTTCTGCTTCAAAGCAGATGTAAAGTTTTCAAAAAAAGTCATACTTTCTGTTAGCTCATCCTGCCAATACTGGTGTTAACTTTTAACGCTGCCAAGGAAAGCGATGCTTTTTGTAAACTCCCTCGCAAGATTCATCCACCTTAGCAGCGATACGACTGGCTGATTGAGCAACATTGACAGCAGATGGAGGTAGCATTCTGACTTCCTCTGTATCTGTTTTTTCAGCCGATAGTGCCTCTAGCTCATCGTCGGGAGCCGCCGGTAATGCCTCTAGCTCATCGTCGGGATCGAAGTCTAGCCCAAAGCTCGCCACAATTCGGTCGGGATCTGCATTGAGATCCACAATCAGGGGAAGCATTTCATTAAATTGCGGGTCTAGAGTCGATAGCGTCGCCAAAATGAAGCTGGAGGTAGGGCGTCTTTGTCCTTCAGATGTCACCCAGACTTGCAGACGATTGAGCCAGTAGTGATTTTTTCGATAGTAGTCTAGCCATTTGGCTCTGACCGATTCCCGTAGCTGCTCAGGACGTAGTTGCTCAGGACGTAGCTGCTCAGGACATAGCTGCTCGGTGTTCACAGTTGGACTTGATGCTGATGCTGGTGAAAATAATTTGGTTTGGAGAATGGTGCATAACAATACGCACGTCAAGATTGACACTAAAAGCATTGATCCATTCTCCATCCTTAGCTCCCTAAACCATCATCATATCTAGCTCTTGTTCTTCAGTCTTCACCTCTGGCTTGGTGGGATTGAGGTAGAAATCAGACAGCAAGGAGAACAACTCGCGGTCTGGAGCATCGTTCGGCACAACACCCTCTGGACGCGCCAGAATTTGGTCGGCAATGTTGAGGTAGTAATCGCAGACGTAGTTGAGCGAGGGGTCAGTCTCTGCCATTTCAAACAGAGTTTTGCCCTTAACACGGGAAACGCGAATGTCTTCAATCAGCGGCAACACTTCCAGCACTGGCATTGGTACCGCAGAAATGTATTTTTCGATCAGGTCGCGCTTAGCAGTGCGGTTGCCAATCAATCCGGCGAGACGCAGGGGGTGAGTCCGAGCTTTTTCACGGACAGAAGCGGCAATCCGGTTGGCTGCAAACAAGGCGTCAAAGCCATTGTCAGTGACAATCAAGCAGTAGTCCGAATAGTTGAGGGGAGCTGCAAAGCCACCGCATACCACGTCACCAAGTACGTCAAACAGAATGATATCGTACTCATCGAAGGCGTTCAGTTCCTTGAGTAACTTCACGGTTTCGCCTACCACGTAACCGCCGCAACCGGCACCAGCTGGGGGACCTCCTGCTTCTACGCAATCAACGCCGCCATAGCCTTTGTAGATGACATCTTCAGCCCAGACATCTTCGTAGTGGTAGTCCTTTTCTTGAAGCGTGTCGATAATTGTGGGAATCAGGAAGCCGGTCAGGGTGAAGGTGCTGTCGTGCTTGGGGTCACAGCCAATTTGCAGGACTTTCTTGCCGCGCTTGGCTAGAGCCACAGAGATATTGCAGCTGGTTGTGGATTTGCCGATTCCGCCTTTTCCGTATACTGACAGTTTCACGCGCTTCGTCTCCTATAGTTTCATTTCAAACCAGGATGGTTGTCTTTGGTGTTAGGCAGGGCATGAATAAAGTCGCTGCCGAAGAAAGCCAGCCGTAGATTGCTTTTTATCTGGGTATGAACTGCATTATTGTCCAACTGCCGCAGAAAATAAAGGGGATGGATGAATGGATTAGGTACTAATCGCGATTATTGAGAAAATAGATAATTCTTTAATGTTTTTCTTTTGCTAAAAATGCTGATAAAGCTGCAATTTAAATATTTAAGAGGTTTTGTACTCTCTTAATTAAGAATGGGGAACAAAAGACAAAAAGCTCGGGGCGAAGAGAAGACGCTCACGCTACAACGTGAAACCGATAATTTGAGGCTATTTAGGACTCTGCGAACAACGGCGCTCGTCGAGAAAGTCTTAAACTGTACCTATAACTCGGATTGACTTCGCCTAATCGGCTACACTGCCTGAAGCAGATGGCTAATCAAAAGGGTCACAGAGGCATCTGCAAGTAAAGTGGGGATTTTGATGAATAATTATTAATTTTTGAGAGACTGTTTTCTAGGAATCCGAGTTGAGTTCACAGTCAGGGAGAAGATCGCAGAGGGGCGGGAAGAGGCTAACATCAATCACCGAAAGGGGAGGAGGGATGGTTTTGCGAAGCGCCTCGTGTTCCGAAGCAATCCGTCGCCATGACCAAGACTAAAGCGATCGCTACCGCTCATTGGCAACGCTTCTTGACTAGGCTTAAATTAGGACGCCATCTTTTTCTAAGGCGTATGCGTTGATTTATGGAAAGCCTTAGAGTCGGATTTTAGTTAAAGCAACTATATCTATATGAATACAGAAAGTGACATTCTCATCATCGGCGGCGGTGCGATTGGCTTAGCGATCGCCCTCGAACTTCGCTTACGGGGGGCAACCGTCACCGTCTTGTGCCGCGACTTCAACTCCGCAGCGGCTCATGCTGCTGCTGGAATGCTAGCACCCCAAGCAGAAGGGATTCCGACGGGCGCAATGCTGGATTTATGTCTGCGGAGTCGGGATTTGTATCCGGACTGGGCAAGCAAACTGGAAGCGATCGCAGGGGTATCTATCGGCTACTGGCCTAGTGGCATCTTGGCACCCGTTTATCTCAATCCTCAGTCCTCAGCCCTCAGTCCTCACTCCTTAGCACATTGGTTAGATAAAGATGCAATTCATCAAATTCAACCCGGACTGGGTTCAGACGTTGTTGGTGGTTGGTGGTATCCCGAAGATGGTCAAGTAGACAATCGGGCTTTAGTTCAAGCCTTGCGGGTGGCAGTGAGGGAATTAGGTGTAGATATCCGTGAAGGCGTGGCAGCTGAAGCCCTCCAGCAACAGAACCGGAGAATCAACTGCGTCAGAACAGCATCTGGGGATTTTCGCGCTCAACACTATGTCTTAGCCACCGGGGCTTGGTCAAATGAATTATTGCCAATTCCGGTCAGCCCGAAAAAGGGTCAAATGTTATCCGTGCAAGTGCCTGGGGGTAGTCAGGAGGGATTGCCTCTCAAGCGGGTGCTGTTTGGTGAGGAAATCTACATCGTGCCGCGTCGGAATGGACAACTGATCGTGGGAGCCACTAGCGAGGATGTGGGATTCACACCCCATAACACTCCAGCCGGAATCAGAACCTTACTGGAAAGCGCGATTCGGCTTTATCCCGCCTTGCAGAACTTTCCCGTCCAAGAATTTTGGTGGGGATTTCGACCGGCGACACCCGATGAGTTACCGATTCTCGGTTCTAGCGCCTGCGAGAATTTAACGCTGGCGACGGGTCATTACCGCAACGGAATTTTGCTGGCACCCGTGACGGCTTCCTTAGTGGCAGACTTGATTTGGGAGCAAAAGTCCGATCCCCTGTTAGACCATTTTCACTACTCCAGGTTCTACGCTGGATCTAAACCCATCAATGCAACCCCCAAAATGCTTCAAATAAGCCATCCTTCTGAATCCGGGAGAATTCAAGGCTCGTCCATACAGATGAATCATTCCTTGGAAACCCTGCCATCCGATCCTTTAATTATTGCGGGTCGGACTTTTCGCTCTCGCCTGATGACTGGTACCGGCAAGTATCGCAGCATCGAAGAAATGCAGCAAAGTATTGTGACTAGCGGTTGCGAAATTGTTACGGTGGCGGTGCGCCGGGTACAAACAAAAGCGCCCGGACATGAAGGGCTGGCTGAAGCGTTGGATTGGACAAAAATCTGGATGCTACCCAACACGGCTGGCTGTAAAACGGCTGAAGAGGCGATTCGAGTGGCACGTCTGGGGCGGGAGATGGCAAAACTTTTGGGTCAAGAAGACAATAACTTTGTCAAGTTAGAGGTGATTCCTGACTTAAAGTATCTGCTGCCCGACCCAATTGGCACTTTGGAAGCGGCAGAGCAACTGGTGAAGGAAGGCTTTGCAGTTCTGCCTTATATCAATGCTGACCCCCTACTGGCTAAACGATTGGAAGAGGTTGGCTGTGCGACGGTGATGCCTTTGGGTTCTCCGATTGGTTCCGGACAGGGCATCAAGAATGCAGCGAATATTGAAATCATTATTGAGAATGCTGGGGTGCCGGTGGTGGTGGATGCCGGACTGGCTACGCCCAGTGAGGCAGCGCAGGCAATGGAGATGGGGGCTGATGCCGTGTTGATCAATAGTGCGATCGCTGGGGCAAAAAATCCAGCCGCGATGGGTCGCGCAATGGCTCTGGGTGTTGAGGCTGGGCGTCTCGCCTATCAAGCCGGACGAATCCCTGTAAAAGTCTACGCCAACCCCAGTTCTCCCCTGACTGGCACGATTACCAGTTAAAGGCTAAAGGGGCTGAGGAGAATGTAAGTTCAACCTCTCCTTGGCACTCCTGCACTTAGTCGGTACCAAGATTCTCTCCTCTGGCGGAAGTAGTGTAAATAATTCATGCAAAAGATAGAGTACATTGACCCGATTCTTTGTTACAATTATTTACAAAATAAATCCCAGATAAGGATATCATTCATGCGATATACAACCGAAGACGGCGGACGTTTGAACAATTTTGCAGTAGAACCAAAAGTTTACAAAGCAGAACCGCCAACCCAGGATCAAAAGCGCAACTATCTCTTCATGGGAATTGGCGCGATCGCTTTGCTTAGCAGCTTAATATTTGTTGCTATTTCGGCATCCAATGTAGGCTAAGTACCCACCTGATACTTTTCAGGAACGGGTGAAATAAGGCAAAAGTAAAAAGTTAAGCGTAAAAAGAAACAGAATTTCGTTTTTTTGTCTTTTGCCTTCTACTTTGAATTGAACGTAGGTTTACCGTTGAAGGTTTTTTGTCGCTTCTAGGGCGTCTTGGTAACTTTCTGTCCTTCCTTGGGACTTGAAAAGGTCTGCGGATTTCTGAAAATCTGCAACTGCGGCTTGACGATTATTCAATCGTAAGTAGGTAATTGCGCGGTTGTAATAGGCTTCAGCAAATTTAGAATCTAAATTTACCGTTTGAGTATAATCGTCAAGTGCTTTGGCGTGTTCTCCTAGCCGGTTGTAAGCTAAACCCCGATTGTAATAAGCTCTGGCATTCTTGGGGTCGATTTGTAAAGCTTGGTTAAAATCGGCAATTGCGGCTTGAGTTTCTCCTAGATCGTCGCGAGCATTGCCTCGGTTAATATAGACACTTGCATCTTTGGGATTGAGTCGGATCGCCTCCGTAGAATCAGCGATCGCTTGTTGATAGTTTTCGAGAAGATAGTAGGAATATCCCCGGTTGCCGTAAGCATTTCCGTACTCAGGATTAATCCGAATCGCCTCAGTGTAATCTGCGATTGCTTGCTGATAAGCTCCGAGGATGTGACGGGCATACCCCCGGTTGTAATAAGACTCTGCATCCTGGGGAGCAAGACGGATCGCTTCGTCAAAGTCTGCGATCGCCCCCTCATAATCACCGGCGTCTAGTTTATCAACGCCCCGGTTGTATAAATCAACCGCGCTCATCGTTGCCTTATTATTATCAGCAGCACTCAGTAACTGGCTGGGCGGCAACTGAGCGTAGACAGCCGTAGGAATTCCACCAATTACTGTGGTGATTCCGACAATGGCGATAGTTTTGCGAATGTTATTCATAGCTTGTCTTTTCTCGCCCCGCTGGAAAGGACTGAGGACTGAAAGCTGAAGACCGATCGTTGAGGTAAAAAATAAACATCAGGGGAAACGTGAAATCTATTTTCTGTTTCTTCCTCTTGAGGTAGTCCTCAGCACTATTTTCTCACTCAGTCCTGTCGAATCAATCCTTTGCACTATTTTTTTACGTGCCAGCTGGCTGAGCTTCCTGATCGATAAGCTGGCGGAACTGAATGACATCTTGCCGGGGGTCGGCATGGCTGACTCGGACTTCTAAGCGATCGCCCAGTGCCACTGAGTGGGTGAACCGCATCGCCAACTCTAATCCCAAATCTTCTAACAAAATTAATCCTAACCGGTCATCTTCTCGCAACCATCGCAGCATCAGCGCTTGCCAAACCTGATCGCCATGACGCCGCAGGTACTCTAACCCCCAATAACGATTTGTCTGACGTTCAACTAACCTTGCTTCTTGGGAAGCGGTACCGATACCCAGCATGATTTCTTGTAACTCTTGCGCTGAGAAAGGCGTGGGTTCGCCGCGTAAATGCGCCTTTATTTGGAAATGCGCCAGCAAGTCGCTGTAGCGGCGGATTGGAGATGTTACCTGAGCGTAAGTTTCCAGCCCCAAACCGGCGTGTCGTCCCGGCGTGATGCTCATTTCGCTACGAGGCATACATCCCCGCATTGCACAAAATCTTACAGGTCCCGCTGGCAGCTGCAATAGTTCCTCTTCTGAGGGAAGTTCGGGTTGGGGTTGACTGCGAAAGGGCAGGGGAATATTGTGAGTTTTGCCGTAATGGGCAGCTACTTCACCCGTGAGAATCATCATCTCCGCCACCAATTGGCGTGCGGGTGAGTCTTCCAAAATTTCAATGATGATTTCGTCACCATTGACTTTAATCATCGCCTCTGGCATATGGATGTTAATCGATCCTTGGGACTGCCGCCATGATTGGCGACGTTTCGCCCAAGAAGCGATCGCTGTTATCTCTGGTTCTGCCTGGATACCCAGTTGCAGCATCTCATCCACATCGTCGTAAGTCAGGCGATAGGTCGGCTTAATTAAGCTGGCACTGATGCAATAGTCCTCTACGGCACCTTTTTCATCCAAAAGCACGCCAAAGCTCAGCGCCCAACAAATTTTTCCTTGCACTAAGCTCATCGGCCCGGTTGCCAAACTCGGCGGGAACATCGGAATCATCCCCGTCGGTAAATACAACGTTGTGGTACGCCGTCTAGCTTCTAAGTCTAATTCATCTCCTGGGGAAACCAAGCGCGAGGGGTCGGCAATGTGTATCCAAAGCCGCTGACGCCCATCGGCGAGGGTTTCCATACTCAATCCATCGTCTATTTCCTTTGTACTTTCATCATCAATCGTGTACACCTTCAAATGAGTCAGATCTAATCGGTGCTCATCCGAATCGTTCGGCGCGAACTCAGCATACTGCTTAGCCACTTCTATCACCTTGTCTGGAAAGTGAACGGGGATCTGACTGCGCCGCAGATATAGATTTTCGTGAGGACTCCACAATCCCAAATCCACCAGCAGTTGAAACGCAGCTTGGGGAGTTCCAGGGCGTCCAAGCTCGCTCATTGTTTCCAAAACAGGTGCTGGAGGGGGATAGGCGCGATTCAGAGATTCTTGATTGAGTCCAGCACGAACGACATCTGTCAACAGAGCCGCATATTTTTCAATGGCTTCCAGGCGTTGACGTTCGCGGCGTTCCCACTCTACCTGTTCGCCAGCGAGCGCCTTTTGCACCCGCTCTACAAATTCTTGTCGCCGCAAGAGCCGTTCTTTTTCGACTTCTATCTGATGTTTCAGTTCTGCTACCTGAGTAGCAGGACGCGGCTCGTAGCGATCGCCTTTTTGCTTGAAATAAAGTCTATCTTCAGATAGCAAATAGTACGCTGCGTAACATAGGGGGGCACTTTTGTCAGAAAACAGCACTGACGCCATTTCCACATCTGTAACGCTCGTTCCATCCTCTACCAATAATTCCCATGCTACCTCCAAGCCAGTTGGGTCCAGATAGCGCTGTACCTCTTGGAGGAAGCTGGAAATTTGTGCAGGTTTATAGCTTTCACCTGCAATCTTATAGGTCATTTGTCGGGGATGGATGGTGTGGGATTGACCTTTCTCGTCTACCACAATCCAGTGCGTTTTGCCTTCTTGACGTTCTGCAACAGCAAGACGCCGCTCTCCATGCAGCCGAAACTCAATTAACGTTCCTTTCTCCACAAGTTTTTGGCTTACGCAGTAGCATTCATTGGACAGCCCATCTATCTACCAGTTTAGCGGCGTGGCGATTGTAAATTGTAGATTTTCGATCTAAGTCCAAAATCCACCCATCCCCAATCCAAAATTGAGTTAACCTTCAGGGTTAATAAAGGGCAACAGAGCTAAAAGGCGTGCCCGCTTAATTGCTACGGTTAAATCTCGTTGTTGCTTTGCTGTTAAACCTGTAATTCGGCGAGGCAGTATTTTACCCCGCTCTGTAATAAATTTCCGCAACAAATCGACATCTTTGTAGTCGATAGGTTCGTCAGGTTTAATTGGGGAAAGGCGGCGACGGAAGTAAGTCATCGTTGGTGATTCGTTGTTAATTGTCAGCACTCAGCACTCAGCAGTCATTGGTCATTAATCAAAAACTAATGACTCAGGACTGATGATTACTTAATTTCTTTGTGGACGGTATGTTGGTTGCAGTGGGTGCAAAACTTTTTCAGTTCAATCCGCGCCGTCGTGTTCCGGCGGTTCTTGGTGGTTGTGTATCGGGAAACACCCGGCGATCGCTTGGCGATGTTGGTGCGACAGTCGGTGCATTCCAACGTCACAATCAGGCGCGCCCCCTTCTTACTTGCCATAATGCTATTTCTACAAAATTCAAGAGGACAAAATTAAACACAAACCAATATTATTTCATACGACGAGTCACTTGAGCAAGTAATTTTTTGACGCGGATATCTAAAGAATAACCTCGGCGCGTCTGCACGATACAAGTTCGCCCAACGCGATCGTGAAAAGCTTGTTGCCACTCAGCATCTGCAAAAGCCACTCCACAATCCACTGCTAGAGGGCTGATCAGCAGCAGTAAAGAGACCCCGTTCGACACCCCAATGGTCAGTCCCACCATCGCCAAAACAGCAGCGAATCCCAGAATCCCTTCGCGCTTGCATAACTCAAAAAGCCCAGGAGTTTTGCGGTATTTGGGATCGACGACTTTCATATCCAAAGCCCAGCGGCCCACACTCTGTCCCTGATTTCGCGCAACCAGAAGCACTCGCCCAGCTAGCCATGCGATAATGAAAACCAAGATTTGTGCAATCGGGATACCCGGAGTATTTGCCCCAAAGGGCAAGCTAAAGAGCCAAATAATTAGAAAATCAATCGCAAAAGCAATACACCGTCGCTCAATTGGCACCTTAGGTAATCGGCGGTTGGTCAGTTCGTTACGCATGAAAAATAGCTTTTCCGACGGTCTATTTCCATATTAAGCTTTCACCTAACCGCTTTTTGTCTGTTGTCCGTGAATGTGTTGATAGCGACGACTCTAGGGGTACGGCTCTCCAAACAGTGCCCACCAACTAACTGGCATCGGCGGGTTTCATTGGATAGACAAAAGCGACTCACCGATATCTTGGTTAAAAGAGCCGCTAGGCAATGCAACTAACCTGTAGATGCGATGAATCAGCGTCTCTACTAACTGACAATTTTTTAGACAATTCTTGAGAAGAGGCTGGATTGATGGCGATGCTGTTGGTTAAAGAAGCAGAGGCAATCATTTTCGATTTAGTGCAACCTCTAGATAACCAGATGGATGCTGAGGTTGTAGACCTCTCTCGTGCCAATAGTCGGATTCTAGCGGCTGCGGTGACGAGCGAGTTGGATTTTCCCCACTGGACGAATTCAGCAATGGATGGGTATGCGGTGCAATTTTCCGATGTGCAGGGAGCTAGCGCCGAACAGCCAGTGGTGCTGGAAATTGTAGAAGAGATTCCAGCCGGATATCAACCGCAGCGATCGCTCCAAACTGGGCAAACCGCCCGCATTTTGACAGGTGCGGTGATGCCAGAGAGCGCTGATACTGTAGTGATCCAGGAAGTAACGCGGCGGGAGGAGAAGCAAGTGTTTATCTTCGCTGCTCCAGCAGAATTAGGAGCCTTTGTGCGTCACCGGGCAGCTTTTTACCAGGCGGGAACTACCCTTTTGCCAGGGGGAATTAGACTCAATGCTCCGGAAATCGCTATTTTAGCAGCGGCTCAGTGTACTCAATTGCCCGTTTACCGACGCCCTCGCGTGGCAATTCTGTCCACTGGCGACGAATTGGTGAAACCGGAGCGACCCCTGAAGCCCGGTCAGATCGTGGACTCCAATCAATACGCCCTCGCTGCATTAGTGGCACAGACGGGCGCAGAACCTCAGATGCTGGGGATTGTCAGGGATGAACCAGAGGCACTCAAGAAAGCGATCGCGCAAGCTGTCGCTACCGCTGACGTGGTCATTTCTTCCGGTGGCGTTTCCGTAGGCGACTACGATTATGTGGATGAAATTCTTGCCCAACTCGGTGCTGAGATTCATATCCGTGCTGTTGCGGTTAAACCCGGTAAACCTTTAACCGTCGCCAGATTTCCCAACGCCCAGCGTCCGATTCTATACTTTGGTCTCCCGGGAAATCCAGTTTCTTCCTTGGTGAGTTTTTGGCGATTTGTGCAGCCAGCCGTGAGAAAACTTGCCGGTCTAGCTGAGGGTTGGGAGCCAAAGTTTGTACAAGCGCGATCGCATCACGATTTGCGTTCAGACGGCAAACGAGAAAGCTACCTCTGGGGCAACATGAATTTAGCAAACGGTGCTTATGAATTTCATTTGGCTGGCGGTAGTCACAGTTCCGGTAATTTAATTAATCTTGCTCAAACTAATGGTCTGGCTGTTTTACCAGCAGGTCAAACCTTCATTGCATCTGGAGATCCGGTGCAAGTTTTACCAATTGGTTAACCCAAAGAGTCATTGGTAAAAACTTTAAAGTTTTGAGTTTTGAATTACAGAACTCTCTTCGTACTCAAAACTTATTGCGCTTAGTTCCTTCCAATTACCAAAAACCTCTTTTGCCAGTGGGTAAAACGGTTGCCCAATTCGTTTTTGCCTGCGATAGCTGTTCCTCGCTAACTTTTGCCCCCGTGAGATTAGCGCCACACAAATTTGCACCTCGGAGATTCGCATGATTGAGATAGGCAAAGCTCAAATCTGCACCGCGTAGGTCAGCTCCTTCCAAATTTGCCGTGCTGAAGTAAGCCCTGCCCAAATTTGCCTCCTTCAGAATTGCCCCAACTAAATTCGCCCTGCCAAAATCAGCACTTGACAAGTCAGCGCCCTGAAGGTTGGTTTTAGCTAACTTAGCCTGATGAAAAATGCCTCCTGATAGGTTAACCCGTTGCAGGTTCAGCGCGCTTAAATCTTGAGAGGCAAAGTCTCGTCTACCTTTGGTGTAGGCAGTTAACACGCCAACAGCATCCAACTTGGCAGGAAGTTTTGACTTAGCATTGCCGTTAGAACCGCTATTTTTGAGCATCGTCGGCGGATAACCAGAGCCGGTAGCAGGACTTGGTTTATACATACTTCCCCCGGTTTGCGGTCCGGTCATGCCTAACTTTTCTCGACGTGCTCGAATTGCCATCGCCAGACGTTCTGAGGCGGAAGTGCCAGTCGAAGGGGCTGAGGAAAGCGTTGGACTGCTTAAGTCTCCAGAGTTGGTGTAGCGATTGCCTGTTTGTGGTTGTCGCTGAGAGCTATTGGGTTTAGTCGTTAAGCCTTGCTCCAAGCTGTCGAGATACGGTTCCAGGTCAAGCGCTCTCAACACTTCCTCAGCAGACTGATAGCGATGACGAACCGAAACCTCTAGCAATTTCTTGAGAACATCGGCAAAATGATCGCTGATCTGAAGCTGCTTTCGCCAGAGCATTTCGCCCGTTGACGGGTTGTAATCTAAGTCTTTTGGCGATTTTCCAGTCAGCAGATAAACGCAAGTGACTCCCAATGCATACAGGTCGCTCGCATAAACCGGGCGCATTGCCATCTGTTCGGGCGGGGCAAATCCAGGTGTCCCAATTGCGTAAGCCGTCAAAGCGGTTTGCTCGGAGCTACTGTTTGCCGTTGTCGGACTGACTTGGTTTTTCACTGCTCCAAAGTCAATCAGAACCAGTTTGCGGTCTTGTTCGCGGCGAATCAAGTTGGCGGGTTTGATATCCCGGTGAATCACCTGCTGGCTGTGGATGTAGTGCAGGACGGGCAAAATTTCGCTTAAGAATTGCTTGACACCAGCTTCGCTTAGAGGTCCCGATCCTTTAACCTCCTGCTGTAGCGTCAAGCCGCTAATATATTCCTGCACTAAGTAAAACTGCTGGTTGTCTTCAAAGTAATCCAGCAGCCGTGGCACTTGGGGATGATTGCCAATTTTCCCCAAGGTTCTGGCTTCTCGTTCAAATAGCTCGCGTGCCATTTGTAAAACGTGGGCTACAGTCGTTGCTGGTCTCAGTTGCTTGATTACGCAACTTGGCTCCCCAGGCAAAGACTCATCCTCAGCTAAAAATGTCGCTCCAAAACCTCCTTGCCCCAGCGCTTGACTGACTCGATAGCGCTTTCGTAATAGGAGTTCTGAGCCACAGGACCGACAAACTTCGGCGTGGTCGTGGTTTTGCGGATTTGGACAGGCGGGATTGAGGCAGTAGCTCATTCAGACTCACCGGGATGCTGAAACCGGATATTGCTACCCTAACTTAAATTATCGAGGCATTAATAAACAATAAGCATGGTACATTTACGGACAATTCTTTAAAGAGTTGCTAAAGACGATTAATCTTTGCTTAAAGAATTGAAAAACGATGTACTCCTGCAACTGCCAAGATTTTTCTCAAACATTGCAGTTAGAGACGGTATTAAATTGTAATCAAACAACTAGCGAACAGAAGAAGCGGATCGGGATTAAGCACAAAAATTGTTTCCATATCTTTGATAGCACATCCGGAAGCGCTAGATGTGATTGGTGTTACCCCTAAAACACTCATGCCATCTGGAAGTGAGGGCAAAATTTTGGCAGAACAAAGGAACAAAGAAGCTGAGGGGGATGGTGCTAAGCAACACGCTCACCTGGAGAAGCGATCGCACTCACCCTCCCCGAAGGCCCTCCTAGAAGGCTGCGTCTGCGGGCATTTCTATCTTTGGCTTTCCCCACTCGTCGCCGGAATGCTTCAGCTGTACAAAACGGTAAAATGATCGGGCTGAGGTAAGTAAAAGCTTAAGCGTAAATGCGTATTTCTCTGAACTGGCTACAAGAATTGGTTGACTTGACGATGACTCCGGCGGAGTTGGCGCACACGCTAACAATGGCTGGGTTTGAAGTAGAAGATATTGAAGACCGCCGCACTTGGGCGGATGGGGTGGTGGTCGGGAAAGTTCTAGAGATTCAACCCCATCCGAATGCAGATAAACTCAGGGTGTGTACGGTCGATGTAGGGGCAGCGTCTCCCTTGAATATTGTCTGTGGGGCATCCAATGCCAGAGCAGATATTTATGTGCCTATCGCCACCATCGGGACTTATTTGCCTGCTGTTGACCTGAAAATTAAACCGGCTAAACTCCGGGGGGTTCCTTCCGAGGGGATGATTTGCTCTTTAGCGGAATTAGGTTTAGCAAAAGAGTCCGCAGGAATTCATATTTTTGGGCAAGAAAATCTTCAACTGGGTAGCGATGTGCGATCGCTCCTAGGCTTAGATGATGTAATTTTAGACTTGACATCTACCGCGAATCGTGCTGATGCTTTGAGTATGGTTGGCGTTGCACGGGAAGTCTCGGCGCTGACGGGTGCCGCCCTGCGACTTCCACAAGCCCCAGAAGTGTCAATCCCGAAGGGGAATGGCGGTCTGAAGTTGCGAATTGCTTCGGGTCAAGCGTGTCCGGCTTACATCGGGACGGTCATCGAAAAGGTCAAAATTGCCCCTTCTCCCGCATGGTTGCAAGGGCGATTACAAGCCGCTGGAGTCCGACCCATCAATAACGTGGTAGATATTACCAACTATATTTTGCTGGAATGGGGTCAGCCGCTCCACGCCTTTGACCGCGATCGCTTGCAATCCGTGGCAAGTGGTGGTGGGGGAACTTCACCGCTCCAGATCGGGGTACGCTTTGCCAATACAGGGGAATCCCTCAAAACCCTGGACGGTCAAACCCGTACCTTGCAACCGCAAAATCTGCTGATTACTGCCAACGACCACCCGGTGGCACTGGCTGGGGTCATGGGCGGTGAAGAAACCGAAGTGTATGAAGGGACTGAAAATTTAATTTTAGAAGCCGCTTTGTTTGACCCGGTGGCAATCCGCCGGTCGGCACGCAGCCAAAACTTAAGGACAGAAGCCTCTGGGCGCTACGAGCGGGGCGTCAATCAGGCAGAATTGGGAATTGCTTGTCAACGAGCGATCGCGCTGCTCTCGGAGTTTGCAGGCGGCACTCCCGTAGCACAAGAAATTGCCGACACCAGACCCGACCCCTCAACTTGGAGTCGTTCGATTGAACTGCGTCTAGACCGGGTAAATCACGTTTTAGGCCCAGTAGAGATGGGAGACACTGAAACTACAGGGGAAGTTCACGCTGAAGATGTGGAGCGCATCCTAACGGCGCTGGGGTGTCAGCTACAGCAAGTGACGAAAAAAGATGAAGGCGGAACCAGGACGAATGAAGAAGATTCTAAGCTTCATCCTTCTGAATCCCTGAAGTGGACGGTGAAAGTACCGCCCTATCGCTACCGAGATTTAGAGCGAGAAATCGATTTAATTGAAGAAGTTGCTCGCCTCTACGGCTATAACAAATTCTGCGACACCCTACCAGATAAGACTGAACCTGGGTATCTTTCTGTCGATCAGATGCTGATGCGCCAGATGAGGGAAGCTTTCCGGGCAGCAGGATTGACAGAAGTCATGCACTACTCTTACTCCGTAGCGAAAACCAAGAACGAGACAGAAGTCGCGATCGCAAATCCCATGTTTGCAGAATATTCGTCTCTGCGAACTGAGCTGATCTCAGCTTTGATTGACTCCTTCCAGTACAACTTAGAACAAGGGAACGGCCCCTTGAACGGGTTTGAAATGGGTCGGATCTTCTGGCGGGAAGAAGACGGACTGATCGAAGCCGATTCCGTTGCTGGAATTTTAGGAGGCGACACCTCTACCCAAGGCACTTGGACGCGGGGAGGAAAGCCACAACCAATGACTTGGTTTGAAGCCAAAGGAGTGTTGCAAAGTGTATTTGAGCAACTCAGCCTGCCAGTAGAATATCAACCAGACCGCCGCGATCCACGGCTGCATCCCGGACGCACGGCGTCTTTATGGGTGCAGGGAAACCGATTGGGAACGTTTGGGCAACTCCACCCCCAACTCCGCCAAGAACGGGACTTGCCGGATGAAGTCTACGTGTTTGAGCTGGATTTGGATGTTGTCTTAGATTACCTGGATGCAGAGGAAAACCGGACGCCTCTGTTCAAGCCTTACTCCACCTTCCCCGCATCCAGCCGAGATTTGGCTTTGTTCGCTTCGATTCAAGTTTCTGTCTCAGACTTGAAACGAGCGATCGCGAAAGCTGCCATTGCAGACAAACACAAGGGGACATCCCTACTAGAATCCGTCGAGTTGTTTGATGAATATCAAGGTAAAAATGTCCCAGAAGGACAGCGCAGCTTAGCGTTCCGCTTAGTTTACAGAGCAAGCGATCGCACGCTTACCGATGAAGATGTCGAGCCAGTGCATCAAAAAGTCCGCGAAGCTCTCGTCGAAAAATTCGGCGTTAATCTGAGAAGTTAAATAAAGTTTTGAGGGTTGAATGTTGATTTAACCCTCAAAACTCAAAACTCAAAACTTTACTGCTATTAACCATGCCTAAATACGTAATGTGGGGAAGCTATTGCGAAGATGTTTTAGAAAAGCGATCGCCTTACCGGCAAGCGCATCTAGACGGTCTTGCTGCCCAAAAAGAAGCGGGTATTCTGATGACGATTGGCCCGACGAAGGACATCACTAAAGTCTTCGGCATCTATGAGGCGGAAGATGAAGCCGCCGTGCGCCAGTTAATTGAAGCTGACCCCTACTGGCAAAACGGCATCTGGACTGAATACGATGTCAAAGAGTGGATTCAAGCCATCTAATTCCACCAATCAAGCGCATCTCAATTGAGCAGATTTACTGAGAAGCTCCTCAATTCTCCTGAGAAGTAGGAAATTGAGGGGTTTCTACCTCTCCTTACTCAGGCAAAGCCAGCCCCACAACCACCGCCAGTTGCCATTTCCGATAGAATTTTGAGCATAAAATAAAGAAATCACCGTTAAATTAACCCTAGCGGTGAGGACTATGGTAGAAACCAGTAATAACAAGCACGGTAAGTTTTACAAAAACGCCACCAGGCTAGGGTTCTGTAGACTCTCAAGCAGACTGAACAGGAGTCTACTTGAGAGTCTGGCGTCGGCGAACAGGAGCCGTGAGAAGGTTGGAGATGACAGAATCCACGGATGAAGATAGCCAAAAGACAACACTGCGTCAAGCCCAAGCAGAGATGCTAGAAGCAGGCAAACAGGAGACTTTAGACATCTTTAGCGAACTTTTAGAGCGGCTGTGGGAACGCATTGTCGGTTTAATTGGCGAGACGGCGACGGTTGCTGTTTTTCGGAGTGCCCTCTTAGAAGCAAGTCGCGACCATCCGCTATGCCAAGAAATTAATATCGATAGCGATGGAATTTGCCTTAAGCAACTGAAGAACAATTTGGATGTCTTCGAGCGTACAGCCGTCCGAGCCGGACTGATGGCTTTTACTGATAACGTAATGGCTCTACTAATCGATTTAACGGGTGGAATCCTGTTGCGGAAGGTGGAACCCCTCGTGCAGCAGTTAAAACAACAACTGGAAAAGGGCTGAGGGATGAGCAATATTAAACTAATGCCGACAGGTGTTCCTAACTTAGACGCCGTAATGGGCGGAGGCATCCCTGTTTATTCACTGAATATTGTTGCTGGACAACCGGGGACAGGTAAGACAATCCTGGTGCAGCAAATGCTCTTTAACCACATCCGGAATCACAGCACTGCCAAAGTTCTTTACCTGACAACCCTTTCGGAGCCGACGTTGAAGGTGGTGCGCTATATGCAGTGCTTCAGCTTCTTTGATGTAGAAGTTTTTGGGGAACAGGTACTTTTTCAGGATATCGGGCCTTTTATCCGCGAGCATTCCCTGACCGAATTAGCTGACGAGATTCTCGCCAGGGTAGAAAAACACCAACCGGAAATTCTGGCGATTGATTCCTTTAAAGCCATCCGCGATTTGTCTGACGACGTGAGTGATTTTCGTCGTTTCTGTTATGACCTCTCCGTTCGTCTAGCGAGTGCGCGGTGTACCGCCTTTTTATTAGGGGAGTATGACCGCTCGGATATTGGCGAAGGGGCAGAGTTTGCGGTAGCTGATGGCATTGTTTATCTGAACATTGCACTCCAGGAGGGGGAACAGCAGCGTTTTCTCCAGGTATATAAAATGCGCGGTCGAGCGACGGAGATGGTGCCTTACCCGTTTGCGCTCACAGATGGGGGGGTTCAGGTTTTGGGTTCAATGCTGACGCTCAAACGTCGGGAGACAAGTTTGCAGGAGGAGAGCGAGACGGCATCGACAGGAATTACTGGACTAGATAGCATTCTTCGGGGCGGCATCCCTCAGGGGCGGTCTATCCTCCTTTCCGGTGTTTCTGGAACGGGTAAGACGACGCTTGCCATGCAGTTTCTAGTTAATGGCGCTCTTCAGGGAGAGAAGGGACTGCTGTTTTCTTTTGAAGAAACGCGCGATCGCTTGTTCCGAATGGCAGAGGGTTTCGGCTGGAACCCTCAAGATTTGGAAGCCAAAGGCTTGTTACGGATCATTTTTATTCCCCAGACGGAGATTCGGGTCGAGGAACACTTAGAGTACATGGCACAGGAAATCGCAAGTTTCCAGCCTTCGCGCTTTGTCATTGATTCTTTTTCTGTCTTCCTGCACAAAGTGAAAGATTTGGCAGTGCAGCGGGAAAAAACTTTCCAATTGTCCACGCTGGTGCAGCGGGTTGGTGCGGTGGGTTTTCTCATCTCGAATATTCCCGCAGGCGAAGTGAACCGCCTTTCTCGCTTTGGGGTGGAAGAAACTGTGGTGGATGGCACGATTGTCCTTTCCACAGACGTAAATGGTCTTCAGCGCAGACGCTACATTGAAGTTTACAAAATGCGAGCCGCTGACCATGTGCCAGGTCGCCACCGCATGGAAATCGGTCATCAGGGCATTGAGGTGTTATATCTGGCACCGACTGAGCAGAAAACTAGCGGAATGAAGACACCCCCGCTACTGGCTTTCTCACCGTTAAACGCGATCGCACGGGAGGGAGTTTTCTACGGTTCTGCTTGGTTGGTGCGAGGGGAACAGGGAGTCGGCAAGACGACGCTCGCTCAGCAGTTTGCGATTGAGGGATTGCAACGAGGGGAAAGCGCTCTTTTTATTGCCACAGAGGCTCCTAGCTACTTGCTACGCCAACAAATGGAAGTGTTCGGAGTCGAGATCGAGTCCTATTTGCGATCGCAACACCTGCGTATTTTAGATACTCATCCTTTCTCTAGCGAAGAATATATTGACCTGACTGATATGGAACGCTTTCTCTACGATATCGAGCGTCACCTGCGGGCAATGCCCAAACCCTGTCGGTTGATTACAGATTCTCTGACCCCGCTTGCTGTCCAATATGCTCCGGATGAGTTCATCACCTTCATCGAACGCAAGAATCGTCTGCTGCGGCAACTGGATGTGGCATTATTTGACACAATTCTCCCCAAAACACTCAATGAGAGCATTCTTTACAGCTTGCTTAATAGTTACGATGTCGTTCTGGATGTGTACGTTCCGAACTGGGGCGAGATGGGTCAGACGGGGCAAGGTTTTCGGGTACTTCAAGTCCGTAAATCTAGAGGGACTCACTCTGACACCCGCCCCTATCCTTACACGATTCGCCAAGGGAAGGGAGTTAGCGTCCAAGAAGGCTTTTACGGAGAAATTTAAATTTATATCTGGTTGCTTTTACTAAAAAGAGCCTTCCTACGGATAACGAGAAAGAAGGCTGGAAAGCTGTATCCTACTCCACCAAATCGATCAACCTCTGGTATGGGTAGAACCCCCCATCTTTGACATAGTGTATCGACGAATACTACAAAACAGGGAACAATATCATTAGACAAATTGACCGTGGTCAGATTGTTGAAGCGCCAAAATCAATAAAAAGCCTTTGGTAGGCTCTCCCGGAAAGCGCTAAGGGAGTACCTGCCAGGATAAATACCGCGATCGGGGAGTTATTTCGTAAAGACAACGCCAAGGGTGTCTGCTAAATTCTGGGATTTTTGGCTGCATCTATTGCTAGCCATGATTTGCCGCACGTTTGCGGACTGGCGATCGCTTTCTTCGCATCTAGTGAAGAGCGCCCTTGATGCTGTTTCTTACTTCCTTGAGGACTAACTGCTTGTAGCTTTGCTGCTTTCCTTAAAATTTTTGCTGAATTATAAAAAGCCTCGTATTATGTTGAAAAAAATCGATGAGGAAGACCTCCTCCTAAAGATAGATCCAATAGAAATTCAGGATTATCGGGTCTTGCAACCCGTGGATGGCTCCGAGTTGAAGTATATAGAGTCCGTGATGGAGCGACAGCGTTTGGTCAGTGCTTTGGAACAGCAGGCACGAGAGTTGGAGGCGAGTCAGATGCGCTTCCGCACTTTGGAGATGCTGTACGAGCTTTTTTGGCAACTGGGTTACACCTTAAACTACGAAGAATTGGTGCGACTGATGTTGGCACACCTGCATCGTGCCGTGCCCCATGATGTCTCAGCGAGCATCTTGATGACTGAAGACTTGTGCCATGTTTTCATCCAACCGAATTGCACCCTCGCGCCGGAAGTTCAGGAGGAAATCCAACAGCGGCTGCTCAAAACTTTTGTCCGCATGAGGGGGAAAAATACCCAACTAGAGGCGGAGCAATGCCCAATTACAACGATAGAGCCACAGGGATTTGATGGAACGCGATCGCCCATTCGCAGTTTGGGTTCGTCTTTCCAAGTGCCGATTATTAATGCTGAAGGCAACCAAGTGGTAGGACTGCTATTCGTGGCAGCTCAAGCGGAGGGAGCATTTACTGAAGAGCAGGTACGATTGCTGTACACGGTGGCGAACCAGGCTTCTGCCTCTATTCAGCGGTTGCGGACGCTGCTGGCTGCTGAACAACAACATTTAGAGAGCTTGGTAGAAAATTTGCCGGAGGGAGTGCTGCTACTGGATGCCAACCAGCGGATTGTTCTGGCAAACCAGGCGGCTTGGAAGTATCTGGCGCTCTTACAAAACCAGAGTTCTACTCCGAGCAATATTGTGACTTTTTTAGGAGAGCAGTCTTTGGAGATGCTGCTACAGCCACCGAGCGAGGGAAAGTTTTGCCATGAGGTGGTGCTGGAGGGAGTACAGCGCCAGGTTTTTGAAGTCGTCGCTCAACCGTTGATCGCCAAGGCGGGTTTAGGAACGAGCAATTGGGTGTTGGTGATTCGGGATGTGACAGAACGCCAGCGGGTCGAGGAAACTTCCCGATTGCGCGATCGCGCGATCGCTGCTAGTAGTAATGGGATTGTTATCGTTGACGCCAGACTGCCCGATTTACCTGTTATCTATGTGAATCCAGCTTTTGAGCGGATTACAGGTTATACGGCGGCGGAAGTCACCGGACGAAATTGCCGTTTTCTGCAAGGAGAAGAAACCAATCAATCGGGGTTACAGGAACTGCGAACAGCGCTGCGGTTAGGAAAAGCTGCGACTGTTGTTTTACGCAACTTCCGTAAAGATGGCACCCATTTTTGGAATGAGTTAAATGTCTCGCCGATTTACAACAGCGAGGGTGTTGTTACTCATTTTGTTGGCATTCAAATGGATATTACGGAGCGCAAACAAGCGGAAGAGCAACTGCTGCACAATGCGTTTTATGATGTTCTTACCGATTTGCCCAACCGAGCTTTGTTCATGGAGCGCTTGCATCGGGCGCTTGAGCGGGCAAAGCATTCCGAGAATTATTTATTTGCCGTCCTGTTTTTGGATCTTGACCGATTTAAAAATGTCAACGACAGCCTTGGGCATATTGTCGGCGATCAAATGCTGATTGCGATCGCTAAACGCCTAGAAAAAAGCCTTCGCCACGGCGATACGGTAGCGCGTCTGGGTGGAGATGAGTTTGCGATTCTGCTGGAAAATATCAATGGGATCGGCGATGCTACCCATGTTGCCGATCGCATCCATCAGGAACTGACTTTGCCGTTAAATTTAGACGGGCATGAAGTATTTACCACCGCCAGTATTGGCATTGCTGTAGGGGCGGGATCTTCTTGCTCCGACTATGGGGGTTATGAGCATCCAGAGGATCTCCTACGCGATGCCGATATCGCCATGTATCGAGCGAAGGCACTGGGAAAGGCTCGTTATGAGGTCTTTGATAAAAATATGCATGCCCGTGCAGTGGCGCTGCTTCAGTTAGAAACTGATTTGCAAAGAGCGACTGAACGAGGAGAATTTCTCCTTCACTATCAACCGATTGTATCTCTACAAACTAACCAGGTTGTTAGTTTTGAAGCCCTGTTACGTTGGCAACATCCCGAACGTGGTCTCGTTTCTCCGGGAGAGTTTATTCCGGTTGCAGAAGAAACCGGATTGATTACTCGGATTGGCTGGTGGGTACTGCGCGAAGCTTGTACCAAATTGCGCGAATGGCAGACGCAATTTCCGAGTTCTATCCCTTTGAGTATCAGCGTAAATCTTTCAGGTAAACAGTTTTCTCAACCAGATTTAGTGGAACGCATCGCTGAGATTTTCGCGGAAACTGGCGTGGATGCTAGCAGCTTAAAACTAGAAATTACTGAAAGCGCCATTATGGAAAATGTTGAATCTGCATCAGCGATGCTTTGGCGACTGAGAAAGCTGGGCGTTCAGTTGTATATGGATGACTTCGGAACAGGTTATTCATCCTTAAGTTACCTGCGGCGTTTTCCGATCGATAAGCTGAAAATTGACCGATCTTTCGTCACCCAGATGGCAGGGGATAATGAGAGTTTGGAGATTGTCCGGACAATCGTGATGCTGGCTCACAATCTGGGAATGAATGCGATCGCAGAGGGTGTGGAAACCGTAGAGCAACTGGCTCAACTGCGATCGCTTCAATGCGAATACGCCCAAGGATATTTCTTCTCGAAGCCGGTCGATGCTGACACTGCGCGATCGCTCATTGCCAGCTCAAACACTCATTGATTCCTGCAACTCGCAAGTATTGAATTCACTCATTTCTGACAACTCAACTTTAACGATTTGGAGATAAGTCAGCATCGAGAAGAATAAATTAGGTTCTTGTGCCGTATTTAATTCAAATGAGAATTGCTATCGATTTCTCGATTAATGTCCTAGCTACTAGCTGCTAAAACATTCGTGGATGCAGGGTGCAGCAATCCTGTCAAAAGTGATGCCGGACGTTGGCTGTAAGGCCAAGCAAAGGCATGACGGAATGCCGCCTCTTGACAAGCTTGCAACTGTTCAAAATCAATAATATCCAGTGTCAGCAGATTCTCATACTCAAAAGGCAGACGCACATTGTGTAATCCAGCATTATCAGTACAGATGGCAATATCTACACCCGCTTCAAAACAGCGGTCAAACACCAGTTTGAGTTGACGCATATCCTCCAACGTGCCTGTTTTTAAGTACGTGGTAGGACATACTTCCAAACACTGATTTTGTTGAGCCAATTGTGGTAATAATTCTGGGTATTGCAGGGGGATTTGGATGCCGTGACCAATTCGCATCAAATACGGCAGCAGTTCCGGATAACAGCCAGAAGGGGTTTCGTAGAGATGACCCGTGGTTTTAACACCGAGCGATCGCGCATCTTTATATAATTGGACAAATTCATCCAAACGCTCGGAAATTTGAGCATCTCCCCCCGCCATGTCCACCGCACAGACATATTCCTTCTTCTGTGCTGCTAAATCAACAATCGCCCGGTTTACCTCATAAGGTAGCCGCGAGTGCATACACAGAATTTGACTGGTGACAATCGGATATTCAGGCACCCGGCTGGCTTTACCGACAATGTCCACAATCGTCGCCATTTGATCAATTCGTTCTGATTGGCTTAAATGCTCGGACGTTCGCAGATACGGTGTATATCGCAACTCCAAATAAGCCAAATTCTCAAAGATATAAGCACCCCGAATCAGCCGATAGATGAAATAGGGCAAAGTTTCTGCCGTTTGCGTACTTTCCACCAGCGTATGTAGTTCTAAATACTCATCGAGGGTGTTGCGGGGTCGCGTGTAAAATTCTTCAAACTCTGGATAGTTCGGAAATCGTTGAGCTAGCTCAGAATCGCTGCGATGGAAATACCGCCAAAGAATACGAGGTACAACAGAACCGCCTAGATGGCGATGTAATTCAGCATATAAAGACACAGGAACCTCTTGCCGTAGTTGTGGAGTTGTTATCTTGTTAGTTGCTAAGGGTGCGCGGTGCGCCCCTTGTAGATGTGAAGCTGCGAATTGTTAATCTGAAGTTGACAGCGGTAGCACCATCTGTTAATAATTGTAATTTGTGAAAACTCTAGCTCTTTTAATAAACCCTTGGCTAACGTAGTTGTGATCGGTGCCCAGTGGGGCGATGAAGGCAAAGGTAAGATAACTGATTTACTGAGTAAATCAGCAGATGTCGTAGTACGTTACCAAGGGGGTGTCAACGCTGGGCACACCGTCGTGGTGGAGGATCAGACCTTTAAACTGCACCTGATTCCCTCTGGAATTTTATATCCGGACACCGAGTGCATTATTGGTTGTGGGACGGTCATCGATCCGCAGGTTCTGATTGAAGAACTGGATCAATTAGAAGCTCTGAAGATATCTACCCGTAATCTACTGATTTCTCAGAATGCCCACGTCACGATGCCTTACCACAGGTTAATTGACCAGGCATCCGAGGAGCGACGCGGTAGCTATAAAATCGGTACCACCGGACGTGGGATTGGCCCCACTTATGCAGATAAGTCAGAGCGAACCGGCATTCGGGTTTTAGACTTGATGGATACCGAAGGGTTGCGCGAACAGGTGCGATGGACGATCGATTATAAAAACGTCATTTTAGAAAAGCTTTACAACTTACCGCCCTTGGATGCAGAAATCGTGATCGAGCAGTACCTGGGGTACGCCGAGCGTTTGCGTCCGCATATCGTGGATAGTTCCCTAAAGATTTACGACGCGATTGGGCGACGGCGCAATGTTTTGTTTGAGGGTGCCCAAGGAACGCTCTTAGACTTAGATCACGGAACCTATCCTTACGTTACCTCCTCAAACCCAGTCGCCGGGGGAGCTTGCGTGGGTGCTGGGGTGGGACCAACGATGATCGACCGCGTGATTGGAGTAGCGAAAGCATACACGACGCGGGTAGGAGAAGGGCCGTTTCCCACCGAACAGAATGGTAGCGTCGGAGAAATGTTGTGCGATCGCGGGGCGGAATTTGGCACCACCACAGGGCGCAAGCGCCGCTGTGGATGGTTTGATGCGGTGATCGGTCGTTATGCCGTGCGAATTAACGGTCTCGACTGTCTCGCGATCACCAAACTAGATGTTCTCGACGAACTAGAGGAAATTAACGTCTGCGTCGCCTACGAAATTGATGGCGATCGCACCGAAGACTTCCCCACCAACTCTCGTCAATTTTCCCGCTGTCAGCCGGTTTACAAAACTCTGCCCGGATGGAAACAATCCACTGCTGACTGCCGTACCCTGGAAGACTTACCCCAGCAGGCGTTGGATTATCTCAAGTTCCTGGCAGAGCTGATGGATGTCCCAATTGCGATCGTCTCCCTCGGTGCTAGCCGCGATCAAACGATTATAGTAGAAGATCCGATCCACGGACCCAAGCGGGCGCTATTGCACGCCAATGGCACGCCGGTAACATCACATCGGTAATAGGCGAAAAAATTAAAAGTTAGAAATTAAAAATTGAAGAAAGACGATTTTCTAATTTTTAATTTCTAATTTTTCATGAAGATGCCAATTACCAAGTCACTATTAGCAACTCACAAACAACGAAGATGGAACATACAGTTGAATGTCAAAAGCGCCCTGAAGGGAGCAAGCCGAATGCCCTTCGTCGCAGTGGATTAGTCCCAGCCGTCCTATACGGGCACAAAGGAACTGAATCTATTGAGTTGACTTTGGAAGCCAAAAAGGCTGAAACCTTACTCAAAGGTGCCTCTGTTAATAACACCTTGATTCAGCTCAACATTCCTGAGATTTCTTGGAGTGGTAAAACACTGCTCAAAGAAGTGCAGACGCATCCTTGGAAAAGAACCTCCCTGTATCACCTCAGCTTTTTTGCGGTCGCGGCTCATGGCGATCTGGATGTGCAAGTGCCCCTGCATTATGTAGGAGAAGCCTATGGTGTTAAGCAAGAAGGCGGCGTATTAGACCCCGTACTCAACGAACTTCAGGTGCGGTGTGCGCCTGAAAGCATCCCTGATTCGATTGAGATTGATGTCTCTAATTTGCATATTGGAGATAAATTGCATATCGGCGAACTCGTTTTGCCACCTGGGGTGACAGCGCTTGGTGAGCCAGATCAAGTGACTGTAAGTGTCCTCCAACCTCAAGTCCAAGCTGAAGATCAAGAAACTGAGTCGGAAACTGAATCTGAAGCATGAGACGATGGCTTTTTGCCAGTTTTTTTCTCATTGCCTTGAAAACCAGGGGTTAAGCCCCTGGCTTTTTTTTAACCGTAAAGACACATTAGTGAAGCCATGCGCGATCGCGCTATAGAACGCAAAAATATGACAGAAGCTTCTTTTCCCCCTTTAATTCAGCAGATGTTGCAGCCGAGTTTTTATCCTCATCCGGTGACGCAACCAATTGAGCTGATTCAAACACACGTTTCTTATGTGTTGTTGACGGGTGATTTGGTTTATAAAGTTAAAAAGCCGATGAATTTTGGCTTTTTAAACTATTCAACCTTAGAGCTAAGGCAGCATTTTTGTAATGAAGAAATCCGGCTGAATCAGCGCGGTGCGTCGGAAATTTATTTAGAAATTTTGCCCATTACTCAGACAGACGACCAATTTCATTTAAATGGATCGGGCGAGCCGGTGGAATATGTGCTGAAAATGCGCCAATTTCCCCAAGATGGCTTATTCAGCAATCTGTTTGAGCAAGACTTGCTGACGGAAAAACTTATGGAGGATTTGGGACGGGTTGTTGCCAAATTCCATGAAAAAGCGCACACAGATGACTATATTCGTAAATTTGGAGAAGTAACTCAAGTTCGGGATGCCATTGATGAAAATTATCGGCAAACTGAAAACTATATTGGTGGGCCGCAAACTCAGGAACATTACGAGGAAACCAGGCAGTATACAGACTCGTTCTTTGCTGAGCGAGAGGAGTTATTTAAAAGCAGAATTCAAAATAATTGGATTCGGGAATGCCACGGGGATTTGCATTTGAGAAATATTTGTCTCTGGCAAGACAAGATTCTGCTATTTGATTGCATTGAATTTAACGAGCCGTTTCGCTTTGTCGATGTCATGTTCGACATTGCCTATGCAGTGATGGATATGGATGCGCGATCGCGTCCAGACCTCGGCAATGCCTATTTGAATACTTATGTTGAGCAGATGGGAGATTGGGAAGGGTTGCAGGTGTTGCCTTTGTACTTGAGTCGTCAAGCTTATGTACGGGCGAAGGTGACTTCTTTCTTGTTGAACGATCCGGCTGTTCCCGCCGTGGATAAGGAAAAAGCCGCCGCCACTGCTGCCCAATATTACCAACTGGCGTGGGAATACACGCGATCGCCGTCCCCGGCGTATGCCTCTGTTAGTGGCTCCTCCCGCCAAGGAAAGCTGTTTTTGATGTCTGGTCTATCGGGTTCCGGGAAGAGTACGGTAGCGCGGCTCCAGGCGCGGCGCTTGGGGGCAATTCACATCCGTTCGGATGCGCTGCGGAAACATTTAGGAGGCGTTCCCTTAGAACAACCAGGGGGGGCAGACCTTTATTCCGATGAGATGACTCAGAAGACCTACAGCCGGTTGTTGGAATTGGGGATAATGCTGACTAGCCAAGGTTGGTCGGTGATTTTGGATGCGAAGTACGATCGGCAGAAGTTGAGAGAAGATGCGATCGCTCAAGCCACTGCTCACCAAATTCCTTTGCAAATCCTCCACTGCACGGCACCAATGGAAGTTTGCCAGGATCGTCTCGCCTCCCGTACTGGTGATGTTTCTGATGCTACCGTTGACCTATTGGCGAAGCAACAAGCCACTGCTGAACCTTTTACTCAATCCGAACAAGCCTACGTGAAAACTTTAGACACGACTCAGGATTGGGAGTCACAATTAAATAGCTAATCGAAAAGTGGCTAATTGAAGGATTCAACCACTCTTCGGTTAGCCACTTTTGGATTAGCCAGACACTTATGACGAACAAAGGCAATGGGTTCAGATCCCTGGGACTCTCAAGTGGGTTCTCTGCTGGGTTGAAGTACTGGTTGTTTTTTCTAATTTGCTTTGTAATGCTGGGGTATCGGGTGCCCTTGAGCATCTTTCTAGGGGCGGTTGGGGGTTTTGCAGGGGCATGGGTGGTTGCCTGGTCAAAAGCCAAAGATGAACCCCGGCAGGTACGCTCAGAGGAGACGAAAGAAGGTTCCAATGGGCGGAATCGGAATAATTCGGCAAACCGAAAACGCTATGGTAAACCCAAAAAACAATATCGTGGCTTAAGTGGTCGTCGCGACCGGGGCAACCTAGGAAATAACCAACAAAACAATACAGCCTACAACACAGAAGATAGCCGGGAAGACAACACAGAAGATAACCGGGAAGAATGATTCTGCTGGGGATGAAAAGCAGAGGCGCAAAAGGGGGACAGGAAGTTATCCTGTTTTAGATTTTGGATTTTAGATTCTGGATTTTAGATTTTGGCTCGTACAAGTCTTGTCCGTAGACACGCTGAGGCATTGATTTTTAGTGGCTTTAAGGTGAAATGGTATAGCAATTACTAATTACCTTGTTCTATGTTTTTGTTTCTCTCAAAACTGCTACCGCTATTTATCTATCCCTTGGGAATTGCCTGCGTGCTAATGATTGTGGCACTGGTATTACTGTGGAAACGCCCTCGTTGGGCGGCGGTGCCGATTGTTTTGGCATTGATTGCCTTGCTGGTGGGGAGTAATGGCTGGGTGGAGAACTCGTTATTGCGATCGCTAGAATGGCAAAATCTCCCACCAGCCGAACTCCCAACTGCTGAGGCGATTGTTATCTTGGGCGGTGCCACGAAATCGGCTTCGCCGCCTCGACCGAGTGTAGATTTGAGCGAAGAAGGCGATCGCGTCTTCTATGGTGCCCAGTTATACCGCGAAGGCAAAGCTCCTGTCGTGATTGCTAGCGGCGGACGCATCGACTGGCGGGGCAGTGGGGCACCGGAATCTGCGGATATGGCTGTAATTTTAGAAACATTAGGCGTCCCCAAATCTGCCATTCTTCAAGATCCTCGCTCTTTGAACACTTATGAAAATGCGGTGAATGTGCGGCAAATTTTAGAAAAGCAGGGGATTCGCCGAGTATTATTAGTGACTTCGGCAATGCATATGCCGCGCTCGCTCCTGATTTTCAAGCGTCAGGGAATTCAAGCCATCCCCGCACCCACCGACTTTTTGGTGACAGAAGCAGACTTTCTCGAATCCAACAGGAGCCTGCAAGCTCGAATCCTAAATGTTTTACCAGATGCCGAGCGGTTACACAGGTCAACCAGAGCGTTAAAAGAATACATTGGAACAGGGATCTATCGCCTTAAAGGCTGGCTTTAAAAAGTTTAGACAGTAGTTTGAAGCGATTATTTTTCCAACCTTCAACCTTCCAACCTTCAAAAATGCCAAAAGAATTCCCACACTTTATTCCAGCACCTCCCCCCGTAGCGGACATCTTTGCCACCTACCAAATGACTCATGACTTTTACCGGGAAGCCGAGTACCGAAAGGAACTTGAGCGTTACTGCCAGTGGTATCAGATGACAGCGGAAGCTAACCGGCAAGAGTTGCAGAGAATGCGGGGTGACATCAATATATTCGGCTGGTTTAATCGCGGTAGGCGATGATAGTCAATGGCTCATGGTCAATGGCTCATAGCTAATCGCGAATATGAGCCATTGACCATGAGCCTAATTTAGAGTTTCTAGCTCATCCTCGCGGAAGTGACCTTTAAATTTTTTGTCAAACTGGACAAAAACTGGAAGGTTGGCGCTGACGGGTCTGCCTTGCCATTCGTGAATGATTGAGACCACTTCTCCTTCCCGATCCTTGACATCAAAAGGCTTACCCTTATTTTCAGGATGGTGGTAAACAATCACAGATTTGATAACGCGGACGCGATCGCCTACTTTCATTTCTTGATCTCCGGTTGGGTATCTGAGTCAAACTGGTGCAGCCTTCTTTTGAGGAATAACTGCTTCCACCAAGCGTGGTGAGCTGGGAGCGTTGCCTATCAAGACGCTTGGCTCTTACCAGTACCCAAGCATTGTG
The DNA here is from genome assembly GCF_039961855.1 of Trichocoleus sp. Lan. Classification (NCBI taxonomy): domain Bacteria; kingdom Bacillati; phylum Cyanobacteriota; class Cyanophyceae; order Leptolyngbyales; family Trichocoleusaceae; genus Trichocoleus; species Trichocoleus sp. Lan. Next base: position 104,273 of record NZ_JAMPKA010000011.1, on the reverse strand, counting down.
CTATTGTGAACAACCTTAATATTCTTGCACAGGACGGTAACTTCCTCTTTATGGACTTGGAGGGGGTGCTGACGGAACTGGCGATGCTGAATTTTCGGGCGGGGGTACTGAGGGAACTGGTGACGCCGAATTTTCGGGAGGTAGCGGCACTTGTGTAGATGGAGACGGAGAGTTTTGCGGTGATGGCGGCACGCTGGAAGCGGGAGATGGCGTTTCGGGGACTGGAACGGGCAACGGTGCGGGGTTGAACAAGCGATCGCGTATTTGCTGGAACCCTTGAGGATTGTATTTCCACCAAGCATATAACCCAGCCGCACTGCCCCCCAGCAGTAGGAGGAAGACTCCCAGTGCGACGACCAACCCTTTCCCTCGACGCAGTCGGTTTGGCTTTGCCGGAACGATCTCCACCGGCACCGCTTCAGCATACTTCACATCTTCAGCTTCAGCTTGCAGACTAGCTTTCGGCATTAAGGTGAGATTCCCGATCTCGCCAAAATTGAGTAGCACCGGATACTCTGGGGAAACGCGGCAGTAAGTAATCACGACTGAAGTATTATCGTGACCGTTCTTCTGATTCGCTAAGTCAATCCAGGACTGGACTGCCGCCTCCAGGGGAATTTTAGCCTGAAGCACCGGCTCCACATAATCTGCCCAGGATCGCTCAACCCAGTTATTGTCGCTCAGACCATCAGAACACAGCAGCAGCAGTCCGTCTTCTTCCACAATGAAGCGTTGCACATTCGGACGAAGAAACTCGGCATCCCGCGTGCCTAGCGCTTGGGTGAGCGCCCCGGCATCGGGTCGCTGTAACGCCTCCCGGTAGAGACTGCGCCCCATTCGTACTTCCCTAGCAGCAACGTCATCGTCTACGGTCAGCAGCTGGCAAGAATGGGGGGTAATCCAGTAGGCGCGGCTATCTCCAACATGGGCGATATAGAGTTCGTGGGCATTCCCCACACCAGAGTTAGCTGTCGCCACCTTCTGGGGCAGCTGGAGAGCCATCACCAGCGTCGTTCCCATCCGCCGCCTAGACTCTCGTCCTTGGTCGTCATTGCGGGCACAAATGAGGTTATTGACTACCCGGATACTTGCTGCGAGTTGCTCTTTCACCAGTTCTGGGGGCACGATTTCCGTTTGCTCTGCCACTTCCGCCAAAAGCGCCCGAACTTGCAGTTTCAGGGATTGTACTGCTAGCTGGCTGGCAACTTCTCCACCTTCATGACCGCCAATCCCATCGCAAACGATGCTCAAGTGGGGAATCAGCGGGTCAGTTGTTTGGGTGAAGTCTGCGGCTAGCAAATCCCGCGCCGTGGGATAGCAGGTGTCTTCGTTATGATCGTGTTGGGGACCCGTATCGGTGGCACCGGCAACCCGCAAGCGCAAGGGGAGTTCAGCTGCCTGCTCCAGTAATAGCTGATTTAGCCGTTCGGCGATCGCGCTTTCGGTCGCATCTTCGGCTTGCATCAGTTCGCAAATTTCTAAAAGTGGCGTCACCGCTGATGCCTGGATTAATCTGCACCAACTCGCGATAACAAGACCCAGATCCCGGAGACTTGGGCCAAACCCCGCGACCATTTGATCCCCGGTCGGTTCCGCTAAGGCGTGAGCGGCAAAAGGTTCAAGGCTCAAGGTGAGAGGCAGAAATTTTTTCTCTTCCCGCCGACTTCCTCCGACTTGCTTGTGGTCGGAGATGCCATTCCCATTGTTTGTATGGGCAACTTCCATCTCTGGGTCGCTGACGGGATCGGCGTAAAGTTCCAACAGCCGCAACCGCCACCCTTCCACTCGGAGATTGTCCGCAACTAAAAGGCTAGAAGCTACCCCAAATTCCGCTAGGGGCGTCCAAAGTTCTAGCATCTGCCAGAGCCAGTAAATCTGGCGTACTGCCGATGCTTGGGGCAAAGCGTCCAAAATGGAAGGAAATAGCTTGCCTGTGGCATCCATCGGGACATTTTCTAGCAACAGAATCTCAGTCGGGGATGGAGAATTTCCCACTGCTGCATATCCATAGACTTCGGGGAGATGAAACCACTGGGGATATAAGCGCAGGTAAGGGTAAAGATTTTCCGGGAACTGTTCGGGGATCTGAGGCGGCTGTGTCGGTTGAGTATCGAGCCAAACTTGAGGTGCAACAACTTGATATCTGTCTTGCACGAATTCTCCGACCGGGATCGTTGCAGCAACTGAGCCAGTTGCCCAAAGATAGCGATCGCTCTTCAACTGGGAACTGTTCATAAACTGAAATTTTTATAAAAAAGCTTCCAAGAGATTCTTAAGGAAAAATTCCACTGGGTTCTAGGAAATCTATAGATGAAATGTTGTAGTAAACAGAAAGGCAAGATGCCTTCCCAATCCTAACTGGCTTTCATTGGAATAGTTCATCTTACCTTGATAACTATCCTTACCGGGATATCAAGCAGGGATTGAGTTTTATGACAATTTGGTTTTTAGCAGGGTTGTTTGATTCTCCTTTACTGATGCAACTGCCGATCCAGCCTTTCGGATTCAGCCCGACTTTGTTGTGGTTACTGGTAGGAGCGATCCTTTGCTCGATAGAGCTAGTTGTACCAACAGCTTTTACCGCTTTCATGATGGGAATCAGCGCCTTCGTGGTGGCACTGTTAGTCATGCTGCTCCCATTACCGGCGGCTTTACAGGTGGTGCTTTGGTTAGTGTTTTCAATTGCTTTCGTTTACCTGGGTCATCGCTTGATGCCGAGGCGAAAGGTGTCTTCGATGGAAGATGCAACCGAGGGTCAGACTTTAACAGAGATTTTGCCAGGAGAGATGGGGCGGGTACTCTACGAAGGAAATTCTTGGAAGGCACGATGTGAAGATGAGAAACTGGCGATCGCTCCCAATCAAAGAGTGTACGTCGTCAGACGGGAAGGCACAACTCTGGTCGTGCTTCCAGAACACCTGTTGAAATCCTAATTCTAGGGTTTATCAATCTGCGATATTGTAAAAACGAGGTTCACAATGGAAGGATTTTTTGGGTTATTAATCGCTTTAGTTTTAGGCGGATCTGCCCTCTCAGGCGTCAAAGTGGTTACGCAAGGAAACGAAGCTTTAGTCGAAACTTTAGGTAAATATAGCGGCAAAAAACTCAAACCCGGTTTGAATTTCGTGATCCCGGTTTACGAAAGAGTCGCTTACCAAGCAACCGTCCGGGAAAGAGTTCTCGATATTCCTCCCCAACAATGTATTACCCGCGACAACGTTTCGATTACCGCTGATGCTGTCGTGTACTGGCGCATTCTGGATTTGGAGAAAGCCTACTACAAAGTGGAAAATCTCCAGTCAGCAATGGTGAATTTGGTGCTGACGCAGATTCGCTCGGAAATGGGCAAACTGGAACTGGATGAAACCTTTACTGCCCGGACTCAAATTAACGAACTTTTGCTCAGAGAACTGGACGAATCTACCGATCCTTGGGGAGTGAAGGTGACACGGGTAGAACTGCGAGATATCGTTCCCTCCAAGGCTGTGCAAGAATCGATGGAATTGCAAATGTCGGCGGAACGTCGCAAGCGGGCGGCAATTCTCACCTCTGAGGGCGAACGCGAATCAGCCGTGAACTCTGCTAAAGGTAAGGCTGAGGCGCAAGTTTTGGAAGCAGAAGCCCGTCAAAAATCCGCGATTCTGGAGGCAGAAGGGCAACAAAAGACGATTGTTCTCAAAGCGCAGGCGGAACGGCAGCAGCAAGTTCTCAAGGCTCAGGCTACTGCTGAAGCGCTCCAAGTGATTTCTAAAACGCTCAAAACCGACCCCAACGCCCAGGAAGCTCTTCAGTACCTACTCGCTCAGAATTATCTAGAAATGGGGATGGCGATTGGCAAGAGCGGTAGCAGCAAGGTGATGTTTATGGACCCGCGCACTATCCCAGCTACGTTGGAAGGCATTCGCTCGATTGTCGGAGACACGAACCAAGCTCAATTTTTAGATTTAGGCGACGATAGTTAATCTAAGGCATCGCTAGCAACTTGAGCAACACAGCAGCGATCGCACAGTCCAAAAAACTCCAGAGTATGGTAGAAAATTTTAAACGAGTGCGATTGTTGCAGCTGGCTCTCTAATTCATGGACTGGACATTGATTGATGGGAATCGAGTTTCCGCACTGCAAACAAGTCAGGTGATGCTTGTCTTGTTGCACGGAACTGTAGAGCGATTCGCCACTTGCCAATGTCCGTACCTGGACGACACCATCCAGTTTTAAGGCTTCCAGGGAACGATAGACGGTTGCTAGTCCCATGCTTTGGCTACGATTGCGAAGTTCTACATAAATATCTTGAGCTGAGACAGCTCGGTTCATCGTCTTGAGCAGATTCAAAATACGCTCTTGACTGCGGGTGCGTTGGGCTTTCATGGTCTTCAGTTTTGCTAGATATCCTTAATATGTTTCAGGTTGTCGCTGATACCTTTATCTCTTTCCAGCTTAAATTGCGAGAACTTCACGCAGCTCACACCCTTCCCCCCTTAGAATAAAACAAATATCACCTATCTAAGGGAATAATTTATAGGAATGGCTGTGAATCGGAAATATCAAGCGAAAATCTACGTGACTCTGCGCCCTTCAGTTTTAGACCCAGCAGGCACGGCGGTACAGTCTGGGTTGGGGCATATGGGATATGCCAATGTTGAGCAGGTGCGAATCGGAAAGTATATTGAACTGACTCTGATGGCAGAGAGTGAGGATGAGGCGCGGCATCAATTAGATCGGATGTGCGATCAGTTGTTAACGAATCCGGTAACAGAAAACTATCGGTTTGACCTAACTGAGATGTCGGGTCAGATAGAGACGGAGATATTCTTTTAGGATAATAGGGGCTAGGTAGTTGGTAGTTAGTAGCGATCGCTCATTTGTGAAGAACCAATCGCTACTGATGACTTCTGGCTAGCCAGTCTTCCATTAGCGATTAGCAATATGAAATTTGGGGTTGTTGTGTTTCCGGGTTCTAATTGCGATCGCGATGTCGCCTATGTGACTCGCGATTTGCTACATCAGCCGACGCGGATGGTTTGGCATGAAGACACGGATATTTCCGATCTCGATGTGGTAGTGATTCCGGGTGGCTTCAGCTACGGCGATTATCTGCGCTGTGGCGCGATCGCTCGTTTCTCTCCGGTGATGCAAGCAACGATTAAACACGCCCAGCAAGGGAAGTTTGTCTTGGGTATCTGCAACGGGTTTCAGGTGCTAACGGAGGCGGGACTTCTGCCAGGGGCACTCACCCGAAATCGAGAATTGCATTTTATTTGCGATCGCATTCCCCTGAAAGTCGAACGCACCCATCTCCCTTGGACGCAAGCCTATTCTACCGGACAAGTCATTACCCTCCCAATTGCCCACGGTGAGGGGCGCTACTACGCCGATGCCGCTACTTTGGCACAACTGGAAGACAACCATCAAATTCTCTTCCGTTATCACGGCGAGAATCATAACGGCTCTTTAAATAATATTGCGGGTATTTGCAATAAAAAAGGAAATGTGCTAGGAATGATGCCTCATCCAGAACGCGCCTCAGATCCGATTTTAGGCGGTACGGATGGCATTGGGTTGTTCCAAGGATTACTGTCTGCGGTGGCAGCGATCGCATAGTGCCATAGCAAAAATGTTTTGTTGAACCACAAAGACACAAAGAAAACTTCGTACTTTCTTTGTGTCTTCATGTCTTTGTGGTTAATCTTCAAACACCTATATATTTAGGTAGAAATACGTTTGGCTGTGGCAAGTTCCCCCCACAGACCGACAATTGTTCCAACCGGACAGCACTAGCATCAAAAAAGTGCAAAGACGGAATTCATGGGCAATTATGGTCGCGATTACTGATTTTCAACCAACGAATACGGCAACGAGTCAAGAAACAGCCACAAGCTACAACAAATCTGAGCAGCAATTTATAAAATTGCTCGAAATGGAAGATTTAGACAACAAGCTAGCTGCACAACCTGAACTAGCAAGCGACGTTGAAAGTGCGATCGCTACCGCAATTGAGGCGGCTTACAAGGTAGGAAGTGGTGATGAGCCAGTTGAAGCCGCACACCTCTTTTTGCAGCGCGTGCTGTATCGCATCAATCGGCTCAAGCTGTTTTGGTATGACGATCTGCACCATTACACCAACGAACGCTCAATTTGGTTGCAAAAAGTTCGCAACCAAATCGAGTCCGCTTGGCAGCAGTGGGAACTGGCACACTTTGATGTAGAAGCACTCCAAAAACTTTCCCCAGCCGATGTTAAGCAAGCGCTGAGCGAGCGGGGTGCAGCCGACTTAGATCCTCCCCTATCGGAAGGTAGTCGCTACTTGCGGGAGCAGACAACAGAGGCTGGTTATCGCCGAATCTTGGCAATTGGTTCCTTTGATGGCTTAGTTGAAGGCAGCCGCCTGTCGCGCATTCTGGGAGGCACCGCCAACGCAGTACAATGTACCCTCGTCAAAGTGTTGTTGGAAGAGTACGGCAACGGTCGCCTTTCCCGCAAGCACTCTACCTTTTTTGCCCAGATGCTTGACGAGTTTGGCATGAACACAGAGCCAGAGGGCTACTTCGATTTAGTACCTTGGGAAGTGCTAGCCTGCGCTAATCATAACTTTCTCGTTACCGAGCGCAAAATTTATTTCTTGCGTTACTGCGGTGGATTGACTTATTTTGAAGTGGCAGGTCCTGCGGCATACAAAACCTATCTAGCCGCAGCGCAACGGTTGAAACTTTCTGATGCAGCAATGGGTTACTGGGAACTGCACATTCGGGAAGACGAACGTCACGGTCAATGGATGTTAGATGATGTGGCAATGCCGTTGGTTGACAAGTACCCGAATGATGCTTGGGAAATTGTCCTGGGATATGACCAAGAGAAGCTAATGGGCGATCGCGCTGGTGTAGCGATCGCGCGTTCGGCAAAAGAAGCGGATCGCGAGGCCAATCGATAAAATACATTTTGCCTAAAATACTTGCCGACTTGTTAACAGTCAGTCGTCTTCCATTCTCGTTCTTTAGGTTGAACCCTGAGAACGAGAATAAATTTGAATTTTTCTAGTTTTAGTTAGAAATTAAACAATAAGAATAGGGCACTGAGAACTGTTAACTTCTCAATACCCTTGATTCGTTCCCGTCTAAAGTGGCTTTTGGGTTTAGGAAAGATTCTTTAGCGATCGCTCTCCCCCTCCCTGTTCAAGCTTTTACAAAGATGTCATGATCTGAATCAGCTCAGTAGATAAATCCACTTGACATTTCTGCTGCTTCCTAAACAAAACACCTGCTAAAAGATAGATGTTCGCTGAGTAAAAAGCCATTTTCTTTTCTCGCAACTCTCTAATTGTGTTTTTAACCTTTGGCTCACAACTGTAATAACCAAAGTTTAGAGGGGAGACGATAAAATTAGCAATCGAGTAGCCTTGCATGATTGCATAATTAATAAAGCCCTCCGGATTAGAATAACTAGAGAGCATTAGTAAGACGTTTTCATAATCTAAAGATAAAAGCCGTTTGGCAATTTTAGACCCATCTGTACCCCCATGTAACAGGGGTTGATAAATATTCTCATCTGGCGCTGGAAGGTATGGTGGATTTGAGATCAGATAATCGGCCTTGGGAAGAGATGCCTCAAAGAAAGAAGTATTGTGAATGATATATTGGGCGCTAAGTTCGTATTCCTGAATATTTGATTTGGCAGTTTTCCAGGCTAAGTCATTGAGTTCAAAGCCATGTATAATTCCATCAAATCTGGTTCTCATTAAGGAGTTAATGACTGGGGTTCCATCTCCTGAACCAAATTCGATAATAGTTTTACCATGAGCGCCCTCATTTAAAACTAAACTTTCTAAACATTGAGAATAAAAATTAGATTCTTCTGGGCAATAGAATACATCTTTTACTGGCCTGGATGAAATTAGCATAGTTTTCTCGGTAATAACTATAACAAAGCTAATTCATCCTCTATGCTTTTGTGATCTATCAAGAGAATTATACCCAAAGGCATTGACAAGCATTTACATTTATTTATAATTTTCTAAGGTGTTTTTACAGACTTTTAAAAAACACTGTTTTTCTGAACAAAAAACAACAAATGGCTAATTGCTTTTCAACACTTAGCAATTAGCCATGAGTCATCATTAAGTAATAAATGGAGCTATAAAAAGTTAAGCAACTACTGCCAGTTGGTTAAGATCGCCATTCAATCCACAGGTATAAACTAATCTTTGATGAGTACCTGGAGTTTGGCTAGCAAGCTACAAAATATCTTTGTTAACAAAACCTGGGATGATATCTGTGTGAACGCACATCCATCAGAAGCCAGCATTGCCTAACGTTGTTACTACAAGCATCAAACCAAAGGCGAGGCAATACTGACGACATGAAGCTGTTTCAGGGGTGGTTGATAGCGCTAGAAGCATTAGGGTAGCGTTTGCGGAGGACAACTGTATTGTAGTTGTAGGCGATTGCTAGAATATTTGTGACCAGGCAGGTGCTTCCCAAACATAGCAGGATATAGGTGGGAGGCAGCACTACCCCAACCTGGAACCAAGTAAAGACGTGTAGCACCATCACCAGAGCAAAGACGGTTGCCACTCCAGCACTCCGCCACACCTGAACTTGAGGGCGACAGAGTGCAGCCAGAATCATTGTCCAGATGGTAGCACCCAAGTTGGCTGGAACCAGAAACGCGCAAATGGCGATACAGTGGGCGCGTGAAAACTCAGAGAGGGAATTAAAGTCCAACATCTGTTCATTATATCGAATGGCAAGATTTTACAAGACTTTTTGCGATCGCCTGTAAGCACTCACGGCTGTTGATCACATTTATTCACATACGACTGCGATCGCTTTCCCACCAAAACTGCACGATCTCGTCTAAAACTACATAATTTGTTTTAAATCTAATAAAAACCCAGGTAACACATCTTCTCCTGATAAAGTTGCCGGATTTTCTAGAATTTCCACATCCTGCCCTTGACGATAGATTTCTACTCGCTGGTTTTTCCGGTTGATCAACCAACCCAAACGAGCGCCATTTTCCATATACTCTCTCATTTTCGCCTGTGCGATTTTCAGCGAATCGCTAGGAGAGAGTAACTCAACCACAAAATCAGGACATAGCGGTGCAAATCCCTGTTGTTCTTCGGGGGTCAAAGCATCCCAGCGACGCTCCTCCGGAGCCGCTTCGCTAACGCGTCTTACCCAAGACGCATCAGGTGAACGATCTGCACCATTCGGCAGTTTGAAGCCACTCGAAGAGTCGAAGGCAAGCCCTAAATTGTTTTGTCGGCTCCAAGCTTGGAGTTGATACGATAAATCGATATTACGATTTCCAGTTTCGCTACCTGTAGGGGGCATAATGATTAATTCGCCCGATGCTGTGCGCTCAAATCTTAAATCCCGATTGTTCTGACATAACTGGAAAAACTGCTCGTCTGTCAAGTCAATTGTTAATTTGAGGGTAGAAGGTAAAGTAATTGTTGCTGTGTTCATAAAGTTATTAAAGTATTCACTTGCTTATATTTTTTAGTCTATTATCGCTCTGTTATAAAATTTGTTCGCTTCTTCTTGCTTCTGTATGGGCGCTAAATAAATTGTTTTCTTTTTTTCTCATTCTGGAAAATTTAGTCGTGGACTACCTGCACGAATTCGGAGCTGACTTCTGTAAAAGTCAGCTATCCAGCGATCGCAAAATCTAGGCAAAGGGCGCTACTCCCATCCCCATTGTCAACCTTGAGGTCAACCCTGAGACTGATGTAACCCGCCGTGAGTCGATTAATTTAGTTAATAGAACTTAACATTCGACAACTAAGGCAACGTTCCTGGATGCAATTGAGCTGCAAAGGTGAATGGTTTGTCGTCAGCAACTTTAATAAAAGGATGAGCAACAATGCAATTAAAGCCAATCACAGAGCAAGTCGTCGCCGTCGTTGGCGCTTCTAGCGGCATCGGGCGCGAGACAGCTTTGCAGTTTGCCCACCGAGGCGCAAAAGTAGTCGTCTCAGCTCGCAGCGCACCAGGGTTAAAGTCTTTGGTGGATGAGATACAGCAACAAGGCGGTGAAGCAGTCGCAGTCGTTGCTGATGTCACGGATTTCGAGCAAGTAAAAGCGATCGCAGATAAAGCCGTGCAGGTATACGGGCGACTCGATACCTGGGTGCATTGCCCCGCCACGGGCGTTTTTGCCACTTTCGACAACACAACACCGGAAGAGTTTAAGCGGATTATCGATATCAGCCTGATGGGGCAGGTATACGGAGCAATGGCGGCGCTACCTCATCTCAAGCGTGAAGGGCGCGGGGCGCTGATCCACATCTCTTCAATGGAAGGCAGGCGTTCATTACCCCTCCAGAGCGCCTACTCCTCAGCAAAGCACGGGGTTGAGGGCTTTCTAGAATCTCTGCGCGTCGAGCTGCAACATGAGGGAATCCCCATCAGTGTAACGAGTGTGAAGCCATCCGTGATCAACACGCCCTTCTACAACAACGGTCGCACGAAATTAGGCGTCAAGCCGACGGGAATACCGCCTTACTATGAGCCGAACCTTGTTGCCGATGCGATTCTCTACGTAGCCGAACACCCCACTCGTGACTTTATTGTGGGGGATGTGGGCAAGATGTTAGACGTGGTTCAGCGCATCTCACCGGGACTGGTGGATCAAATTTTGGTTCTCATCGGCTTCAATTTTCAGAAAACCAACGAGCCAAAGTCTGAAGATGCTCCAGATAATCTTTACGAGCCGATTCTCAGCCATGACAAAGTAGAAGGAGATTTTGGCAATCTAACGATTCCCTCCTTCACTGACTGGCTGGATAAGAATCCGCCGGTTAAATGGGGCGCTGTAGCAGCTGCGGCGTTGGGAGTTGCCGCAGTCGTCAAAGAGTTTTTCCCAGGAAATAATATTTAAGGCGATCGCATCAGGGACACTACTCGGTTGAAGCGATCGCATCCAACCTCAGATGCCTTCTCATCTAAAGTTGCGATCGCTCTCATAATTCTTAAAAGGAATGGGGAATTGGAAAGAAGGCACGCCTAATTTCATTTCCACTTCTCCATTCCCAAACAGCAACAAACTATCAATGACCCGATTCACAAATTAGATGTTATGCCTTCAACCTTCCATCTTCTAGATGCAACACTCGATCGGCAACATCCATAATTCGACTATCGTGTGTCACCATCAGAACCGTGCAACCGCCTTCCTTCGCGAGCTGACGCAGTAACTCAATCACAGCGTGTCCGGAGTGAGAATCTAAAGCCGCCGTAGGCTCATCTGCCATAATCAACTGAGGATTGCCAGCTAAAGCACGAGCGATCGCTACCCGTTGTTTTTGTCCCCCAGATAAATCGCGGGGTAAATTTTTCGCCTTATCCGCCAATCCCACCTGTTCTAGCAAAATTTGTGCTTGTTGCCGTGCCATTCGTCCCCGAATCCCTTTCAGATTCAGCGCTACTTCTATATTCTCAGCCGCAGTCAGCGCCGGAAACAAGTTAAATCCTTGAAAAATAAAGCCAATATTTTCCAGTCTGAACTTTGCTAACTGGCTCCGAGACATCCTTGTAATCTCTTCCCCCAGCAAGTGTACGCTGCCAGCAGTCGGCGTCAAAATCCCAGCCAAAATTGAGAGTAAGGTCGTTTTACCCGATCCAGATGGCCCCATCAATAGTTGAATATCGCCCTTGAAGATTTCCAGATTGACTCTTTTAAGGGCTTGGAAACGCGATCCTCCCGACTGGAATACCATTTCTACTCCGATGCCGATAATGGCTTTTCTGTGAGCCTGAAGCGAACTCATAGAAGGAATAGCATCTAGATTTCGGACACTGGCAAATTGAGTACGGTTGCTTTGGGAAAGAATCATCAAAATTTCTATTCGTTAGGTCTAAACTACAACGAGTTACTAAATGCAATCTGTCTTAAGTAACCATACTCCGGACAAAATTTCAACGGAAGCATCGAAGGAAAGAATCAGATGCAGACTTTAAGAAGAAACCGAACATTAATGCCTCCTACTCTAGATAAAGGCTGTTCGACTATTGAATAGCGAGCAGGAATCAATCTATTTTATAGAGATTGACATTAGAGACTAAATAGTAGGTGTGACTTTAGGTAGTACGAACCCTGCTCCCCTCACCGTTTCAAGTGAGATTGAATTACACTCACCTACTTAAAGTACGCATACTCTCCAAAATAGGTTTGTATAATGTTTTAATTTCTAATTGTTCTGCCCTGTTGCCAATATAAAGTTCAACTCACTATCAGTTAGGATAAAACAGACATCTACATTTATTATTGATGGTCATTGAGTATATCAGGTTCCTGAAAACCATCGACTATTATCCTAAAGCGGCAAAATTCTGAAATCATGCCTTAAAAACAATAGCCGGATCGACACGAGTCACTCTTTGGATAGCGAAGATAGCTGAACCAACACACATCAGAGTCGTAATCCCAAAGATGGCGATCGCACTTCCAGGCGTGATTAAAATGATGATTCCCTGAGTAGCAAACGTCCAAGCTCCCAACCCCTGGCAAAGAACCATGCTGGGAATGTAGCCCAGAACCGCCATCCAGAGCGCCTGCTCGACAATCACACCGTAAATTTTCCAATCAGAAGCTCCCATCGCCTTGAGCGTACCATACTCCTTTAAGTGGTCAGATACAGAAGCGTAGAGGATCTGACCTGCGATCGCCATCCCGATAATAATGCCAACAACGGCACCCAAGCCCAAAATAAACCCAATTCCCGTACGCTGCTGCCAGAAAACCCGCGTCTGCGATGCCATTTCGGCCTTCGTATAAGCGCGGGTATCTGGTAGTGCTGCTTCTAACTTTTTCTTGAGTTGCTGTAAATCTTGACCGGGCTTTGCCTGCACCAATACATAGGTGATTAAATCAGTAGGAGTTAATTTCTGGGGTGCAGGAGCAGATAGATTATTCGCAGCGGGTGGGTTATTAAAACTCGCCGACGCACTGGTACACTTTATGTCACCCGATTGGAGCTTGCAGTTTAAACTCGTCGTTACGCGGGAATTTGCGTAAGCGTTGGCAGTCTCCAACGAGGTGAACAAAAAAGTATTCGATGTAATTGATTGAGTGTCTTGCGTCAGAGCAACTAACTGTGCCTTAAATGAGCCAACTTCAGCAACATCGCCAATTTGTTTGATGTTCAAAGGACGCAAATTAGATTTATCCAGCATCACCGTGTAAGGCTGCTTTAAGGCACTCAAACTTCCTTGAATAACTTTCCCTGGACTAAATAATTCTCCGGCTGGATTGAATCCGATGATTCTCATCGGTGAAATCTTGTTCCGAGAATCTCGCCACAAAGATGCTTGGACAATCAGCGGTTCAGCTTGTTCTACGCCTTCTACCCGTCGAGCCTCAACAACTCGCTGCGCGGGTATGGGTAGTGTCAGCTCCATGTGAATCATATCCGCTGAGGATACCCAGATATCAGCATTGGAATTGTCGATTAGCAAAGTCGTAGCGCGAGTAAATCCATTGAAAATACCCGTTTGAATAGTGACTAAGCTAACTGCAAACATAATCCCCGCCTGAGCTGCCAGGAAGCGGGGAATATCCTCAAATAGGTTTTTGCGGGCGATTGATGCCATGAAAGGAGTTGTTTACTAGCGTGTTTATTATAAAACCGGAAAATTGAAAGACAATTTCCGCAAAACGAGCGAAATAAACTGAAAATTGCGTTACAGTACCCCAAACCCGATTTCTTAGAACAATCAGATTTGCTAATCCTATTCATTGTGCTTACCGATATATCCGCACTAAGATGGATTTTTTAAATTTATTTTACTGTGAAAGGATTAAGCTTGGTTCTGGCTGCGATTTCCCTATAATTACCGACGTGCTGAGAGGAGTTCAATGCGATCGCGTCTTTTCCGTGTCAGAGGAAATCTCGCCTATCCAGCGTCAAGCCAAGCCTCTGCTATCAAGCAATGCCGCTGCGCTCTCTACCTTTGCCTTTACCAATTTAATACCCGCGAAAGAGTAAAGAGCGATACTAACTAAGCTACCTTCATAAATAGAAACATCGTAATAAACAGACTACGCTCAACTTAAAATAACATAGGAGAAAAATTCATGAGCGACGAACAAAATCCAGTATTGCCAGAAGATCCCAGCGAAGCAGAACCGGGAAGAGGGGCACCAGGAAACAACCACATTGGAGTTCAATTATCGCAATCAGTATTGGGCGTGAATGCAGCAGATGCGGTGATTCCATCTAATGTGGATAAAGAGCTGAATAAACACCAAGTTGAAGCAGCTAGAGAACAAGAAGAAGGAACTGGTTTAGATACGACCGAGGGTTACATCCTGGATGAAGCGGGGCAGCTAAACAATTTTGCGATTGAGCCTCCAATGTATGTAGAAGAGAAATAATATACGACCTTTGCTGGGAGCGCCGATCATCAGCCTCCCGGCATATTCATGTATTTAAAAACAAAAATTTAATAACTTTGCCTGAAATCCTAGCGTCTCAACTGTAGGTAACAAAAAGACGTTATCGGCATTAGTTATGAAAAAAATATACTTTTTGATTATGGGGGCAGTTGCGATTTCGGCAATTACTGGTGCCACTCTAGCAACAGCCGGTCGCCAAACTGGGGCACAGAACCAACAAAGCATAGAAACAAATATACCGGAATCAACTTCGACCTCACAAGCAACTGCGATCGCTTCCACCGTTAAAACCAACAACGATGCAGTTGAAGCCACAACCCCACAGACAACGACTCAAACGGATGTGGCAATACAGCCAAAGCTAGATGACTTTCCCCATCAACGCATCGTTCTGGTAGATGAAGTAAACCCAGGAAGTGACTTCGCTCAATTTCGGCAACAGTTGCGGGAAGCAGTGCGATCGCGCGATGCTGAGTTTGTGCAATCCATTTTGCCCCTCAACCAAATTGGCATTGGTCACGGCATCAGCACCCTCCCCGATTTGAAGCTAGAAAATCACAATGCCCCAATCTGGGGATGGCTAGAAAAAGCCCTAGCTGCCGGTTGTTTTCAAACCACTAACCAGGGGCAACCGGACGTTGACCTCCAATCTCCAGGTTGGATTTGTAACACCGTACCGCGCGATTTTGCTCGACAGTATCCCGCACCAAATTCTGCCGATGGCGTTTCCTACGAATTAAGCCGCGTCATCGTTGTAGGTGAAAATGTGAACGTGCGATCGCAACCCAGCCTAGAGAGTCCAGTAGTCGGCTTACTCTCAAACGAAGTCGTCAAAGTCAATCGTCAAATCGAAGAACAACGGGCCAGAGAACGGGCGCAACGAGGCGAAGATTACAGTTCCATCAACGGGTGGACTGCCGTAATTTTGCCAAATGGAAAACCGGGCTACATTTCCAATCGCTTTGCTTATTCTCCCCTTGAATATCAAGCCGTCTTTGGCACAGTGAAGGGGCAATGGCGTCTGCTTTATATGCCCGGTGGAGAGTAAATCAAAGTAAAAGTATCGCTATTTCGGGGAAAATTAGACAGGCGATCGGGAATTAAAAGCAAGTTTCCTACAGACTAAAGCTTGAAGCCAGGTAAATGAAGTTCGCAAAGGTGACTTCACGAAAACTATCTTTGTATTTTCGAGCTAGCCAAGCAAAGATTCTGTTACCTTGTCAAAATTCTCCAGCCTGATGAATACCTTTGAGAGCAACGTCCATGCCAGTAGACTTAATCATTCTAATTGCCGCACTCATCGTATCCTGGTTAGTCTTCACCTTACTAATTAAGGTAGTGAAAGCCAGCATCGGCACAGCCATTTTAATTGCGGCAGTTGTTCTCGTTTTACAACTCTTCTTTGGCATTGGCCCCCAAGACCTTTGGCAGCAGATAACCCAACTTCCCCAAACTATTTTGCGAATGGTTACGGGCAATTAATTAAATAGCAAAAGTCCATAGTGTAGGGGAGTTTATCAATATGCTTAGCTAATCACCAATATTTTGTCAAACCCGTCCCTACAAATTCAGTTGTTTTTTCGGTTGCACTGACAATTACCTATTAAGCCATAATCATCTTGGCAACCTTTTCCATTACCTTACTCAAGGGATGATCTGGAAACCGCAGGCAAAAGAGATCGCTGCTTGCCATTTGAATCATCTCTTCTGAAAGCGGCAAAATTCCAGCCACCGGAGCATTGTAGGTTTTTTCTACCTGTTGCTTCAAGGCATCAAAATCCAAAACGGGTAGCGCCTTATTTACTAGCAGCAACATCTTAGGCACCTGTAATTTCCGAGCCACCTCCACCGTCACAGCAGTCCCCTGAAAGTCCTGGCGGTCTGGACGCAAAATTAGCACCAAGATATCAGATATAGTAATAGAAAGTAGAGTTTCTTCGTTAAGACCTGGGTGGGTGTCAATAAATAAGTAATCCAGATTCAAGGTTTCCATTATCTCTTGGAAACCGTCATTGAGGAGACCAAAATCAAATCCCTCGCGCAGAACTTTAGTAATATCCCCTGCTTTGATACTAGAAGGAATCAGATGAATGCTGCCGCCTTTAACGCCAGTTTTTCTTAAAACTGAGGTGACATCATAAGCAGCTTCTTCAATTAAACAGCGACCCCACAGGTAGTCATTGAGAGAGTGTTCCATCTTCTGCTCATCGAAACCGAAAAGCACGTGAATTCCTGGCGATTGAATATCGGTATCAACGATACCAACGCGATACCCAAAGCGAGCCACTAAAGCTGCCAGATTCGCCGTCGAATTTGATTTGCCGGTGCCACCCCGGAATGAGTGGATGGACACAATTTTTGACATGGTTTACCTCAATATGTGAGAGGATTCTTCATCCTTAACAGAAAACAATCGAGAAAGCCCACTCAAGGGCGGGGGAATGAACCGTGCGGCTTATACGCTATACTATTTTGTCTTTTGGTTGCAACATATAGATTCTCAGCTGCTCTTTTTTCAATCGTTAGGGAGGGGCTGGAAGAAGTGTTAATCTAGCGCCTCACAACCCAAATAGGATTACAACCTTATCAAGGTAATAGAAACTTGCATTTAGGCTAATTCCCACAGCTTGATAGACACTTATTTCGTTTACTCACTCCAGGTTCTGCCAGATATTTGTAGATAGCTTGCTTCGCTGTTTAGAGGCAAGGCGAGGTCGGTAGCGGAGTGTTTCTCCCTCTTCTAGTTCTTGCACGACGCCTTGAGCGACTAGAGCTTCTAACTGGGTGCGGGCAACTTCCTCACTTTCGCCAGTGTGAGCTGCCACTTCCGGCAAGGTCACGTTTTTTTGACGCATCATCCAGTTGACGAGTTTTTGCAGGTCATCGGGCAAATTCATCATATCAAGCATATTCAGACCAATATCAGTTTGGTGTCCACTGGAATCGGTGGGTGATTGATCGATTCGATCCTGATTCATCTTTTCCTTCCTTGTTCTTCAGCTAATGATGTGAATCGCGAGCCTACGCATCCGGCGTAGCATCCTCAGTTCGATGTATCGATAGATGTCCTCTAATAGCGCTTTATCTCGCCGGCATCAGGTAGATTCAGTCTCTGTATTCCTCACGGTTTTTGCCCGTTGCTGCAACTGCTGGAAGTAATCGAGTTCTTCGCTTTCAGCTTCCTGGCTAGTCTCTAGAACTTCTATTGTTGAGGAATTTGACTCGGTAGTGGTTTCTGCATGCCCGTCGCTGCTCGAATTTCTCAAGTTTGCTCGTTGCTGCAACTGCTGGAAGTAATCGAGTTCTTCGCTTTCAGTTTCTTGGCTTGCTGGTGTGACATCTGCTATTGAGGTATTTAACTCAGTGGCAGCTTGGGTTTGCCTATCTTCCTCCCAATTTCTCAAGGTTGCTCGTTGCTGCAACTGCTGGAAGTAGTCGAGTTCTTCGGTTTCTTCAACTTCTTGGCTTGGCTGGAGGACTTTTGGGGTGGAGGTATTGGACTCAATTGCGGCTTCTCCCTGTCCGTCCTGCTGATTGCTTAATTCTTCGACAGGAGAAGTAATTTGGCTTGCCAATGCAACTTCTGGTATTTCAACGTTTGATTCCGCAACAGCTTCTGCTTGCCCATCATGATGCCGATTTCTTAACTTTTTACCCTTTTTCTGTAACTGCTGTAAGTAGTCGATTTCTTCTGTTGTTTCAGTGGCTTGGCTTGCCTGTGTAGCTTCTGGTATTTCAACAGTTGGCTCAGTGGTAGCTTCTGCTTCCCCATCATTGGAGCGATTTCTTAACTCTTGTCCCTTTTGCTGCAACTGCTGTAAATAGTCGATTTCTGTGGTTGTTTCAGCGGCTTCTGGGATTTCAACGGTTGGCTCAGTGGTAGCTTCTGCTTCCCCATTATTGGATCGATTCCTGAAACTTTTTCCCTTTTGCTGCAACTGTTGTAAGTAGTCCGTTTCTGCCGTTGTTTCAGCCGCTTCTGACCTCTCGACTTTTAATTTAGAAGTTGTTTTTTCAGAAGGATTGCTTTCTCGACTCCTGAGATTTTTCGCCTTTTCCTGCAATTCTTGGAAGTAGTCACTTTCTGTAATTTCCGATACTTGGCGTTCTTTCTTTTCCTGGTCAATCTCAATATCGATTTTTAAAAACCCTTTGACGCCTTGATAGATGGCTTTGGCGTATCCTCTATCTATCAAAACGACGCCGACTGCCGTTGTCACCAGTGCCAATGCTGGGGGCACGAGGGGTATCCATCCCGCTTTGAGAAACAAAACATAACAAGTTCCAAACAAGAGGGCGATCGCTCCCCCTCCCGCAATCACCAAGAGCAAGGGACGCCGAATTCGCCATGCCACTAAGCCTCCCACCAACGACCAGGCCCAAATCCATCCAATTTCGCCCCACTCATTCCAGTACCAAAATAGCGGTCGTTTATCCAGAACTGCACTGAGGATCTGACTGACAACCTGAGCATGAATGACCACTCCGGGCATTTTCTGAGTGCCTTCTTGAGCAGCACTATAGGGCGTGTTGAAGTCGTCATTCACGCTAACTGCGGTGTAGCCAACCAAAACAACGCGATCTTTCACTAAAGCCGGATCTATCTTGCCCTTGAGTACATCTGTGAGCGTTATCTTTTGGGCAGGCAGATTTGCCGAACGGTAGTTAATCAACATCTGCAACCCTTCTGTGTCGGCGTTCCGGTATCCGCCAGCATTCGGGTCGGGGCTTTTGAAGAGAGTGGAACCGATCTTCAGGTTCCCGTCATCTGAAGGTTCTGCTTCGATTCCCTCAGCTTGCAGGTACATGAGTGCTAGGGTCAAATCCAAGGAGGTGAGTTGCTCTTCGGGATCGCTACAAAGATGTGGGTTCTCTAAGGGAGCGTTCGGGGCGGGAGGATTTGCAACTAAGAGACTGCGGCGAACCCATCCATCAGGTTCTTTGACAAAATCAGCAAATCCCACTTGGTCTGGTGAGATTCCAGGCGGTGGCGGAAATCCTGCCTGTTTACCATCACTGAGTTGGCAGATCGTAATAATGCGATCGCTTCCTTTGAGGATCTTCAATAAATTGGCATTCCCCTCTTTGACCGGAACATCCCGAATAATATCTATACCGATGGCTCTCGGTTCATACTGCTCTAGTTTCTCTAACGCTTTGGCAATTGTGGCATCCGAGATAGGCCACCCTTTCTCAGTTTGGATATCTCCCTCAGTAATCTCCACCAGCAACAGGCGATTATCTGGACCTTCATCACGACGCATCCGAGTCAGCTGGTCAAAAGCACCCAGCTCTTGTCCTTGGAGTATCCCTAGTTGCCTAGCTCCCACGACCAAGCTTGTCGCCACCACACTGGTCAGAACAACTTGTCCACCAAAATTTAAAGCTGCTGTGCGTAGGTTGTTTGTGTTTGATAGCAGGGAGCGAATCTTTGAACTGAGCTGAGAAACCATATAATTGCCGCCTCCTCTCTAGGGGCTAGAGTTTTAATCTTCGCTCAATGTGTAGCTTAAACAGAGGAAATTAAGATTAAGAATTTGTATGTATCCTTGTGTCCTTGAAAATTGTTTAAGCCGCAAATTGAGCCGTCAAGAACCAAAAAATTAATTGACTACAAAACTTTATGAAGCTTTCGAGAAGAAATCGGACAAGTAGATAATTTTTTTGATTGAGAAAAGAAAAAGTGCCAAATTGAGAGATAATTTTATAGTAGTTATAACATCAAATTTTGTACTAAGCAAAAACCAGCGCTTTTAAGTACCCACTAAGGCAAGAAACATGACAAAATTAATCGCTAATTTCTAGAGATATGCCAGGAAAAGTGGGAAACTTTGTTGAAGATCAAAGAGTCTTTGTCTAAAACCACTACGGTCGCGATCGAGTTTATTTACAAAGCACGATGCCTCATGGAGGCGATCCCTTTGGAAAGTGTTTCGATCCTTTTGTATGCACTCCGCTTGCTGCTTGCTAGGTAAACCCACTGCAACAACTTAAAGATTATGGTGAACAAGTCTTCTGTGTATTTCACAACACTCTCCTTAGCCTTGTTTGTGGGGCTTAGTGCGATCGCTACCAGCTTTCCAGCCACCGCCACCACAAAAAGCAAACCGATTCAACAACCCAGCCTGAACCGTAGGGAAATGCGTGTGGCAGGTCGCTTAAGATTTAGGCTGCCAAGGGTTGGGGCACCCAAAACTAGAGAACCGGGAGCATCGCGTGGTAGCAGCAGCAGCTGCACCGCCCAAGGAAAGTCGCTCATGGCATTGTTGCCCAGCACAAATGTAGGCTTGAGTGTAGCTGCTCACCCGACCTTCTTTGTTGCCGTTCCCGGAACTTCCGCACAGGAAGCAGAGTTTGCGCTGTATGACGGGGAAAAAAGTACGCAGGCAAAATACGAAACAACATTTCCGATTCCGAATAAGGCAGGTGTTGTTAGTATTCGCCTTCCTCAAAAGGATGCACCACCGCTAGTTGTTGGAAAAACATACCGTTGGTCGTTATCACTAATTTGTGACCCCGAAGATCGGGGGGCAGATATTCTTGTAGAAGGATGGATTCAACGAGTCCAACCGAGTTCCCTCCTGAGCAATGCGTTAGCGAAAGCAGCACCGCGCGACCGCCCAGCAATCTATGCAGATGCGGGGATGTGGCTTGATACCGTCGCCTCTCTAGCTGACTTACGTAACGCCAATCCTAAAGATTCCAGCTTAATTAGCGATTGGAAAGACTTGTTAAAGTCAGTTAATCTCGGCACAGTTGCTGAAGAACCCTTAGTGAAGGTAGACATCAGCCAGAATCCAACGCCCTAAAATAAAGCATTGTAGATGAAGCAGGGGCAAGGGTTCTCCCCTTGCCCCTGCTTTATTCTGGCTGCACCAGCTGACTAATTTCTGTCACCCAATCCCGGCGATCGCGATGTTCTAGATTGAGGATATCCTCTAAAGACCAGTGAAAGTGAAAAGCTATCAAGGCTACCTCTTGGCGTAGTACGTCCGAAGGGTAGCCTAGAATTCCCCCGATAGAGAAAGCTCCACCTGAAATTGACGATTGCACTGGGGACACTGAACCGGAATGTAAGCTTCCCCCTCCTGGTTAATGCGATTGTAAAACTCCCGCAAATATGCTAGATCTCGCGAGAAAAGACCCTCTAACAGTGTAGGCGTTACCTCGGTTACAGTACCGATACAGGTAATCACCCGCGAGAGCATTACCAAGACTCCATAAGCTGGATTCTCCTGAACGCCCCGGTCTTTTTGGACGCACATTTCATCTTTTGCCGTTGCCAGACGCATCACCCCCTGGCGATGAACGCCCCCTTGAGCATCGATCAATCCTCTAGGGAGGACAAATTCAAATTCTGTTTGGATGCGATCGCTGGACATGAGACGCTTTACTCAGAATCAGAAGCCAGTACAGGATTTGCAGAGGGGTTCGTGGCTTCTTTCAATCCTGCATTTTCCTGTTCTAGGTCATTAATTTGACGATAAAATTTCTGGAGATAATTCAGGTCACAAGCAAAAAAGCCTTCAACCACTGAAGGCGTGACCTCCTCCAACGCTCCCAAGCGGACAATCACGCGGGACAAAATAATCACTGTAGCGTAGGCAGGATTTGATTTAACACGCGGATCTCGCAAAGGAACAATCTCATCCATCGCCCTCGACAAACGCATCACACCTTTGCGGTGCAGATTGCCATCCGCATCGAGATATCCCTTCGGTAAAGTAAATTCAAACTCAGTTTGAATCATTCCTTGCTACTTGAATCCGTTTTAACTGTTCAACTGTCATTTCTATTTCTTCAATCTCCAGCTCACCCCCAGCCGCATTCACATCAGAAATTTTATAGCTAGTAGGCCACGCCCGTTGAAACTCAAATCTAAACTGTTCTTCCGCCGCTTGATTATAAATCACCAAAGAACCATCTCGTCGTTGTTCAGCCCAATCTCCATCCTGGACAGCTTGAATCCAGTTCCATAACGTCATCGAACAAGTCAGGCCCCGGCGCAGAGTAATATTGCTGTAACTAACCTTACCCGGAATTTTTGTACTGACAATTCGACCCTTAGATTCCCCATCTTTTCCCCACTTTTGAGGTGTCACCTCAGAGATTTCTATCACCTGTTGGGTAGACTTAAAACCGCTACAATCCATAAAGTAGCCGTCTACTGCATCATTGCTGCCATTTAGTTTTAGTTCTAGAAAAAATCGGCAAGTGGTAAGAATTTCAGGGAAGTCTGTCACAGTTGATACCGCCTTACAACCAATGAGCTTTCGAGCTGATAAATCAATGACTGGTGAATAAGACTGTGCAACATCTCACCTCACCAGCGCAGTTTTACAGGGAGTTGACTTTAGAATTCCTTCTACGCCGATACAGTAAACTTCATCCGCTCGTAGTTCAGCTTAAGCGTCCAAGTTTCCAGTTCGCTACTCCCTGCGTCCCGCTTAGGAACATCAAAACTATTGGGAAGCACCCCTACAAAGCTGTAGGTTAACCCCACCTTCCCCTCTGAACCGGAGTAATAGACATTAATTGTCATTTCTTTGCGTAAAGTTCGCGCTTTTGCAGCTTCCCCAAGGTTAGCTTTCGAGGCGCAATCCTTGTACCACTCCCACAGCTTATCGTCATTTCCGCCTTGATGCGCTCCTGGCACCAAAACGAGCGTTATCTCGCCATACTTCGGTTGACTTGGAACACTGAGAACCAGCGATTTTCCCTTCGGGCCAGAACCGATGGCATTATCAGCACCCTTTGGGGACATATCTACTGACATCCCACTGACTTCTTTGATAATGATGTCTTTGATATCACCAATTGCTACATCATAGTTATCACTAGATAGTAACTCAACAGCATCAGCCATAAATAACCTTCCAATCAATTACAAAGTGCAAAGGAATGATTTTTGCGATCGCTTCTTAAAGCGAACAAAATTAAGAATATTGTCTCAAACACCCAGACTTAGATAGATCAAGCTGGATCAAATTGGTCAACCTGTAGCGTAAAGGTTTCTTCAAGCAACCCGCCATCTGCACTGAGTTTCCCGATTTGATATTTACAAATCCAAACTCCGCTCATCTTCCAAGAGTCCACCATTTCTCCGGCTGAGTTATAGGATTTTATTACGCCTTCTGCCATCCTGGCACTCGTTGGAAAACCGCCACCATCCTCTGCTTTTGGCATACACTGTAGCAACCACTTTCGCATCAGTGAGCTAGTGCTTTTTGCATCTCCACTCGCTAGGGTTACTAAAGTAATTTGAACCGCGGCTTCCCTTTTCTTAGTAAGAGTCTGCCGTACAGCTCCCTTGGCACCAGACATTAGGGCATCACCGTGTTGAACGTCAGTCTTATATGCTGGTAAGTCAACACTTTTAAACTGTAAACCGTCACCTACGCCCTTAATTTCTAATTCAAAATTCTCAACGGTAATAATCGCCATTATTCAAAACCTCCTTACAAATTTTTCAATATCAGCTCAGATATCAGCTCTTGATCAAGAGCTGATATCTGAGAGTTTTAACCTACTGGTTAGGAGACCACTGACTGATGCGGAAGATCACAAATTCCGCTGGTCGGACTGGGCAAACTCCAATTTCGACATACAAACGACCCAGCATTACCGTTTCATGGGTGTTGATACTGGCATCGCACTTCACGTAGAAGGATTCACCAGGCGAACCACCGAATAACGCCCCTGCACGCCACAGTCGTTCGAGGAAATTGCTGACCGTGCGAGTAACTCGCGCCCACAAATCTTGATCGTTAGGCTCGAACACAACCCACTGGGTACCGATTTCAATCGAGCGCTCAATGTAGCTAATCAGGCGGCGGACGCTGATATAGCGCCACTGGACATTAGCCGGTTCTACCAGAGTCCGTGCGCCCCAAACTTGGAAACCTCGGTTGTAGTTAGCAAAGTTGCGGATACAGTTAATCCCCACCGGGTTCAACAGTTCCTGTTCGCGGAAGTTAGTTTCGTAGGCTAGACCCAAGACACCGCGAGGAACTTCGTTGGCGGGTGCTTTAAAAACGCCACGGGTCTCATCGGTGCGGCACCAAATCCCCATCATGTGACCGCAGGGGGGAACCAAAATCGGTCGTCCGGCATTGCGTGGGTTCGCTACTTTAATCCAGGGATAGTACAACGCCCCAAACATGGAACGACGATTGAAGTTACTTAACCACTGAGCTACGTGCTGAGGCTTTTGTTGCTCAGGGGGTACAGGCTCGCCGCCTCCCTTGCAAGGTGGTGGGTCGAGAACCACCATGCGATAGTTGGGGCTGGGTGCGTTGTTTTCGCACATGCTAACCATCATTTCCATGATGCCGTGAACCTGATCCAAATCCAGCAGGCCGCGTTGGTATGCCAGCATTAGGTCGGGGCAAGCAATCATCGAAACTTCGTCAATTTCAAAAATCCCTTGGACGCCCGTGCGGTCATCGCGCACCCCATTTACATCCCGTGGAAAGCGTTCAGGGCTAGAAATGACGGGTGGAGGGCTGACTTCATAGGTGCCGTTGACAGGTCGTCGAGACAGGGGTTGTCCGCTGGTGGACATATCGGTGACGGACAAAAATTGAGATGCCTCTTGGTCGCCAATCCCCTCATTAATCGCAGTGATGACATAGGTACCCACTTGCGCCTCGACGTCCGGGTTCATGGTCAGGTGGCTGTACTCTTCGAGTTTCTCTCCACCGCGACTAACGATGACTTTAAAGTATTCACCCGTGTTGAGTGGGGGTTCTGCCTCTGGATCTTCAGGAGCTTTAGGTTCATCGGGAAGGATTGAAACATTGACTCGTCCACCGGGTAAGGCAAGAGCTGAGCTACCATCCTCTTCGCCTTCGGATGCCTTAATCGCAAACATCAAAGA
Source organism: Trichocoleus sp. Lan (assembly GCF_039961855.1). Lineage (NCBI taxonomy): Bacteria > Bacillati > Cyanobacteriota > Cyanophyceae > Leptolyngbyales > Trichocoleusaceae > Trichocoleus > Trichocoleus sp. Lan. Next base: position 78,999 of record NZ_JAMPKA010000011.1, on the reverse strand, counting down.
GGGACGATTTCCAGAGGTTCTGAGCTTTGTGGCTGTTTCCTCTGGTGCTGGTGGTTCCGAACCGGGGAGTTTGGTACCAATGCTAGTCACCCAACAGCGTCCACCGCCGTTCATAAACCAGCCATTGACGGCAAAAGGGAGGTAGGCGTTGAAGTCTGTGTAACCATCGGAGCCTTGTTTGGCAAAATACTCTAGGTATTGGCTCCAGTTGGTAATCATCATGGGTTTGAACAGTTCGGCATCACCGCGTACATCCTCGGTAAAGCCAACAAACCCAGCAACACTCATGCTTACGCCTTCAATCGGGCGACTACCACGGTCTACTTCTTCGACGTAGACACCAGGAGCAAAATAATCCATTGGCATAGCGTAGTCTTCCTTGATTAGTGGTGGGTAATCGGTAATTGGTAATCGGTAATTGGTAGGGGCGATCTAGCAGGTCGCCCCTAGAGTAGTAGGTAATTGTTACGACCTACTACCTACTACCCCATTCCCTACTACTTCTATAGGTGTGATTGGTTCTCCTTGTCCTAGCTGGTTAAAGGGAACTGTCACGGTTACATATAAAGCTGGACGTAATGGAACCCCCAGCGCACGCCATAGAGCGACGGCATCAATAAGCCCAACGGCAGAAATGGTCATTGACAAGTTGCCATAACCCCGTAGTGAAGGCGCTAGCAGCTCTTCTGGTAGCCAGCGGTAACGTAACAACAGCATCAAGGCTTCTGACAGCAGACGCTGTTCTCCCAGGACGGTACGATCCCAGGCACTGACTAGGAAGGAAATGTCAAACCATAATGGGGAATACTTCCCAAAAGTGGGTGGATGCGGTTTTTCCTGGTTAATCCTGTGGTCTACCTGACTGTTTTCCCCGATGTTGTAGCAGAACAGGTTCAGTGCTGGTCTTACATCCTGCCGCATACTAGGGTGGTTGAAATCAATTTGCTCTGTACTGAGCAGGGAAGTCCCTTCAGCCAGGATTTCTGCCAAAGTCTGGGCAGCAGCAGGGATCATAAGACTGGGTGTTTAGGCTGTATAGGTCTAGATTAGGAAGACAACCCCAGAGTGTTTATTAGACTTTGGTCGAAACTTTAAAAAATGTGTGTAAATACGGATGAAGACTGAAATCCCCGACTAAGCTAGATTTGTCATTTATTTCTTGCGGAAGATGACAAGCTCCGCAAAATGAAAATTCAGTGGTGCTTACATCCGATTCAACGTTACTGAAATATCCTGTATGGCGGGGAGTTACAGATGAAGGTTGGAATAAAACGGTTTGCTGTACAGGTGCATCCACCTTCCTCCACACTCGGTTCGCTAGGTACACCGTACCCTCCCGATCTTAGGAGTATTTGCAAGCTCCATCTCGAACAAATAGGCGCACAACTACCTGTTGTAGCCGCCTGGATTGTTTACCAAGATTTAGATACCCAAAAGCGTCAATTAGTAGCCTATTATTCAGACGAGCGCCAAGGAAATTACGCAGAGTTGCCCAAATTTTTTGCTGAGGTGGGGTGGGAAGATTCCCTACCTGCGCTGAAGTTGAGCGAAATAACCAAGCGTGCTAAAAGTGCATCTGCTGACGCCGCTTGTATCTACAACACTTATGTTTGCCCTCTCAGCGAGCAGAAAGCCAAAGAAGTTGGGTATTTGCTGTTATGGAGTAAAAATCCCCTTTCTTCGCTGCAACAACAAGGCGTAGAAAAACAGGCTCAATTGCTGAGTCACTACCTGGTGATGTCTCGCGAGTGTTCCCGTCAAAAAGCTGAGATTCAATTACTTGAGCAAGTGCTAGGTCGTACAGAACATCAACTGCGAAATCCCTTGGCACTGATTAGTCTTTACGCCGAAAATTTATGTTTGGGGTTGCCATCCGGCTGCTTGCAAGAGCAGGCTGGGATTGTTCGCGAAACCGTGAATGAGTTAATTGAAAACTTAACGGATTTGGTTTATTGCGGACAGCAGGCAAAACTACAGGTAGCACCTTATGAGCTGCGGAAAACATTGGCTGAAAGTATCCAAGGTCTGCAACCTTGGTTAGAAGAAAAACAACTGCATATCCGCTATCCGGAGAAGCCGGTCACGCTGGCCGGGGATCGATGGCAGATGAAACAGGTATTTGACAACCTATTGAGTAATGCAGTTCATTTTAGCCCCCCTGGGGGAATGATTACTTGTAATTGGCAAGTCTTTCAATCTGAAGTGCTTGTTGAAGTTTCCGATTGCGGTTCCGGGCTTTCTGAAGAAGACTTGAAACAAGTATTCACACCTTTTTATTCTAAGCGTCCAGGCGGTACTGGTTTGGGTTTGGCGATCGCAAAAAAAATTATCCTCGACCATCGAGGAACCATTTGGGTAGAAAACTTGCCTTCTGGTGGGGCACAGTTTTCCTTCACCCTACCTCGATAGCAATTTTCAGTGAGTCAGTGGGAATGATAAATGAGTTACTCACCCTCTAAAACGAACAGTCGCCTTGAGGTTCTCCAAAATGTCCGCACCAGCGCCAATTTCGATTTTACTCGTGGATGATGAACCACGCTTCCGAGCGGGGATACGGACTCTACTTGACTTCTTGAGTAATAACGGCTCTTTTCGATTTGAGATTGTTGGAGAGGCGGCTTCTGTAGAGCAAGCGTTAAAATTAACCGCTGAGCAAAAGCCAGCGATGATTTTGCTGGACATGGAATTGCCCCCTGGAGATGGAATTACCGCCTTGATTGGTTTGGGAGAAATGTCCTATAAGGGGAAAGTGTTAGTTCTCTCAGGACACCGGGAAGACGAATGGGTGTTTCGGGCGATGCAGGCGGGTGCTAGCGGGTACGTGTTTAAAGACCGGGTAGCAACTCAACTGTGCGAAGCAATTAACACCGTCATGAAAAATGAAGTGTATTTATCGCCAGAAGTTGCAGCTTGCTTCTTTCGATTGTTTCAATTTTATGCAGGGCGATCGCATCTTTCCGGTCGGAGCATTCACTTAACCGAACGAGAGCGAGAAGTCTTACACTGGCTCGTTGAAGGATCTTCTAATGAAGAAATTGCCCGCCGCCTTTACATCACAGTCGCTACAGTTAAAGCTCACTTAACAGCAATTTTTGAAAAACTCAGTGTCACCAGCCGCACGCAAGCAATTGTAAAAGCCTTAAAACTGGGATTAGTTAGTGCTTAATGGTCAGAATCTGGTCATTATCAAAAGAAACCTTTGTCAAGCTAAACTGTGAAAACGAATAAATCAGCTTTTCACGAAGCTGATTGCTGAAATATTTTTTATGAGCAATTATTTAGCGATCGCTACTGTCACTGCTGCTTTGCAAAGAACTTTGCAAGCTGTTGTACAAATAGACCTGGATGGCGCAAGAGTGACAACGGTGCGACCCAGTAACTTAGGGAGTGGCACCCCAGAGACGGGAGTGAACATCTACCTGTATCAAGTGAGTCTCAATCCCGTGTGGCGCAGCAGTGCAGATGTGCGGAATCGCAATCGCAAGGGCGAAATGGCAAAGCGATCGCACAATGCTCTCGATCTGCATTACATGATCAGTCTCTATGGTAATGAGGTTGAGTTAGAACCGCAACGACTTTTAGGCAGCGTCGTTCGTACCCTTAAAGATCGCTCAACTCTAACCCAGGAAATGATTTGGGACACGATCGCTGATTCTAACTTTACTTACTTAGCTGACTCTAACCTCTCCGAACAGCTCGAAGAAATTAGCTTCGTGCCAATGGATTTATCTTTAGAAGATTTATCTAAAGTTTGGTCGGTATTCTTCCAAACCCCATACACCCTATCAGTGGCTTACCGAGCGACCGTAGTCATGATAGAAGGGGAAGAAGCAGCCCAGAAAGCTTTACCCGTGCGCGAGTACAGGTTCAGCGGTGTGGTACCGTTCTCCAATCAGCCGGTGATTCAGGAGGTAGTGTCTCAAGCGGGCAGGTTTCAGGCAATCTTGGCAGACAGTACGTTGCTGATTCGGGGTAAAAATTTGAATAGCAACATCACGCGGGTGCGTCTTGGTGAGGTGGAAGCGACGCCCTCAGAAGTTCACGAAACCCAGGTCACATTGCCCCTAAGTGCCTTTTCTGCCGAGTCGCTCCGCGCAGGCGTACAAAGTCTACAGGTGATTCATCACCTCTCAACTCCCAGCGCCCCTGTAGCAAACGGTGGAGTCGAATCTAACGGCGCAACATCCAGAGGCAACTCGACCCCTGCGTTAAGCCTCCAGCCTGCTCTCCAACGCAGTGTTGAGTCGAATGTGGCACCGTTTGTATTGCGTCCAACGATTACAGAAGTAAGTATTACCGACATTCAGGGAAGTGGAGATGAACTGCGCTCGGCGAACCTGACGCTGCAAGTAAATCTTACTATCGGCAACAAGCAGCGAGTTGTGGTGGCGCTGAACGAACGCTCAATCGATAACCCAGGCGCTTATCTGTTTGATGCTTTACCGCGTCGAGCCGATACAACCTCGGTAATCATTCCGGTTCGGGATGTGAAGCCAGGAGAGTATTTGGTGCGGGTACACGTAGATGGAGCGGAAAGTATGTTGAGCGTGAATACGGACAAAGACAGCCCGACCTTCCAGCAGTATATTGACCCAAAGGTAACGATTGTATGATGACCACGACTAGCGATCGCTGGCAAGCAGCGAATCAGCGCTACTTCATGGGAGAAGTTGCTCGCGTGCGTCAGGCGTTAGAACGCCAAGCGGCAAAGATGCAAGGAGAGGAAAAAGTCCAGGAAGAAGATTTTCTACCTCTGACCTCGAACCTTTCGCCTCCAGCAACACTAGAACAACTGTGCAAAACCTTCGGTTTGTCAGATTTTGAGCGGGATATCCTGCTGTTGTGCGTGGGGATGGAACTTGACCCCAGTTTTCCTTCTTTATGCGCGATCGCTCAAGGCAACGAGCGGCAGGCATATCCGACAATGAGCTTAGCGCTGGCGATTCTACCTGCCTCCCATTGGGATGCACTAACCCCCACGGCATCTTTGCGTCGCTGGCAACTGATTGAAGTTGGGACAGGCACTACACTCACCTCCAGTCCCTTGCGAATTGACGAGCGAATATTGCACTACATCGCTGGCGTGCAATATCTAGATGAACGGCTCATAGGCATTATCGAGCCATTGCACCGCTCGGTTCAAAGTTTGGTGCCATCGCACCGACAAGTTGCAGAACAACTGGCAGAGACGTGGTTGCAGGCATCGCAACAAGGTTCGGCGTTACCTGTCGTGCAGCTATGTGGAGATGAGACTGCCAGCAAACGAGCGATCGCATCTGCAACTTGCGCTCTTTTGCAGCTCAACTTAAATGCGATGTCCGCCCAAGTCATTCCCACCAGTCCTAGCGACTTTAACAGTATCCTGCGGCTATGGAATCGGGAAGCCATTTTAAGTGAGAGTGTCCTGTTACTCGACTGTGACGATGTCGAGACAAGCGATCCAGCGCGAGAAAATGTTATCGCCACGTTGATTGAAGGAGTCACCAGCCCGATAATCGTCACTAGTCCCGAAAGAAGGCGATCGCGGCAGCGTCCCTCAATTACGATTGATGTTAGCAAGCCAACTGCCCCCGAACAACGGGCTATCTGGCAAGATGCTTTGGGTGAAGCAGCAGAAAGCTTGAACGGACATCTAGATACGCTGGTATCCCATTTCAGCCTTAGCGCCCCTTCTATTTACGCTGTTTGTACTGAGGCAAAAGGTAGAGGAGATAATCAAGAATCTCTCTGTTCACTCAGTCCTCAGTCCTCAGTCCTCATCCCTCAGTCCTCACCCCTCAGTCCTCAAGAAACGCTCAGCACCCTCTTATGGGATACCTGCCGTTCACAAGCTCGCCAGAGACTCAACGACCTGGCTCAACCCATTATCCCAGGAGCCAGTTGGGATGAGCTGGTATTGCCAGAGGCACAGCGACAGGTGTTGCGCGACATTGCCGCTCACGTTCGGCAACGTGCCAAAGTATACGAAAACTGGGGATTTGGCGGCAGCGGACGCGGCTTGGGCATCAGCGCCTTATTTGCCGGAGGCAGCGGCACTGGCAAAACAATGGCAGCAGATGTACTGGCTGGAGAATTGCAGCTAGACCTTTATCGCATCGACCTGAGTTCTGTCATCAGTAAGTATATTGGGGAGACAGAAAAGAACCTACGGCGCGTATTTGATGCCGCAGAAGCTGGGGGAGCAATTCTGCTGTTTGACGAAGCTGACGCCCTGTTTGGCAAGCGTTCTGAAGTGAAAGACAGCCACGATCGCCATGCCAATATTGAAGTTGCCTACCTGTTACAACGCATGGAAGCTTACCGAGGCTTAGCGATTTTGACGACTAATTTAAAAGGTTCTCTCGATCAGGCATTTCTGCGCCGGATTCGTTTTATCGTTCAGTTTCCCTTCCCTGATGCCACCCAAAGAGCTGAAATTTGGCAGCGCATCTTCCCCAGAAAAACACCGACTGAACGGCTAGATCCTGTGAAGCTAGCACGGCTAAACGTCGCCGGGGGAAACATTCGCAATATTGCCCTCAATGCAGCCTTTATCGCCGCAGATGCCAATGAGCCGGTCGGGATGCAACACATTTTGCAAGCAGCAAAAAGCGAATATGTCAAACTGGAAAGACCTCTCACCGATGCGGAAGTGAAAGGCTGGGTGTGAAATAAGAAAGCGAACCGACAGGTCGGCGCTAGGCTAACGCCTCGCTTCGCTGTTTTCATGCCCAAAGGGCTGTACGCTATCGCGCTAATTATTCTTTACAGCTGATTAAACTTATAAACCAGGGATTTCTGACAATTCCCCTTCCAACTCTTCTACCTTAAATCCGGTTGTATCTTTCCATTCTTCAACTGTAAAGTAATAACCACATTCTTCAGCCATTTTGACTAATGTTTCCAAGTCGGGTGCAGAGTTGAGCTTTTCTCGTAAGCCGGAGTCAGTTTGAACAGCTCTAAAAAGTTTTATTACTTCCTCTTTTGCCATCACTCTATATTCCCAGTACGTTAAATCAATGTTAACTTACCATCCACCTATCGCTTATCCGGAGAATTTTCGGTGGCACTGACAAACATTCCCAAAATTGTTCTGAGGGAGTATCTAAGGCGGAACCCCCCCCATTTCAGACTCCACCAATACGGTTGGTTGAGTCAATACCAATGGATTGCGCCTGTCGTTGATGAAATCAAAACCGAACTCGATCCGCTAACGCTAGAAGAACCAACGACTCCATCAGACCTAACAGAAGTACCGCCGCCTCAATTTACCCCGCAGGTTCAGGGAGTTGACCACCTCTACAGACAGTACCGTTGCAAGTATAGTGAAGCCTTAAGCTGCACCTTACCGCTACAAACGGTTCAGCAAGATCCAACCGCCAAATATTGCTCAGAATGTAGTTTCCCAGCTACCTTAGCCGAGAAAAGTGAGATCCGGGGGCGTCGGGGAAGATATCGGATCGAAGGCTTGTTGGGACGCCGGGGAATGGGGCGACTGTATAAGGGAATTCAGGTTGCCGATCAGCAGCCTGTTGTGATTAAAGAGTACCTGCTTCCCGACCGTTGTTTTAACGAGGAAGAAACCCGCCTGCGTCAGCAAACCTTCGAGTTAGCAGCCGGTTTGAGTCTAGCAGATGGAAGAGTCCAAGATGTTCGCTTGCGTCACCCTTGGGACGCTATTTCTGACCCGATCCAGGAACGCTGCTATCTTGTTACCACGAGCAATTTAGATACCCATCCAACTCTAAACGCCTGCCTTGCCGCCAATGGTGCGATGACCAGTCGGCAAGTGCGCCAAGTTCTCAACCAAGTCCTGCAAACCCTGGAGTTTCTCCACGGTCAAAAGTTCAGTCTGCCCTCCGGTCAGGTGCAGCAGGGAATCGCTCACGGCAATATTAGTTTGGATAGTCTGCTGATGGTGACAGACGACCAGAAATTTTTTATCCATGTATGCGATTTGGCGCTTTGGGAACGTCTGTTCGACCTGCCAACTGCCCAAACCATTATCCCTACAGTTACCCAAGACTTAATCGCTTTGGGATACGTGGCTTTTTACCTATTAGTAGGACGCTCTACTGACCCCGTTTCCGGTCAACTGCTCGACCCCAAGGATGAGCAGCAATGGCCTGTGGTGGAACCTCACCTCAAAATGTTCATTTTTCGCCTTTTAGGGCTAGATGTCAGTTTTGAGAGTGCTGAGGAAGCACGACAAGCACTGTTGAAGTTGCCGCCAGAGAAACCAGTCGATCTAGTAGTTGTAGACACAGTGCCGCTAGAAGAGCAAAAAACCAAGCTGCGCCGTCTTCCCTGGTTGCTGTTGGGTGCTTTGGGAGTGACTTTGTTGGGAATACTCATCTGGTTTTTGATTCCGAAGTCCCAAGCGGGTAATCGTGCCGCCGATGATGATTTTCTGGTTTGTTGCATCAAGGAAATCCCTGGTATTCCTGCGGGTAAGTTTACTTACACAGCAGAAAAAGACGGAACATGGAGCTATATCCTGCGCCACGCCAATCTCATCTCAAAGAATAAAACTTTAGAAGACAAGCTCAGAGAACGTCAGCCAAAATTAGAGTTGAATTATCAAGCTGAGCCTTCCGGAGAGGAAGCGATCGCGAAAGTCAGTTCGCAGCAAGTAGACTTTGCGATTTCTAGCTTGGTGAGTGATTTGACCAGCGAATTGAAGTATAAACCAGTTGCCTACGATGGGCTGGTCGTGTTTGTTGCCTTCAGCTACGCCAAACGAGAGAAAAGCCTTCCTCAGTCTCTCAAGGGTCAAATTACTTTTGAGCAATTGCGTCAGCTTTACACTGGCGAAATTACTAATTGGCAAGTTTTAGGAGGGCCTGATTTACCTGTAAAACTCTATATTCCGAAAGAAACTGAGGCGGTACGAATATTTGAGCAACGAGTTCTTAAAGATGAGCAAAAAATTGCTCTATTTAGAAAATTAATTCAAAAGAGCGAGCAACCACCTCCTTTGTTTAAAAACTCTTTCGAGCCAGAAATTAAGCCTTTGTCAACTTTCGAGACTCTACGACAGGTGATTCGGGATTTTGAGGATGATGAGGTTGGGGGAATTGCCTTTGGCACAATCAGCAAAGTTTTCGGTCAATGTTCGGCTTATCCCTTAGCTTTAAAAGACGGAAATAAACCAGCAATCCAGGCGTTAATTCAAGATAATGGGAAGCCTGTAGAGCCAACAACAGACCTCTGTGATGATAAAGGAAGTTATCATCCTAATATAGAATTTTTCAAAAATAGCACCTACCCCTTGGCATATCCGATAACCGTTATTTATTCTGGAGATAACCGCCGTATCCCTGCCGGTCAAAAGTTCGCCGAGCTGCTGAGAACTCTTGAGGCACAGCGATTGCTGAGCAAAGCCGGACTGGTGCCGTTACAACCGCTAGAATAGTTTTTAGATAATTACCTGCTGGATTAGAGTGGGTTAGATTCCTAGAGGTTAATGGTGAATAGCTATTAGCTGAATTTAGACCTTTGTCTAGCAATCAGCCAAAAACGGATGCCCTAAAATAACAGGAAGTTTTGGTTTTTTTATGAACAGGTATTCTTCCCAACAAGCGGTTTCCGGCGCGATCGCTAATCTGGGGACACAATCTTATCTACAACCCATTGGGAGTAGCACTCGTCCGGCTGGGTACGCAGCACCGGGTTTAGTTCCCAGTAACGATAAAGATAACCAAACTGCGGTATCAAAGACAGCCGCTAAAGTTCTGCGCGATCCTTTATTGCTGAGGCAATTGAGCGATCGCGTTTATGAATTGATGCTTGAAGATTTACGTCGTCAAAGGGAACGCAGTAGAAACTACGGAGGATACTTCTGATGCCCGCCCCACTGCCACCAGCACAGTCGTCTGCGTCAAGTCGCAATAATGGACAGAACAAAAATGGCACTAGCGTCCGCGAACTAAACTACGTTACTGCCAATCGTTTTTATGTAGAAATTCAAAGTAATATTACTGCCTGTTTCACCGAGTGCCAAGGCTTGGGTGTGACTATCAAAGCTCAAAAACACTATGAAGGCGGTGTCAACGATCAACAGAGAATTTTTCTAGGTCAGGCAGAATTTTCAGATGTGACCCTCAAGCGGGGTATCACTAATGATTTAGTTTTTTGGGATTGGATTAGTAAAATATTAAGCGATGTTGGGCGTAATCAAGGCAATAATCTACCAAAAAAAGAACGTCGTAACATTAATATTTTGGTATTCAACCCAGCAGGAGAAACAATGCAGTGTTGGACACTAATTGGTGCCGTTCCTGTTGCCTGGAAGTCAGCCTCATTAAGCGCGGATTCCAATGCAGTGGCAATTGAAGAGTTAACACTTTCATACGAGAGTTTACAGGTTGATAAGTCACGCAATGGCGGATCTTCAATTTCCGGTGGACGCGATAGTTTGGGATACTTTGCCTAGAAATTAACACAACAAAAATATGGCGGAACATGAGGGCACAGAACCAAGGAACAATTTTCCCGATGGAGAAACGATACCCCAGGAACCCCTTGGTATCAAAAACCCCTTGCTTCCACCTAATCCGTTAGGGCAGAGCTTACTAAATCCTAAATTTTTGCACCCGCTGGGAGCAAGATCGATTACCGTTTTCAATCCTTCCGGTTTTTTCTCTGAGGAAGTGGCGGATGAATTTCCGCCAGATAATCCTTTCAAGAATTCACCCTTTTTTGCAGAATCCCAAGGCTCAAAATCAAGTGAATCGGTCGATGTTGACACGGCACCGATCTCGGCAGAGGCTGCTTTGCCAGTTATGCGGGCAACCGATCCAACATTAGTGCAACCTGTTTTAGCTACCGAACCACCAGCTAAAGCAGTAGGGATTGGTCCTATCAGGACACCCATTGCAGCACCAGCAACTGAAATAAGCAATGCGATCGCTAGTTCGCCCTCACCCAGCACAATTGAGCCACCAATAGCTGCTCTCACGGCACCTCTTGAAGCAGCAGGAATTGAAATAAGCAATGCGATTGCTAGTTCGCCCTCACCCAGCACAATTCAAAGGGTAGCAGCGATTGAGGCTTCCACACCGGGTGTAACACCAACAACCGAGAGAAGTAACGATAGCGCTAGTTCGCCCTCACCCAGCACAATTGAGCCACCAATCGCTGCTCTCACTGCACTCGTTGAAGCAGCAGGCACTGAAATAAGCAATGCGATTGCTAGTTCGCCCTTTTCCAGCACAATTCAAAAGGCACCAGCAATTGACGAACAAACGACACCTATTGAATCACTAGGCACTGAAATAAGCAATGCGATCGCTAGTTCGCCCTCACCGAGCACAATTCAAAGGGCAGTAACGATTGAGGCTTCCACGGCACCAGATTCAACACCAGCAACCATTGCAGCACCAAGAACTGAAATAAGCAATGAGAGCGCTAGTTCGCCCTCACCCAACACAATTCAGCCACCAATAGATGCTCTCACGGCACCCCTTGAAGCAGCAGGCACTGAAATAAGCAATGAAATTGCTAATTCGCCCTCACCTAGCACAATTCAAAGGGCAGCAGCAATTGAGGCTTCCACACCGGGTGTAACACCAACAACTGAGAGAAGTAACGATAGCGCTAATTCGCCCTCACCTAGCACAATTCAAAGGGCAGCAACAATTGACGAACAGACGGCACCCCTTGAAGCAGCAGGCACTGAAATAAGCAATGAAATTGCTTATTCGCCCTCACCTAGCACAATTCAAAGGGCAGCAGCAATTGATGAGGCTTCCACACCGGGTGTAACACCAACAACTGAAATAAGCAATCAGAGCGCTAATTCGTCCTCATCCAGCCCAATTCAACGGACAGCAGAAATTGAGGCTTCCACACCGGATGTAACACCAACAACTGAGAGAAGCAATGCCATCGCTAATTCGCCCTCAGCCAGCACAATACCCCTTGAAGCAACAGGTACTGAAATAAGCAACGAGATCGCTAATTCGCCCTCAGCCAGCACAATTCAAGGGGCGGCAGCAATTGACGAACAAACGGCACCCATTGAATCACCAGGAACTGAAATAACCAATCAGGGCACTAGTTCACCCTCACCGAGCACAATTCAAAGGGCAGCAGAAATTGACGAACAAACGGCACCTATTGAATCACCAGGAACTGAAATCAACAATGAGATCGCTAGTTGGCCTTCATCTAGCACAATTCAGTCGCCAATAGATGCTCTCACGGCACCCCTTGAAGCAGCAGGAATTAAAATAAGCAATCAGAGCGCTAGTTCGCCCTCTTCCAGCACAATTCAAAGGGTAGAAGCAATGGAGGCTTCTACACCGGGTGTAACACCAACAACTGAGAGAAGCAATGCGATCGCTAGTTCACCCTCAGCCAGCATAATTCAAAGGACAGTGGCGATTGAGGTTGCCACGGAACCAGATGCAGCACTAGGAACTGAAAGAAGCAACGAGATCAGTTTACCCTCTTCAACCACACCTTCATCGGTGCCAACTAAGACAGCCGCAACCGAAGCAAGGTTAGGACAAGCCTTTTTGGATACAGAACCACAAGTTCAAAAAGCACCAGCAATTAACGAACAAATAGCACCAAATGTAGCATCAGCACCACGAGACACCATTGCTAGCCAGCGAGATCCCATTGATAGCCAACCAACTTTGGGACAAACCCTTTCGCATACAGAACCACAAGTTCAAAGGGCACCAGCGGTTGAGGAATTCACGTCATCTATTACAGCACCAGCGCCAGAACAGATGACTCCGGTGAAAAACCCTCTGGCTGATTCGTCCTCACCCACTATGCCTTCATCTGTGCAGCCAGATACAGCCGCCATCGCACCAACCGTAGAACAACCGCTGTTACAAGCTGAACTGCAAGTTCAAAAGGTACAAATGCCTCTGTTAACTGCACCGCAAGCGGCATCGGTGCCACCAGAGACAGAGTTAGAACTTACTTCAGCAGTAAACGAAAACTTAGCCGCAGTCTCTAATTTGACTACTTCCGAGGCTGTGCCAGAAGTCACTACAGATCGAGTTGTTGTACAACCTCTGTCGGAAACAAAAGCAGCAAACCACACAGAAACTACGTTATCGAAGGTTACGGAATCGATTGAGTCACCAATGTCATTTTCTGGGATGACAGAGGCGGAATCAGTTGAAATGCCAGCGATCGCTTCTGAGAATATAACAGTTGACCGTTCGGATAGCACAGCGCCTGTAACAAAGGTAGAATCCCTAGTTCAAAAGGCACCAGCGCTTTCAACAGCCACAGAACCAGGTGAACCCCCACTGGTACAAAGGATGGAGGAAAATTTCTCTTCAGAAGTAACTGACAACTTCGCCCCCACACCCTCGCTTTCCACACCAGCTACTGCGCCACCTGAAACCACACCTAACATATCAACCCTTGTACAAGCCAGCTTAAATTCACAGCCGTCTGACTCAACATCACCAGTGTCAGATGTCCTGGAACCATTTGAGCCTGCGGTACAGTTAAGGGCTGAATTTCCATCGCAGGTAAGCTCGTCTCCCCCGATTCCTACCTCTGCGATCGCTCCAAAATCTGTACGCGAAGAAACGACGCCTACAGAATCCACGCTAATACAACCGATTGGGGAGTTATCTATACAAACAAAGGGAGAAGTGTTGCCAGAATTCTTGGCACCCATCGCTGAATTACCACTCCCCATAGAATCATCGGTAAAAGAGCCTGAAGCGTTCAACTTGGCGCTTTCACCTACTGAATCAACCGACTCTCCTCTACAGACGCCCGAAAGTACGCCGATTATAGGCGATACAGTCATTCAACCGAAATTAGAAACCGTATCGGCAAGTGAAGATTTGACTCGGTTAGCACCAAAAGCGATCGCTTCCACCGATTCCAGACAAGTACCTGAAAGTACAACAACGCCAGACGCTACAGTCATTCAACCGAAATTAGAACCCGAACCAGTAAGTGGAAATTTGGCTGGATTGGCACCAGACGCGATCGCTTCCACCGATTCCAGACAAGTACCTGAAAGTACAACAACGCCAGACGCTACAGTCATTCAACCGAAATTAGAACCCGAACCAGTAAGTGAAAATTTAGCTGGATTGGCACCAAACGCGATCGCTTTTACCGATTCCATACAAGTACCTGAAAGTACAACAACGCCAGACGCTACACTCATTCAACCGAAATTAGAAACCGAACCAGCAAGTGAAGATTTTCCGGTTGATACAAAACAAGGCATCGCTTCCACTGATTCCAGACAAGTACCTGAAAGCATAACAACGCCAGATGCTACAGTCATTCAACCGAAATTAGCAACCGAACTAGTAAGTGAAAAGGTGACTGGGCTAGCACCAGCAGCGATCGCTTTTACCGATTCCATACAAGTACCTGAAAGTACAACAACGCCAGACGCTACACTCATTCAACCGAAATTAGAAACCGAACCAGCACGTGAAAATTTGGCTGGCTTGGCACAAGACGCGATCGCTTCTACATCCTTTGCCAATCCCCCTGTAGAGGTGCCTCAAAGCACACAAATTACAGAACCCACCGTTATACAACCTTTGGTGGAAACAGAGTCGCTTGACGAGAGCGAAGAACTGCCTCAATTGCCTCAAGTGCTGACTAATCTATCCATTCTCAGCCCTCTAGCTCAACAATCCAGTCTTCTCGCTTCCCCATTTCCAGACATGGGCAGCAATAAGGTTGAGGAATCCTTTCTTGCACCGCTCTCCTCAAACTTCTCGTCTGCTTCGGAGCCGCCTATTCCTATCCAGAGAATGCCAGAAGATTCAGGGCAGAATAACCAAGAAGCTACAGCATTTTCAAGCAGTGTAGAACAAGTGCAAATGGCACCTTTTTCCTTTTCCTCTTCCCCTGAAACTCTACCTTCCTCAAACAGTTCTACGAACACCAGAGAGATACCAACATCTTGGTCAAGTATTTCTGAATTAATAGGGGAGAATACGCCTAAAGCAAGCGAATCAATCGTTGTACAACCTCTCTCAGAACAGAGGACGTGGGAGGCACCGCAAAAGCCGATAATTTCCAAACCATCCGACTCTAACAGCTCCCAATCAAATGTTTCCCACCCCCTGATGAATTCCCCACAAAACAATAGTTTGGGCAATGTTATTCAGACCTATTCCATGCCCTCGCGTCGCACATCAGCCTCTGGAATGGAAGCTCTTATACAGTTAATGGGGGACACTGATAGCCAAGTAGGAGCAATCGATCAAAGCGTATCTACCGTTGATGATTTTTCTAGTGAAGAAGCCACCGACAACTTAGAGCTTCTAGCTCGTGAAGTTTATAGTTTTATCCGGCAACGGTTGGAAATAGAGCGAGAGCGTCGAGGAAATAACTATTCAGGACGCCTGCCCTGGTAAAGTCACTGCCATTATTAAGGAGAATAATATGTCAACCACTCGTTTGGTCAAAGCAAAACTTATTCCAAAGGTTCCAGCACAGGGTGTGGACACCATCGAGTTCATGTTCAACCCCACCAAGCTTTCCTTCAGCAGGAGTGTTCAAATCAATTCTCCTCAAGGCGCACGTACTGCTAAAGGACTGCCGAAAGTCAGCTTCCAAAGTATAGATCCTTACAAACTCACTATCTCAGAAATTTTGTTTGATACCTATGAAGAAGGCACCAGCGTCCTCTGGTACATCAACAAACTAAAAAAAGCTGTTGAGTTTCCCGATGGTCAAGATGTCCCGCCCGTCTATGTCTTTACTTGGGGTGCCCAAGAATACCTCCGTTGCTTTGTGCAATCGCTCAGCTACGAACTGACCATGTTTTTGCCTGATGGCACTCCAGTGCGTGCTTCAGCTAACCTGACCCTCCACGAAGTAGATGTACTTATCCCCCCAGGCTCTCCAGAAGCTCCTTCTAGTGTGAATCGCGTCGGGGAAAGTCGAGGCAGCAAGACTCGAAAAGCTACATGAACGGTCATCATTTGTTGGATTGCGCCGAACCAGAACGGTTAGAAAAAAATTGTAGTTCGACCTTTGGAGAATGGGCGAGGGCGTAGAGTTTCTTCTAAACTAGCTGAAACTTGCGGTCTAAATTTTGAATTTGGATGAACGTCTGCACGGATTTAAATATCCTTTCGGTGATTGAGAAATTATCCACGTGTAGATTACCTTGCTTGACTAACAAAACGCCTGATTGTTTTAAAAAATCCTAGCTTAGTTTTGGTAGAGCGTTTTTTTACCCAACTAAACTCACAGTTCTGATTTAAGATTACAAAATCTGGTCTAAAAATTCGAGATTTGTCAGGCAATAAAGCAAAAGATCCCTATAGTTCAAATACCAAAAAATAAAAAATTGCCAGTCAGTCTTTCATCCAAAATCTAAAATTTAGAATCTAAAATCATTTACATGTTGCCTACAAATGCCAAAGTATATATCCTATCCTCAAATAAAAATTGATGGAGATGATGCTCCTGTGAGTTTGATGGAAGATATTCTTCAAATCTCCGTGGAAGAAAGCCTCCATCTCCCAGCCATGTTTACCCTAATCATCAGGAACGACTACTTTCCGGGACGCGAAGGGGATGAACTTTGGCGCTACGAAAACTTATTAACAATTGGTAAACCCGTTCAAATAGGTTTTAAATCTAGCACTACAGAAGATGCTGATTTTGACGATCCACAGCAGGGCAACATTTTAAATGGCGAGATTACAGCAATTGAAACCCACTTTACCAGTGGTTCTCAAGCTCCGGTCGTGATTCGCGGGTATGACGTTTCCCACCGCCTACATCGGGGACGCTACAACCGCTCTTTCCAAAACATGACCGACACCGACATTGTTCGGCAGATTATTGGTGAATTGGGGATTTCAGCGGGCACCATTGACGAAAGTGGCGGGCCTTATGGCTTTGGCGATCCCGTTGGCTATATTTTCCAAGAAAATCAAACCAACATGGAATTCTTGCGAGAACGGGCAGCCCGGAACGGTTTTGAGTTGTTTGTGCAAGATGGGAAACTGCACTTCCGCAAGCCGGTGGCGGGTGCTTCTTTGGCTCTCAAGTGGTTACAAGAAATACATAGTTTCCAAGTTCGGGTAACAAGTGCCGAGCAGGTAGATTCTGTTGAGGTAAGAGCTTGGGATTATAAAAGTAAACAGGTGATTGCATCTACTAAAAGCAGTCAAACAACACAAGTCATTACCGATACCAAACAAGGCAAGGGCAAAGCAACTAGCACTAGCTTTAGCAGTACCCCCAAGATGATTGTTGTCGATCAGCCAGTCTCTTCTCAGGCAGAATCAGACGCGATCGCGCAAGCTTTGTATAACGAGTTATCGGGGGAATTTGTCTACGCTGATGCCAAAGCTGAAGGCGATCCTCGAATTCGACCGGGACGGGTCGTGGACTTGGCAAGTATGGGCAAATACAGCGGCAAGTATTACGTCACGACAACCCGTCACGTTTATCAGGAACGGTTCTACACTACCGAATTTAGCGTGCGTGGATTGCGGGGAGACGATCTTCTGGCAACCCTGTCTCCCCGAACCCATCTCCAAGCAGGGCAAACATTGTTAGTAGGAATTGTCACGAATAACAAAGATCCCAAAAAATGGGGTCGAGTGAGAGTAAAGTTTCCCACTTTAACAGAGGAACACGAAAGTAACTGGGCAAGAGTGGTGGGAGCCGGAGCTGGTGTAAATCGCGGGTTTGACTGTCTGCCGGAGGTCAATGACGAGGTATTGGTTGCCTTTGAACACGGCGATATTCATCGCCCCTACGTCATTGGCGGTGTCTGGAACGGTACAGATGCACCGCCGGAAGATGTGGATAATACAATTTCAGGTGAAGGCAAAGTCCGCCTGCGGACATTTAAAACCCGTACCGGGCATAAATTACAGTTTGTGGAAGAGGATAAAGATACTAGCAAGGCTGGTGTCTACATTGAGACGATAGGCGCTCATAAATGTCACATGAATGACAGCGAAAAGTTTGTGGAAATTAAAACGACTGACGGTCATTATGTGCGCCTAGACGATCAAAATAAGAAGATCGAAATTAAAACCAAAGGCGGTCATAAGATCCTCATCGACGATCTCAATAAGAAGCTGGATATCACAACAACTGGCGGTCAGAAGTTGCTGATGAATGACATGACCAACACCATCACGATGCAGGCAGTGCAAAAAGTGAGTATTTCAGCACCAATGGAAATTCTGCTGCAATCAGGCCCTAGTAGTATAAAACTCGCACCTGCTGGCATAGAACTTCAAACCGCAGCCAAGTTAAGCGCTCAAGCAGGCGGAGTTTTAGACTTGAAGTCTGGGGGTGCTGCCACTATGAAAGCTGGTGCGGCGTTGTCGCTACAATCCGGCGGTGCTTTGTCGGCGCAGTCGGCTGCTGCTGTAAGCGTACAGTCTGGCGCAGCGTTGAACCTGCAAGCAGGTGCTGCGGTGGCGATTATGGCAGCTGCCACAGCGAGTATGACCGCACCGCTGATTCGGCTGAATTGTTAACAATTGAGGGGAGCGGGCAAGAAGCAATTGCGATCGCGACCAATGGCTAATGCCTAACCATAGAAACGTGGTACACAATTAGCCATTCTCGATTAACGATTAAGGAAGGTTTTATGTTACCAGTAGCCGTATTGGGCGATGTCGCTAGTGGTAGTCCCATTATCGGACCGGGGGCACCAACCGTTTTAGTTATGGGGCGACCTATCGCTTGTCTGGGAGATGCTGTCACGGGTCCGTCAATTGCTGGCGCTCTCGCGATGCCTTGTTCTGTCACCGTTCTGGCTTGCGGGCGTCCAGTGGCGCATATGGGCACAATGGCAGTGGGAGCAACTCCTACTGTGCCTCCAGTTCCCATTTCTTTACCTGTGATTGCCACAGGAGTCACTGTATTAGTTGCTCCTTAATGAGCAACTATAAGAGGTAGAATTCGTTATTTCTAGTTTGGGTTAGCGATCGTTTATTCCCCAAGGTGCGTCGGCAAATCCCGACGAGGGCAGCCCTGAATTGCCCAAATCATCCTCGCCAGGGAATACTTCAAACTTCCCTTATCGAATTCCCCAGACTTTGATGGTGTTGTCGTAACTGCCACTAGCAATCGTCCTTCCATCTGGGGTTATTGCTACGGAACTCACTACGTTTGAATGCCCCTCTAGCGTACCTCTGCACTCGCACGTCTCAAGATCCCACACTTTGATGGTGTTGTCTTTACTGCCACTGACAATAGTTTTACCATCCGTCGCTATTGCTACGCAAAGAACATAGTCTGAATGTCCCTCTAGTGTGCCCTTACACTCGCACGTCACGAGATCCCACACTTTAATAGTATTGTCCTTACTGCCACTAACAATCGTCCTTCCATCCAGGGCTATTGCTAAGGAATAAACTCGGCGTGAATGCCCCTGTAGCGAACCCTTCCACTTACCTGCTTCGATATCCCACACTTTGAGGATGTTGTCATCATTGCTACTAACAATCGTTTGATCGTTCGGGGCTATTGCTACGAAATAAACATCCCATAAAAACTTATTTACCATGCGGAGGCACTCCCTCGTCTCTTTATCTAACGCTTTGATGGTTTTATACTGACGACCATGAATCAAAGTTTTACCATCTGGGAATATTCCTAGTATTTGTAGGCTGCGCTGACACTTGCCCGTCAGAATATCCCATACGTTGATACTCGTTAAGCCCCCTCTACCACAGAAGTTGTTGTCCCTACTAGCACTGACAAAAGTCTTACCATCTGGCGCGATTGCTACGGAATCAACCGAGGCTAAATGCCCCTCGAAGGTGCCCCTACACTTGCCCGTCAGAATATCCCACACTTTGATATTCATATCGCCACTGCCACTAACAATGGTTTCACAATCCGGCGCGATCGCTACCGAACTAACATAGTCAGAATGCCCCTCAAAGGTACAAAGACATTCAAAAAATTGATAAGGATTGAATTCTTGCAAGGCAATTTTGGCTTTCGTTTCCGTCCTTGTCCGCAGTAGCGAGTAAGCAGCCCACATTACCTGTGCCGATTCATCTAGCAAAGCAGGAATCACCAAATCCAAGCCTGATTCGCCATAATAGAGGGCACCACTTAATGCAAGAATTCTTTGCGCTGGCACTGCACTAGCCAAGCGTCTCTTAACAGCTTCTAACCCGCCAAAGATAACAGCAAGACTAATGGAAATGTCTAATGAAAGGTCTTGAACCGCAACTAATTTGCCTTGATAAAATGTCATCTCCAAAAGAGGTTTTAAGAAAATTCCATCAATGAAGTCTTTACCTAAGGTGATTGTCCCAGTAAAACGGGTAAAAATTTTAAGATTCCGATAACAAAAACCACTATGGTTATCGTAGGTTGGCATAACTCCTTCTATAGGTTTATGACCACCAGTAACACTACCGACAGTCATTTCCTTCAAAAACAATTCTTCATTAACAATTTCATAGGTTGAATAAAATCCTCTCCGGCAAGCTGTAGAAAATAGAATCTCTTTCATCCCATAGTCGTGCGGTCTAATTAAGACTCCTACTTTTATTACGTTTGAAGGAACTGATTCCTCATTTAATAAATCAAATATTTTATCTTCTATCCCATCAAAATCTACCGATTCTTCGGCTGTAGAATTAATCCCATCAACCGGATATTTTAAAGAAGGTTCTAAGCCAGCTAAATAGTAAATTTTCCCGTTATAGATGAATTTTTCCCTTATTTGTTCTGTCATAACAATAAAAGAATCTTAAATTCGGTGTCTAAATCATATCTGTAAGAAAACCACAGATTTGAGCTTGCACTTTCCTAAAGAATAATGTTACTTTTCAGCAGAATCTCTTCTAAGCACCCTTCAAAAGTCTTGTTCAGTCGCTAAAGTTTCCACCCTAAGCCTTAAACGCTCCGCAAGCGAAAGCATCCCGCTCCACAATAACCTCTGTCTTCAACTGCTGACCAATTCGCTCCAACCACTTGCTCTGGGGTGCTGTCCAAGCACGACTTATTACATTACTAATTCTTGGAGTATGCCTCGCACACAAAGAGCATCCCGGTTTTATAAAACCTCCATTTCCATCAAAAACAGGATACTGGGTAGAGAGTCAACGATTAGTCAGCCACTAAACACGGGGTAGCTCCCGCAGTGTCAAACTGATTCAGGTCATTTAAGCAATGTTGTATGTGCTGGTGACTGGCTGCGCTTGGCGACTGTTGCCTTCGGCTACAACCCGCTTTGAGGTAGAAGGGCACCGCCTCTAGAACCTAGGACTACAGACAGCTTGGGATAACTCGACTTTTGGCGAATAGTCGGGGACTTTCAGCTTTAGTAAAGTAGCTGCGATACTAGGCACAGAGTCACTTTTATGCCAGAAGGATCGGATAAGCAGCGCAGCCACTTGGGTACGGGATGGTCTTTCCCACTACGGGTGAACGTACAGGGAGGGCTTCAACTCAGTTCGGCAGAACGGAATATTGAAGAATCTATTCGGATTATCCTGCGGACTGAAATCGGAGAAAGGGTGTATCGACCCAATTTTGGGTCGCGCTTATCGGAGATGGTCTTTGCGCCCATGAATACTCAAACCCTTCTCCTGTTGCGCTTGCACGTCCAAGAAGCTCTAGAAATGTGGGAGCCGCGCATTGTCATCGATTTGGTGCGGACTGACCCCGATCCCATCCGAGGCCGAGTGGATATTATTGTGGAATACCATCCTAAGGGCACTTATGATGCTCGGAGCTTGGTCTATCCTTTCTATCTGAACGGCAAAGAGGAGTGATGGTTCATGAGGGTTCTGAGTAACAAGAGAATTCTTTAATTCAAAATCCCTACTCATTTATCGCATTTCTATAACTTTTGCCCAATTACTAATTACCAATTCCTAGTTACCGATTATTTATTAATAATGGACTTTGATTTTTTACCCAAGTTACCGAAGTCTGATTTAGATGATCGGACATTCAAAGATTTAGTAGATGAGTGCATTCTACGGATTCCTCGCTATTGTCCGGAGTGGACGAATTATAACCCTAGCGATCCTGGCATCACGCTGATTGAGCTATTTGCGTGGCTGACCGATCAAATGTTGCTGCGGTTTAACCAAGTTCCCCGTCGTAACTACGTTGCTTTTTTAGAGTTGCTAGGGGTTCGCTTGCAAGCTCCGGTTCCCGCTCAGACAGACCTGACTTTTTATCTAAGTGCTGCTTTGCCCGAACCGTATACGATTCCATCTGGAGTGGAAATTGCGACCGTCAGGACAGAAACTGAGCAAGCGATTGTCTTCAGTACCAACCAGCCGCTGGTGATTGGCAAGCCCAGTATCCGACATTTTCTAACCGCTCAGACGGTTGAAGATACTCCCCAAATGTTGCGCGATCGCTTCACGAACCTTTGGACTCTGCGCCCTGACGGTGAGTGGATGGGCAGAGAATTAGCCTTTTTTGATGAGCAACCCCAGCCGGGAAATTGCTTTTACTTGGTATTCGACCCGGAGGACGAATGCGAAGGGAATGTTTTGGCAGTCAAGTTTAAAGGAGAAGTTGCGACATCTACTGGGATTAATCCCGACGCGCCTCCTCGCCGCTGGGAAGCTTGGAATGGCGCGTACTGGCAGCCGGTTTTGTTGCAGGAAGCTGATGATGGCACGAAAGGATTTAGTTTCAGCGAATTCGCCCGGACTGGGAGCAATCCCCTCCAAAGTGGGGATATCGTGCTACATCTGCCCCAACGCTGGCCGGTGAGCCACTTCCTTACCTACCAAGGTCGCTGGCTACGCTGCGTTTATAGTCACATCGACCCTACACAACCGGGCTACAGTAGTTCCCCGCGGATTGTGAGTTTGTCGGTGAGGGCGATTGGTGGCACCGTCCTCGCTTCTCAATGCGAACAGATTAGAAATGAACTTTTGGGAGAAAGCGAGGGGACGCCTGGTCAAACTTTCCAATTGCAAGGCGTTCCGGTTTTGACACGGCGGGAAGATGAATACATTCTGGTGAGTCCGCCTGGAGCATTGCCTCAAATATGGACAGAAGTTAATGACTTTGCTGATTCTGGCCCTCAGGATCTTCACTACACGATTGACTCGCGGACTGGGATGGTTCAGTTTGGCCCCCTGATTCGAGAACCCGCCCAACTCCAGCAGCAGACTCAGTTGCGCGCGAGAACGCAGATGCAGCACCTTGTGAGCGATCGCCTGTTGAATGCTAGCGCCCGTCCTGAAGAAGTGCGATCGCTAGAGCGTCAATATGGTGCAGTGCCGCCCAAAGGCTCCGCGATTCGCATGGTCGCTTACCGCACGGGAGGAGGTCGAAAAGGCAATGTTCAACGGGGAACCATTACCATCCCCAAGTCAGCCGTTCCCTACGTTGCTAGAGTCATTAACCATACCCCCGCCCGCAACGGTGCCGACGCCGAATCTTTGGAAGATGCCGTCGTCCGAGTGCCAGCAATGCTCCGCACCCGCGATCGCGCCGTCACCCCCGAAGATTTTGAGGTACTGGCACTACAGGCAGCTGGCGGTGGCGTGGCGCGTGCCCGTTGTCTGACCCCTACCGATAGTAGCGAAGCCGGAACCGTGCGACTGATGCTGGTGCCCCAGGCGAATACCGATGCGATCGCGCGGGGGGAAGGCATTCACCCAGACCTATTTTCCCTCAGCCCTCAACTGAGCGAACAAATCCACGCTTACCTGAATGAGCGACGGCTGCTGGGAGTGCAAGTGCGTCTGCAAGCACCCGAATATGTCGGAGTGTCTGTTCAGACTGAAGTGGCACTGGAGCCAGAGTACAATAACCCCCGCGCCCAAGAAGAAATTCTGCTGAAATTACGGGTAGCGCTGTACCGTTTCCTCAACCCACTTACTGGCGGCATGGATGGGAAAGGTTGGCCCTTCGGACGCCCCGTTTATCCTTCAGACATTGTTACCTTATTCCAGCAAATTCCAGGCGTTCGCTATTTAGGTGTGGTGCAGCTGTTTGAGTTGCGTCAGCAGGAACAAACCTGGGTTCGTACACTGCCTCAAAATCCGGTCATCGATCCCGGCCCTTTAGGGCTAGTCTGTTCCTGGCTGAACACTCGCCTGCGCTCCGGTCATGTCGTCAACCTCATTCAATAAAGGACTGAGGGATGAGGACTGTTAGCGAAGCGGTGCGAAGCACGGACTCAGTGCAAGTGTGAACAGAATGAGAAAGTAGTATCAGTTCTTCTCAATTTTTAACTGCTGGCTTCTGGCTTTCCACTGTCTGATTTTTCACTGAGTTTTCCGCCCTCACCCCTGATTTTCAGCACTCACCACAGACCATGACTCAAAGCACGTCGCACGGTAAAATCTTACACCTGACACTCACCCCCATGCAGCTTGCCGAGGCAGTTCAGCCAGTGGGGGCGAGTAGCACGGCTAATGCCCTGGCACTCAGTGGCAGTGTCAGTACCGAAGGCATGACGAGCAATCAATTGCTCGTGTATCCAGGCGAACCCAGTGAAATGGTGGTGCAGCTAAAAAACCTGGGAACCCGAATCCTAGACGTGAGCCTGCAACTTGAGGGCAACTTCCCAAGCCAATGGTGTCGCATTGGGATGGAGGGGCATGAAATTGCTCCAGGTCAGCAGATGGATGCGGTGTTATATTTCCAAATCCCAGCCAACTTCTTTGAAAACAACCAGTCTTTAGAGTCGGGTGGAACCCTAGTCGTCGATTATCATAGCCGCCTTCATGTGTACTATACAGAGCAAGGAGGCACGGGCGGGCTTGTCACACCAGCCAGACAACTGATCGAATCCGCAGCCTTCAACCTCTATATCCGTCCCCGCAGTCTCTACCTAGATTTCTTACCCAGTCTCTATCGGGAAGTAGACTTTATTGGTCGCTTTTTGAAGATTTTTGAGGAGACTTTTGAACCCGCAGTGCAGTCAATGGATCTCCTGTGGGCTTATTTAGATCCGTTAACTGCGCCAGCGACGCTGTTACCCTTTCTTGCCCACTGGGTAGCATGGCCGATGGACGCCCGTTGGAGTCTAAATCGGCAGCGATATCTAATTCGTCAGGCGGTAGAACTTTATCGCTGGCGAGGAACGCGACGGGGGTTGCGGCTCTATCTACATCTGTATACAGACTTGCCCCTAGACGACCATCTACCTGAAGAAGCTGATAAGCACATTAGTATTGAAGAAATTTTTGGTCAAGGTTTCCTGTTAGGAGAAACGCGCCTTGGTGAAGACTCCATGTTGGGCGGTGGGCGTCCTTATCACTTCATTGTACGCCTGCGACCTGAGCGACCTGGTCAAGTCGATGAAGGATTGGTGCGGCACATCATCGACCAAGAAAAACCGGCTTTCTGCACTTACGATCTTGATATCACAGAGGTAATCAGTATTGGGTAATGTGAGTAAAAAAGCCATAAGTCATTAATAATTAGCAATCATTAATTAGCCATTAATCATTATGTTTCCACCCCCACCAACTAATCCTTTAGAACGTCTCCAGGTTACTGATGGTCTGTTGATGAATGCCGACCGTTGGCGTCGGGCGCATGAGTACCACCGACAGCGACAGAATATCCATTATCAGTCTCTTAACCAGCCAGGAATTGTTTGCGGTTTAGGCGTGCGCTTGATTGCAGCACCAGCGGATGTCGCGCCGCAATTCCGGGATGGGCGTTGGGTACAAATTCAGCCGGGAATTGCGATTGACGTGGCGGGAAACCCGATTGTTGTTTCCGAACCGATTGAATTTCGGGTGTCGGGTGAGACGCTGACAGAGAACCCTCAGATGGTTTATCTAGCGATTAGTTATGTAGATCCGGAGAAATTGCGCCGGAAAGAGTCTCGTGAATTTGAAAAGGAAACCTTCCGGCTTGATGAAAAGACCACTCCACCGAGTGAAATGGAAGTGGAATTGTGCCGAATTTTTCTGCAATCCGAGTCAGAGGAACTACAGAATCCCAGCGATGTATTTTTTCCGGCAGTTAATAGCTTAGATTTACGTTATCGAGCGATCGCGCGATCGCGTCCTCAAGCAGTTGTCCGTGTTGCCCAAGTCACGCAGCAGCAACCTGCCGATGGGCGCAGTTTTTCCAATCTTTCGTACTTACTCAATTCGGTTCCTGCACTTTACCCAAGCTTACAGGGAGCGGATCTGATTGGACAAGTTCCCTTTTTGGGTGCCGAAAAGTCTTTGCCGCTTGCCGCTTTAGGCTATGACCTACTTTACTTCACGGGTCGTCAGGCACTCTATCTGAACGATCGAGAATTTGAAGCCCTGAAAAATTATTTAGAGACAGGGGGTATCCTGCTAGTCGATGCTGCCACCGATGCCATAGAACTGATTGAGAGCATCATGGCGATCGCTCAACAACTCGGAACTCCCTTAGAGGATATCAAACGCTTGAGCCGAAATCATCCCTTGCGGACACAGCCTTTCTTGTTTGCAGCCTTACCTAGTTTAAATCAACAGCCCATTCAACTCGGCTATGGAGGAGGAATTATCTTAGTCGTTGGCAATCTCTCAGCAGCATGGGGATTAGATGACAAGCTTTTACTACCGCGAGAAACGATTCGTACCGCCCAAGAATTGGGAATAAACCTTCTGCATTTCGCATGGCGCAAACGGCAACTCACCCAATTATTAAGGGCAGACAATCCTGTGTCAACCGTTGCCAAACCCTCTGTCAAACAAGCGATTTTTGACAAACTACAATTTTAAAAGATTCTCTACTCCAAACACAAACTAGGCATCTTTCCGGTGTTCTTATTTTTTGCTAGCAACGGATAACAGTTATTTAGATATTTAGGTACTAAAGTAATTCTAATGAACTCATAAAATTCTCTCTTCTTTCCTTCTTCCTTAGCGCTATTTGTGTCTTCTCGGTTCATAAAAAAGGTAGCTCTCCTCAATCAAATAAGACTGCTATCGCTAAAAAGGTATATTTTCGATGGTAAATAAAAGTTTAATCTACGCTAAATTATCCACCCAGCTACTTCGATACAAACCGGGAGGGATACCCGCTGCCTTTGAAGTAACAGTTACGAATGAAAGCAATCAATTTGCAACTTTTCAAGTAGAACTACTAGCCGCTGGTGCTGACTCTAGTTTAGCTAATTCCTGGTATAAACTATCTCCAGGAATTAGCGCCAAAACACCCCCTGGAGATAGTACAAAGTTTTATGTAGCGATTACTGACACGCCCGTTCCTGGGTTTGTCGGCAAAATGAATATCACCGTCCGCATCTTCTCAATGGAACTGCGGGAAGAAGAAAGACAACTTCTGAGGATATCCATTGAGCAGGGAACTGGCTCTATCCCCATGCAGGTTGAGCTGCCAGTCCGAGAATTTGTTGTTCATCCGACAGATTTGATCGAGATACCAGTCTGGGTATACAATCCCAGCCAACTGTCCACCAACGTCGTGCTACATTTTGCGGGCATAGAGCCGACTTGGCTAGCCGAGAGTGCCGAACGACGGCTGCAAGTTGCACCCGGTAGCAAGGTAGAAACAAGTTTCTTATGCCAAATACCCATTGCCACCCTTGCTCCCAGCCAGGTATACCCTTTTTCCGTTGAATGTACTCAGCACAATGGTCCTCCATCAAAGAATGCAGGAGCCATTAAGGTTGTTGCTGCGGGATTTATAGATTTCAGTTGCACCCCAGCCTTACAGCAAATCCCTCCATCGCGGAATTTGCTGCCGAGATGGAAGTCTAACTCCGCAACTTACAAACTCAATTTTGAGAATGCCAGCAATTTAACTCAGCAAGTAAGTTGCGAAGTCAATGCGGAAGATCGGCGGAGATTCCATTTGCAGATCATCCCTGAAGTGGCAGACCTGAAGCCAGGTGAGACGACTCAATTACAGCTAGTCTGTACGAGGAAACGCCGGTGGTTGGGTTCAGTTCAAAGATTTCTTTTGGAAGTTAAGGCGATTGTGTCGGATGAGCGCTTAGATGTCCGAAATGACACCCAAATCTTGAAACTGCTTGTCCGGCCAGTTCTCCCTATCTGGATGCAGTTAACTGGATTAATCTTGCTGCTTTTCTTGCTCTGGGCGCTGTCGTGGCTAAACCCTTACAACCCATTTTGGGGACACAAAGCTTCTGTCACGTCGGTGCAATTTAATGGACTCGGAGAGCAACTCATTACTGGCTCGAATGACCAAACCGCAATTAGATGGCGCACTTCAGGCTTTCTGAATCCCTTGCTTAATCAACAAATGGGAGTTGTGGGAAAGGCGGGTAAAGCTGTGCGGGTCATCCGCTATAAACCAGTAGACAATGATGTGGTTGCCGCAGGCTTGGAGAATGGAGAGATCCAGCTATGGAATGTATCGGGAGAAAGAAAGCAACCGATAAATTCTTTCTCGTTCCAAAAGGACGATCGGGTTTTAGCTCTAGAATTCACCAAAGACTCGCGTTATCTATTAAGCGGTCACGGGAGTGGTTTAGTTGCAGTGTGGGATGTGGAACGCGACCTCGACAATCCTAACGCTACCAATCAACCGCTGCGAGGGAAGAAATTTGATTTTGTCGTGAATGCTCTGGCATTGGTGGGAAAAGCGGATAAAAACCTAGCGATCGCAGGACGCTTCAACCAATTTGTCGTCTGGAATTTGGCAAAAGACAAGTGGGGGCGCGTATCCTATCCTCGCCAAGGAGGTCAGGAAGATTACATCGTCAGCTTGGATAGTGCTGAATACAAGCCGAATCTTTTAGTCACTGCTGATAACCAGGGGTACATTACCTTATGGAATATGCAAAAATGTCTTGCCGAGCAGGGACCTTGTGAAGTTTTGGATGAATGGTCGGATGGTCATGGCGGCAAGTCAGTTCGCTCGGTAGCATTGAGCGCAAATGGTTGCTACTTGGTGAGTGGAGGGGATGACGGACGAGTGATGCTTTGGCCTCTGACTGCTGAAGGTAAGCGGGATTCTCAGTTAAAAGGCAGAAAAATCGATGGCTCGTTTGGTCAGTCTTGGCATATTAATAGTGTAGATATTAAGACGGTCGGAAACTCTATCTTTGTGCTGAGTGGTAGTGACGATACTGAAGTGAGGTTAAAACGTGCGGATCGGCTACCCCAACTACAGTGCGACCAACAAAACTGAGGTGAAAAAACGGAGAACTGAGCGAGAAGCCTCACTGAGTTTTCAGCCGTGTAGAGACGCCGATTTATCGCGTCTCCTCAGTCCTTATTTCTGGGGAGGGAAACAATGACAACGAGACAACCGTTCGATGCTGGTTCCTTAGAGAGACAGGATGAAAAAGCCGGTGGTCTCACAATGGTCGATGTCCTGACGCTGCCTGAGTCCCAGCGACAGATCGTGCAATGGATGATGCGTAAAAAATCCGAAGTTAGTCTGGCTGAGGTGGCAGATCGTACAGGCTCAGGGGAAGACGTAGCGATCGCGCTGTTGGACGATCTGGTTGCTCAAGGCTTTGTACAGGAGACGGAAGTAGCAGGCGAATTACGCTATCGGATGCGTCTTGCTGCCAAACGAGGCGCTCAGCAGTTGCCTAAAACCATCCACCAAGCGCTGGCTCCCGGTAATCCCCTCGCGGTGATCCTCAATCCTTCCGGAGACTACGCCCTCGTCGCCGGAGCGACCTTCGATCTCTGCATCACGGTCAGCAACAAGGGCAATCAAAGCGCCTTAATTGATATTTTTATCGATGAAGTATCCCAACCGCTCCGTCAGTGGTGTACTTCTCCCCATCAGCGACTGGCGTTAGGTTCCAACTCTACCAGCGAGGTCATCTTTCAGTTTCAGGTGCCAGTCGAGACGAAACCGGGCACCTACCCCTACCTGTTGGTCGTCGATGCGCCGCAGCACTACCCGGAAGATACCCCGATCCGCCATCAAGCGCGACTTCAGGTTTTACCGCCGATTGAGACTGCCATTCGGGTTAGCGATCCTACCTTTAGTCTTCAGCCAATCACCAGTTCTGCGGTTCCGGCTCGTCTCCAACCCGGTTCGCTGTTGCAAGTTGTGGTGAACGTACACAACCGCTCTGCCAGAGTCGATCGGTTTCGGCTGATGTGCCCGGATTTGGACGAGAAATGGTTTAGCGTGCGTTATCCGGAAGGGCTAGAGTCGCCGGGACTGGTGACAACGACGACAGGATTAGACCTCAACCCCGGAGATACTGGGCAAATTCTGCTGGTGTTAAACCCGCCAATGGACGCGCTGGCAGGAACTTACTATCCTACCGTTCGCTTATATTCTGTTAACAATCCAGACTTGGTATTGCTGGATGTCATTTACCTAGAAATTCTCCCGACTTACCTTCTGACCGTAGAATTCCGCACCCTGGTCGGTAAGGTGAGACGCCTATCCGGATTGTACGAACTCAGATTAAACAATGGGGGCAACACCTCGCGCGAGGTTATCCTGCGAGCCAAAAGTTTGGATGAGGAGGATGTGTGTTCTTACACGGTCTCGCCTTCCTTGATACGGATAGCGCCTTTTTCCTTAGCCATCGCCGAAGTTCAGGTAAAACCGCTCAAGTGGTGGCGTCGCCCTCTGTATGGGGGAGGGAGGTTGATCGGCTTCGGCGTTGAAGTTGAAGATACGCAGCAGTTGCCCTTAATTAATGATGCCCCACAAGGGACGTTGTATTGGGAACCCCGTCCTTGGTGGCAGTTCCTGTTGGTACTACTGCTTTCTTTAGGAATTCTGGTAGCGATCGCTTTCCTGATTTGGTTGATCTTCTTTAAGCCAAAGCCGTCGCCAAAAATTCTTCAATTTAGCTCTTCAGATGCTCTCTATCAAGCATCTGAAGATGACTTAATTCGTCTGAGTTGGCAAATTCGCCACCCAAATCAGATTCAGTCGCTCTTGCTCACCGGGCAATCGCCTGACGGTACAGCTACCGTTGAACCCATTTCTTACGATTTCCGCCAGGGTGTTCCAGAGCAACTCAAGTCATTTTGCGCGATTCGTCAGGTTTTAATCTGCAAAAATGTGCGGACAGATGCCCGCAAAGCCGGTGACTATGTTTTTGAACTGAAAGTCTTCTCCAAAAAAGGAAAAGATGTCGCATCGGATACGCTGAAGACCAGTCCGATCAAAATTGAACCGGAGCCTCCCCCAAAAATTATCGAGTTTTCCTCTACAAGACCGATTTATGCAGAAGTTCCTGGTAAGCCCACCAATGCCAATAAAATTCACCTCAATTGGAGAGTCGTGAATCCAGAGCAGATCAAAGAGTTGCAGTTGATCGGGCGCTCGCCTGACGGTACGGTAAATAGTGTATTGAAGCGGTTTGACTTCAGCAAAGGTGTTGCAAAGGGTTTGGCAAAATACTGTACTGCCGAAGCAGCGCTAATCTGTAAAAATGTGCCTACAGATGCCCGCAAACCAGGAGACTACATCTTTGAAATGATGGTCGTTCCCAATACAGGACAACAGGAACCATCAGATTCCAAGAAGACGGATGCGATTAAAATTACAGCCCAACCTTCGAGAATTGTTAATTTTAAAATCAACAATCAAGAAGCTTTACCCAAATATATTGTTCCAGTCAATCAGGTAAAACCTGGTGAAATTCTTAAAATATCTTGGAAAGTAGAAGGCGGCAGCAATATTAAAGTTGAGCTGCTTCCGGCACCCGGTACGGTTCCCGTTCAGGGCAGTATCCCCTACACTCTCAGTCAGAAACCGGGTAGTGAAACGATTACGCTGCAAGTCACCAATGGAGCTGGCGAACAAATTAGCAGAGCGGTTACCATTGAAACTTTTGAACCGCCACCCCCACCGCCACCTGCTGCCTTAGCCCCGGCTCTACCTACCTTAGTCCCCGCTCCACCTACCTTAGCCCCGGCTCCAATCGTCCCACCGCCGCTGCCCCCAGCGCCCCCTCCCGGAGCAGCGGGTGCCCCCGCCGCAACCTCTGCCCCTGGTACCCCAGAGGCTTCTGGCACGGGTGCCCCTGCTGCCGGTACTCCTGCTGCCGGTACTACCACTGCTACTCCTGCCGCTGGTAATCCTGCCAATCCTGCTACCGTACCAACCCCCAGCGAACCAGGTTCGCTCTCGCCCTCTGAATTACCCCCCCGTCCTGACTGACTGAATTAACTGCTGGGTAAGTAAGCGAATGTAATTCAATTGAAGATTTTTGGAGGTGGGATTGACCTAGCAAGCCCAACACTTACAGGGGTGACGCGATCGCTTAGCCCATCCCACAAATAATTAATCCTACTTACTGACTAGGTCTTGGGGTTGGGAGCAATGTATTTCATTAGCTTTTCCCCCTTACGGCTCTGTCAATCTTAATTAAAGGAGTAGGGAATTTGCGACTAAAAAGTTTCTAAAACCCGTCAAAATTTTATTGAATCAGCACTACTTAATACCTGATGCCAACAAAAATGTAAAGGAAGGTTAACAATTCAGGATTTTAGAAATGTCAGCATTTTTAAATAAAAATCCACTGCTAGAACGCCCATTCTATATATAGAAAGTAAAAACAGCGTGGAGCAGTGGAAGTGTCAATCTGCTGGAGACTAGACTTGTTAATGTTTTTGTCTTAAAACTTAGTAGCGCCGAGAAAAGCCACCGCTACTGGGTCTGCGATTACCACCGCCGCCGCCAGAGGGTCCTCTATCTTCACGAGGTTTGGCTTTGTTAACTTTCAAATCTCGACCCATCCACTCCGCTCCATCTAGAGCTTCAATGGCAGCCGTTTCTTCAGCTTCAGTTTCCATTTCTACAAAACCGAAACCCCGTGGGCGGCCTGTCTCGCGGTCAGTGGGTAGCTGAACCCGCTTAACAGTTCCGTATTCGGCAAAAACTTGGCTGAGGTCTTCTTGGGTGACGTCGTAGGATAGGTTGCCTACATAGATTGACATGGAAGTATCTCGCTTTCTGCAGATGGTGTAGAGACTTAGATTCGGAGAGACGCCTGTCAACGTAGACAACCAACTCACTTAGCCGAATTAAATTCTCAGTGATTAACTTAGCACAGGATCGGGCTTCAGGCATTCGCCATCAAGGAAAACAATATGAAATTTGTCAAGGGAATGATTTCGTAATTTAAAGAGTGACAATTTTCTGCGAAGCATTGCGGTTTATACACAAGGTAAAAACAACAGCTATACAGGGGTTCTAACCCCTACGGATGCGGGAAAAGTCATGGGTTTTGGAATCTTTACGAGACTGGATGCTTCTTAGCATATAGAGTGGGATAGCGATTATGGCAGATGTGGCTTTTAAGAACTTTGACAAAAAGTGGCTACTCGACTGGCACAAGTGACTCTCGCCAGCGCACACTTAAAGATGTACTCAAGAGGCTCCTGAACTCTTCTTATGTTTCCAGCTGAACCTCCGGCTTCTGGTAGTGGCTTTCGCGCTCTGATGAAGAATCGGCCTTTTCTCATTCTTTGGGTAGGGCAGATCGTGTCTCAGGTAGCAGACAAGGTCTTCTTCATTTTGTTGATTGCGTTGCTGGAAAACTATCAGACGTCGCTGATGGGGGCAAATTCTATGCGTTCCGCCATCATGGTAGCTTTCACACTACCTGCAATCTTCTTTGGCTCAGCTGCCGGTATTTTTGTAGATCGCTTTCCAAAGAAGCAAATTATGGTGGCTTCTGATTGGATTCGCGCTTTATTGATACTATTGCTTCCGATATTGCCAAAGCAGTTTTTAGTTCTCTTAGTAATTACGTTTTTGCTCTCGACAGTTACGCAATTTTTTGCCCCAGCAGAGCAGGCGGCGATTCCCCTATTGGTCAAGCGCGAAAATTTAATGACAGCAAACGCGCTGTTTACAACCACCATGATGGGGTCTCTGATTGTCGGTTTCTCTGTGGGCGAGCCGCTGTTGAGTCTAGCCGGAACTTGGGGGGGAACCTATGGTCAAGAATTCTTGGTGGCGCTTCTGTACCTGTTGGCTGCTGGTCTCAGCCAGTTAGTGAAAGTCGTAGAAGCTCCGATTCCGATTGAGTCGATCGCAGTTCATCCTTGGAATGATCTTAAAGAAGGCTTCCGTTATTTATGGAAAAAACGCCTGGTTCGGACTGCGATGGTACAACTGACGATTCTATATTCGGTGTTTGCGGCTTTAACTGTACTGGCAATTGAGCTGGCAAAGGAAATTGGTCTCAATGAGCCGGGTCAATTTAGCTTTTTATTATCCGCTGCTGGGGTGGGTATGGTTTTTGGTGCGGGGGTGTTGGGGCATTGGGGCGATCGCTTCCACCACAAGCCTTTGCCTCTATTGGGTTTTTTGAGTATGGGCTTTGTGTTGGGTGTGTTTACGTTGACGACAAATCTCTGGATGGGCTTAGGATTAAGTGCGCTGTTGGGGCTGGGTGCCTCGCTCATTGGCGTACCCATGCAAACTCTGATTCAAGCCTCAACCCCAGAAAATATGCGCGGCAAAGTCTTTGGGTTTCAGAATAATGCTGTCAATATTGCACTGAGTGCGCCGCTAGCGATCGCTGGCCCACTTACGGATCAATTTGGTTTGCGAGGCGTTCTTTTGGGAATGAGCATTATTGTGAATATCGTTGGGGTCTGGGCGTGGCTCAGTACCCGTAATGTTTTGGAAGATGTCATCTAGCTTGAAAGGAGGACTGAGGAGTAAAATCTTGTAGCCAGTCCTTCCTAGAAACGCCTTTGCCTTTTGCTGGGTAAGGGGACGCGCTCAGCGTTACAACCCGATTGAAGGCGCGTTCATCAAGTCAGCCGCCCTTAGCCAGTATCCTTGGCGCACCTCCTTCTTGGCGGCGTGAACCGAAACAATAAACCTTAAAGTCACAGAAAATAAACACTCGCGAGTTTTTGGGGGGTTAATCCCTCGACAGGAATTGATATCAGGATTAGACTTAAGAATTAAACCCCTATTTCTAATGCTGAATTAGATAGAAATCTTAAAAAAGAACGTAGCTATAGTGAGAGGTTTCATGGTGCGATCGCAAAGCGTCTCGGAAAAAGAATCAATACGTCAAATGAGCAGCCGCAGAACAGGTGCCTTTGCCCTGATTGACAGTCTGAAGCGTCACGGTGTTGAACATATTTTTGGCTATCCGGGTGGTGCAATTCTGCCGATATACGATGAACTGTATCGGGCACAAACGGATGGCGGGATTCATCACATTTTGGCAAGACACGAGCAAGGCGCGGCTCACGCGGCGGATGGTTATGCTCGTGCCACCGGCAAGGTGGGGGTCTGTTTTGCCACGTCTGGCCCTGGGGCAACGAACCTAGTGACAGGCATTGCGACAGCCCACATGGACTCGATTCCAATGGTGGTAGTCACGGGGCAGGTGGCTCTTAACGCGATTGGCAGCGATGCGTTTCAGGAAACCGATATTTTCGGAATTACGCTGCCGATTGTGAAACACTCCTATGTTGTGCGCGATCCCGAAGACATGGCGCGGATTGTGGCAGAAGCGTTCCACATCGCCAGTACGGGACGTCCGGGACCCGTGTTGATTGATGTGCCCAAAGACGTGGCATTAGCGGAATTTGACTATGTGCCGGTGGAGCCGGATACGGTGAGATTGCCGGGATATCGTCCTACAGTGAAGGGCAATCCTCGTCAGATCAATGCAGCGTGTACTTTACTTCGGCAAGCACGGCAGCCGTTGCTCTATGTGGGTGGAGGCGCGATTACATCTGGTGCCCATGCAGAAATTCAGGAACTGGCGGAACTCTTCCAAATCCCCGTAACAACGACGTTGATGGGCATTGGTGCATTTGACGAGAACCATCCCCTCTCACTGGGAATGTTGGGGATGCACGGCACCGCCTACGCTAACTTTTCAGTCAGCGAGTGCGACTTGCTGATTGCGGTGGGAGCTAGATTTGATGACCGCGTGGCGGGTAAGTTGGATGAATTTGCTTCTCACGCCAAGGTCATTCATATTGACATCGACCCCGCAGAAGTAGGAAAAAATCGCGCTCCGGAAGTTCCCATTGTCGGCGATGTGCGGAACGTGTTGATTGACTTGCTGCGCCGATGTCAGGAAACCAACGCGGCTTTTGAGCCAAATCAAACGAAAGCATGGCTGGAACGCATTAATCGCTGGCGGGAAGACTATCCCCTCGTGGTGCCCCAATATCCCGATAGTCTGGCACCGCAAGAGGTGATTTCAGAACTAGCGAATCAAGCTCCCCAAGCCTACTACACGACAGACGTAGGTCAGCACCAAATGTGGGCGGCGCAATTTCTCAAAAATGGGCCGCGTCGGTGGATTTCCAGTGCCGGTTTAGGCACGATGGGGTACGGGATGCCAGCGGCGATGGGTGCTAAGGTAGCGCTGCCAAACGAACAGGTGATTTGTATTAGCGGCGATGCCAGTTTCCAGATGAATTTACAGGAACTGGGGACGCTGGCACAATATGGCATAAATGTCAAGACTGTTATTATCAATAATGGCTGGCAGGGAATGGTGCGTCAGTGGCAAGAGGCGTTCTACGGAGAGCGTTACTCGTCCTCAAATATGGAAGTGGGGATGCCGGATTTTGTGATGCTGGCAAAGGCATTCGGGATTAAAGGAATGTCGATCCGCGATCGCTCGGAACTGAAAGATGCGATCGCCGAAATGTTGGCTCACAATGGCCCCGTTTTGCTGGAAGCCCAAGTTAAACGGGACGAAAACTGTTACCCAATGGTGGCTCCTGGCAAGAGTAACGCTCAAATGATTGGCTTGCCAGAACGCCGCAAGTTGGAAAAAGCCACAGAGCTAGTCTATTGCAGCGGTTGCGGTGCGAAAAACATTGCCAGCAACAACTTCTGTCCGGATTGCGGCACCAAAATCTAAGGGTAATCAGCGATCGGTGATGAGTTTTTGACCAATTGCTGATGGATTCTTAGCGTTTGGATTACCGATTTTTTCCTTTGGAATATTAAACAGAGACTGGCTATCAATCGCCAGTCTCTTTATTTTTAGGGTGAATCTGGAACAATTTAGATGCGATCGCCTTTACCCTTCAAAGGTGCGACAGCACAATCAAAAAATACTCCCAAATCACCGTCTTTAAGCCTTTAGTAATCAAAAGATTACTTCTCCTTTACCTTTGGGGGTTACAGTGGCAGTGGCTATCCATCGCCAAATTTTCATAGCTGGAAATAATTACAGCCATGCCTCCAACTTCCAAAGCAGTTCTAGCAATCGATCAATACGATCCCAATGAAGGGCGTCGTTTGCATTTTTATGCCAAGGGAGACCTAATTCCCCTCGTGCCACAGGGCATTTGGCAGATCGATCGAGGTTTGGTGCAGCTGAGTACCCTTTGCCCGAATGGTGAAGAAGTGTTGCTGGGTTGGGCAGGAACTGCAACATTCTTTGGTCTTTGGATGACCTTGCTGCAAGCCTATCAGGCAACGGCGCTCTGTGATGTCTACTTAAGATGGTTTTCAGTCACAGAAATTGAAGCTTCCCCACGTCTATCTCAGATGATTTTGCCGCAAATGGGACGACGGATGCGGCAAGCAGAGGCACTTTTAGCCATTGTCGGACAGCGACGGGTCGAAGATCGCTTGCAGCGACTGTTGTTGCTGTTAAAAAAAGAAATCGGTCAACCTGTGGCGGGTGGAACTCGTCTGGGGGCGCGCCTCACCCATCAACATATCGCCAGCGCCATTGGTACCACCCGCGTGACAATCACGCGATTGCTCAGCAAGCTACAGCAGCAGGGATCGATTAGCCTGGATTGCGATCGCCACATTATCCTAAAAGATGAGAGCTTTGCCAGCATCTCTGATTGGTGAGTCGCATTTGTTAGGAGTAAGCTTCTGTCTCTCTCAGTAATTTCGGTTCCATCGGCAACGAATCAACAGCCCGCTGGGTTGATTGTCGTATTGCATGGCTTTGGAGGGAATGCCCAACAGTTGGCATCCTTAGCCCCATTTTTGAATTTACCGGAGTATCAGTTTTTGGTGCCCGATGCCCCTTTTACAAATCCCTATGTATCGGGGGGGCGAATGTGGTACGAATTTGGAAAGCCAGGAGGTTCGCAGTCTGCGGATTTAGTCAAAAGTCAGCAAATGCTAACTGAGTGGCTCAAATCTTTAGAAAGTTCTACCGGAGTCCCTCTTTCACGCACAATTTTGTGTGGATTTTCTCAAGGCGGAGCAATGACGCTGGATGTAGGATTGAATTTACCTTTAGCGGGTTTAGTCGTGTTGAGCGGCTATTTGCATCCTCTCTCTCCAAAACCTGATGCGACTTATCCACCTGTATTAATTTTGCATGGGAGACAAGATTCTGTGGTGCCGCTGAGTGCTGCCCAGAAGGCACGGGACGCTTTAACAGCACTAGGAATATCGGTACAATACCAGGAATTTGATATGGGGCATGAGGTTCAACCGGCAGCTTTAGAAGTGATGCGGAAGTTTGTCAAGGCAAATATCTGATCGGCGCTAGCCGCTAATAGCAGTCGTCAAAGTGAAATGGGTAGTGGGTGTCGAGTCTTCCCTTCCATTCCCCATTCCCACTCGGTGAAATCTCCGGTTTAAAGCTAGTAGACCCGCTAACTTGACGTTTTTTATATTAAGCGATCGCCAGTAATGGCGTTAAGATAAAATGGTTTGTTGCATCTGTATAATACATGGCACAGATGCAGATTGAGGGAGGCGCGGTCAATGACAACTGTTAGCATTTCCAACCGGGATATTTCTGCTGTAACGGCAACTGAAGTGGAACATCTGGCTGTACGGCTAGAGCAAGATAATTACACCAATCCTTTTGAAGGATTGGATGATTGGCATTTGCTCAGAGCGATCGCTTTTCAACGTCCAGATTTAGTTGAACCCTACCTCTACCTACTGGATTTTCAACCCTTCGATGAAGCTTAAATGCAAAGTGGCAGACGAGTTCTCATAGGGATAGGCGGCGGTATCGCCGCCTATAAAGTTTGTGAGGTAATTTCGGCGCTTGCGAAAACTGGGGTGGAAGTTCGGGCGATTCTCACGGATTCTGCTCAAGCATTTATTACGCCTCTAACCGTGGCAACGCTGTCCCGTCATCCTGCTTATACGGATGAAAATTTCTGGCAACCGACACGCGGACGCCCTTTGCATATTGAGTTGGGAGAATGGGCAGAGGTTTTTGCGATCGCTCCTCTAACCGCGAATACCTTAGGCAAGTTGGCTTATGGTTTCGCTGACAATCTGCTCACGAATACCGTCCTCGCTTCAACTTGTCCAGTGCTGTTAGCACCGGCAATGAATACGGATATGTGGGAACAGGTGGCAGTGCAACGCAATTGGCAACAGGTATTCGCAGATAAACGCTATCACGGTGTTGGTCCCGGTGCTGGACTGTTAGCTTGCGATCGCGTCGGTGCTGGACGTATGGCAGAACCTGCTGAAATTTTGCCGCAAATTACATCTCTATTGCACACTGGCGGGAAGCGAGATTTAGCCGGAAAACGAGTTTTAATTAGTGCTGGAGGAACGCGAGAGCATCTCGATCCGGTGCGCTTCATCGGCAATCCTTCGACTGGCAAAATGGGATTCGCATTGGCACAAGCTGCACTGCATCGCGGCGCATCTGTGACGCTGGTGCATGGGCCAATGGAGACGCCATTAATCGCCTCTCTACAAAAAGTGCAATTGATTAGTGTGATGAGCGCCCAGCAGATGCAGCAGGCGATGTTAGAGTGTTTTCCCGATGCCGATTTGATTGTGATGTCGGCGGCGGTGGCAGATGTGAAACCAGCCGAGTATAGTGCCCAGAAATTACCGAAGCGATCGCTTCCCGCTTCCTTACCTCTAGAATCTGTACCCGATATCGTGGCAGAATTGGCGAGTCTCAAACAGCCGCATCAAAAGTTAATTGGATTTGCCGCCCAGACTGGGGATATTGTTACGCCAGCCTTGGAGAAGTTGCAGAAGAAAAATTTGGATGCCATTGTTGCCAATCCCATCGATCAAGCCGATGCTGGTTTTGGCAGCGACAACAACCAAGCCGTATTTCTTGACAATCAAGGGCGCAAAGTAGAGATTGAACCCTGTAGTAAATTGCAGATGGCTCACGCTTTATTTGACTTTGTTCAAGGTGCTGGCTAAAAGGACAAGCGGTGCTTAGATCCCATCATTTTTCAGCGATTCTCATCGCTTCTCCATCTATTTTTGATTGGACAGAAGCCAATTTCTTAGATTCATTAAAAAGTGCGGCTCAAGATGCCCATCTAACTCCCGTTGGTCAGCTTTCTTTTACTTTTCAACCACAGGGAGTATCAGCAGTTCTCTTACTGGAAGAATCTCACGTCGCCTTGCATTTTTGGCCTGAAGAAGGGAAAGTTACCGTTGATATCCATGTGTGTGATTATCAGCAGGATAATTACGAAAAAGCAAAAACTCTTGCTGAATTACTTACTTTGGAGATTGGCGACAATTCCAATAATGAGCAGTGGAAATATTTCTGCGTTACTAGTTAATTTAAACAGCCCAAGCGATTAAAAATGAAGCCGCAATATAAGCAAAAGCTTCAATTAGTCCAGCACCCAAGTTCGGGATTTGTTGACGTGCAATTTCGTCTGATATTTTTACTCCTGGCACTAAAATTAAATCTGCTACCCAGCGAATTACAATCAGTGAGGCTAAGCAAAATAGGAGTGTTAAACCATATTGAGTAAAACTAATTACCCAATTTTGAAACTCGGCGGCAAATGCTACGCGCACGATATTACCTGTGGCAATAAGTAAGCCCGCTAACGCCACACCAGCAGCAGGATTATTGCGCCTTTCAATCTCTCCAAATACATTGTATTTAGTGACACGAGGATAGAGAACGCTCACCAAAACGAGTACGCCTAAGCCAACGATCCAGCAGACAAACCCTACCAGCCAAGTGCCACTTTCCCCGCCGAGTGCGGCGCTGAGAATGAGTCCATTAGCGATGTGATTGCCAAATTCTACAGCAGCAGCGCCTGTGTTCCGTTCTTCAAGAATTTCGCGCTTACAATCAAAGCAACGCAAAATTAAGCGATCGCCTACCCAAGCGCCAGCCAACATGAATAAAATGACTGTTGCGCCATAGCTTACCAAATTGAGTAATTTGTCCTGCCAATTGCCTGAAGGTTGTCCTAAAACACCACCCAGCGCAATGACGATACCGAGGTAATATCCGACAAGAGCGATCGCTACGGCTGGATTATCTTTAACAAATAGTTCCAAGTTTAATTCCATGCGACGAAATAGTTTTTGGTAAGCGAGTTGTCCCAGCCAGAACAACCCAAAGCCTACGACTAGCTCTAGAAGAATAAATCCTAATTGACTAACTTGTTCCACTACTTAACTCCTTCTCAATATTTCTTTATTATTCAATTAATTTTATATTTTTAAGTGTTTTAATAAGCCAATCATTGTATCTGCTAGTTGGTCATAAAAAAAGTAATCATGAGCACCAATAGTTTTTACTGGTACGCCACCAAACTGACTTTTAAAACGGGAAAATTTTGCATAGCTATGATTAGGATCGTGAGTAAAACCATAGAAATCATAGAAAGTGCAACCGCGTGATTTTGCCCGTTGCATTGCAGCCCAGTGTAAACTGTAAGTTGCCATGAATTCCGGATGTTCAAAACTACGTCCGCCGTAGAGATAAGTTGCGCGATCGCCCCAATAAACAACTAAGATAGCTGCTAATATTTTTCCTTGCCAGATTGCGAAACCTAGCTCTGCCATATTTGCCTTAAATAAGGTTTGGCAAAGATTAATGAAAAATTTGTAGGGTTCACCAAAAAACTGCTGGCGTTTTACCGTTTCCCAAAAAATATCGTAAAACACAGGAATTGCCTGTGAGTCTGTTCTAAATTCAGTTTCTACACCATGACGCCAACTCAAACGCAAATTATATCGTCCTTTTGGCTTCATAGTTGCTAACATTTCAGTTTCTGTTAATTGTAAATCAATTAACAGAGTTTCCGAGGGCAATAAATCAGCAGGGGCACGCATAAACCCGGAAAGGCAATCTAGTTTTTGCTGCCATAAAGGTTCAATTCGTAGGGCAACCGCTCCTATTTTTTTAGCTAAAGATGCCGCTTCTTTCACTAATATCTGCATTCCTTCTTTTTCCAATTTTTCAGGTAGCAGAGGGGCACCGGGAGCAACTAATAAATTGGCTTTATTAGGATGGGGATAAAAATAAAAAATGCATCCTCCCAATAATTCTTGCTTGTAAAATAAACCATAACGGAAGGTTTTGTATCCTTCCAATTCTTTGAAATCTGCCCAAGCCCAAGACTGCATAAAGCATCCTGCGGGAGCAGTTTGCACAAGCAAGTCCCAATGATGGCGTTCTTCTGAATTTAGTAGTCTAAGGGTTAAAGATAATTCTTCTAATTGAATTTTGTGCCCATTATTTACATCTAAAATGTCAGTCATTATTCGAGCGATTTGTTAATAAGTTTATCAACCAAATACCACCAGCCGCCGTCAAAACAAATCCTATAGTTCTATTAAACCAACTCCAGTCTCCTTCGCTATAATAAGTATTTCCTCCCGAATAGCCGCTAGAGCCAGGAGAATGGCTACTTCCTGAATAGTATCCCTTGGCAAACACAGCATCTGGAGATGCTAAATTGGCCATTAATAAAGTTACTGAGAGCATCATAATAAATTCTGCTGCTCGTGGTGATAGCGTTAAAATTTGCTGTCCAGTGCGGATTTTATCAGACAATTGTTTTAGTTCAGCGGCAATCTGAGGCGGCAGTTCTTGAGCACGTTCTAAAATACTTCCCAATAAACGTGATAAGTCGATTTCTGATAGTAATTTTTGAAGGTGGGCTAACCATTCTGCTGTCATCTTTGGGTTGTGATAAGGATGTTGTACCGGCAATAGTTTGCTAGTATCTATCTCATTACCCTGAACTTCTTCTAACCACCTTTGGGCGGTTGATTCTAGCTGAAGGAGATCCCGCAACCCTATCAGTCCAGTTCCAGCTTCTTCAATGTCTAAAAAATTAATGGTTTTTTCATCAATTGCTTCGATAATTTGAGGCGATTGAATATGAGGATTTAGTAAGTAGTAAAATAGCTGCGGGCAATCCAGAGTGTGAATATTGACGCTGTGGCGGCTATGCGCGATCGCATTCTCAAACTCAAACACTTTTAGCAGATTTTTAAGCGCGATCGCCTGTAAATTTTCAGGTAGGGTAATTCCTTCTATTTCAGAACGCTGAATTGTAACTGGAGACGCTAAGAAGAACCCCCAATTGCCGTAATCATGCCGCTGAAAGGATGGAATTGCTAGTTGTAA
The DNA here is from genome assembly GCF_039961855.1 of Trichocoleus sp. Lan. Taxonomy (NCBI): domain Bacteria; kingdom Bacillati; phylum Cyanobacteriota; class Cyanophyceae; order Leptolyngbyales; family Trichocoleusaceae; genus Trichocoleus; species Trichocoleus sp. Lan. The sequence continues at coordinate 35,864 of NZ_JAMPKA010000011.1, read as the reverse complement.
AGGCTTTGCCATCAATCCAGCAGCTAACAAGGTTTGATATAAACACCAAAAACCTGTTGTCCGATTTTCTGGAGAAACACCATTCGTGCTAATAATCCCACCTGGATAAAGAACCCGGCTAATCGTTTTAAACCATTCTTGGCTGTATATCGCCGTATCTTCTGTACAACTAGGATAAGTGAAATCGCAAATAATAACGTGATAAGATTTTTCCTTGAGTGTCGATAAAAACTCAAAAGCTTCTTGCGTGTAAATTGTTAAGCGATCGCTTTCTAAGCTTCCCTCGTTAAAATCCTTAAATACCCTTTTCCCTAGTTCTAAAACTTCTGGGTTGTAATCCACTAAATCAACGTGACTAACTTCAGGAAATCGCAACACATCCCGTGCAGCTAATCCATCTCCGCCGCCACAAATCAAGACTTGCAACTCTGTGTGAGGAAATCGTTTGACTGCCAGCGCTACCGATGGAATCACTAAATACTCGTGATAAATGGCTTCATCAGCGGTATCAAACTGCAAATCACCATTGATATAAAAAGCCAATCCGTTGTTATGTTGTTCAATAAATAAAGATGTAGGCATTTTTTTACTATCCGAATACCATCAACAATATTCCGCAAGCCATCATGAAACTGGCTACTAATGCTTGGAAAATCACGCTTTCCAAAAAACTCTTCTTCGCTCCTCGTTCAATGTGAGAAAAATCTTCTGGTTTTACTATTTTGGTAGAGTAAATATGTCGTTTGCCATCAGGCCAAGCTTCAATTGCTAAATTCCATTGATGATCCTTGTCCCAATAATCCCACGTAATTCGAGATGTCTCCTCTTCATCTCCTTCATAATTACCCTTGGTTGATGATTCAAAGTAATAGCGTTTACCCAAGGCTTGTAATTCTGGGTAAGGCATTTTTCCTCCTTGCATATCGTGCCAAAAACGAATAGCCAAATTATTCAGTGATTCTGGTTCAAATATCTTAGGGTCTGAAATTTCTTCGGCAAGATACCAATTGACTAAGGATTCAGGATTTTGCGGATCAATTTCTCGTAGCAAGTAGTATTCTTTTCCTGCCTGAGATTTTAGCAACCACTCCGTTGTTTCATATCCATAGGAATCGTCATAAGTGCTGTATTCTTTAATCTGCCACTGAACGCCATAATATTTTATGCGATCGCCTGGACGTAAATTTTCAAGTTGAGTTTTCGTAGTAATGGGATACATAAAATTTTGCTCTGCTAAAATTTTGTTTGAATGTAGAAAAAATCTTAAGTTTAAGTTTATTTTATTAAAATAATATCCGGCATTTTGGCTGGTTAATAGAGCGACTTAGCGTAGGCAGCATTTATTATATTCACACAGCCCTTAACTTCATAAAATAATCAATAAGACTTCATAAAAATATTAATTTTTTATAATCATCTACTCAAGGCGATAGAAGAGGTTCAATAACCCGACCCACCAACCAACTTCACAAAAAACATATCCGCTAGGAAGATGACCTGCGGGAGCGCGATCGCAATCAAAGATAAATTCTTCATAAGGAACCCAAGCGCCATCAATCCGCCATCCGACGCGATCGCCTAAAATACACAAAATCTCATAATTTGCGCTTCTCGTCCCTCCGATCCTTTCCCAGATATATTTTTGGACGCTAAAACCAAAGCGTCCTTTGCTGTGTTTTATCCAAAGTTGGTTAATGATCCGAAGGTCTGACATTGGAAAATTTTTGATATCTTCCACTCTCAGCCAACCTTCTGTTTCTCGACCAGAAATTTTCAGCATAACCGTCGTGGTTTCTTCATCCGCTTCTTGCCACTTTCCTAACGCTAAAAAAGTCTGTAGTTGCCGGTAATCTATCTTTGACGCTGAACTTTGCCGATTTGTTAAAAAATTCCGATTTGTAGCGATTGAACTAGCATTATAAGTTTTTGAAACCGGGATATTGCTAGATAGTGGCTGCTTAAAACTGTAAGTAGAAATCTTATTAAGATTAAGCAATTCTAGCCACTCCTGCACCGACTGAGGGCGTTCCTCCGCTTGAAATTCCATCCCTTTAAGAATCGCCTGATTGGCTAAATTACTAATACTGGAATTGAGGCGTTGCGGTGAATTTAACCGAATCCCCGCAGCTCTCGCCGGCGCAGGTAGCGGGACTTCTCCAGTCAGCAAATAGTAGAGCGTCGCCGCGAGTGCATAAACATCCGTATACTCGCCCCGTCTTGCTTGCTGAGCATACTGTTCAATTGGAGCAAAGCCTGGAGTAAAGGTTTGCGTATGAGTCTGCGTTATATCGGGGATAAATTCCCTAGCAATGCCAAAATCAATCAGTACCGCCTGGAATTTTTCGGCACGCACCATGATATTAGATGGCTTCACATCCCGATGCAAAAAGCCCCTGTCGTGGATGAAAGTTAGTGCGTCACCAATCTGGCGGATGTAGTGTAATGCTTCGGTTTCCGACAAAACACCCAGATTAAGTACGCGCTGCTCTAAGTTTTCTCCCTCAACATACTCCATCGCCATGCAAGGTAACTGTCCTTCAGAGAAGGCATTGTCAATCTGCACAATATTAGGGTGTCGGCACACAGCGAGTCGCAGCGCTTCTTTCTGGAAATCTCGATTAAATTTGTCTCGGTACGCTGTAAATTCGCGTTTAGTCAGTACCCGTTCATTCAGCGTCTTGATGACGACAAAATTCCCTTTTTTGTCCCTAGCTAGAAAAGTGATGCCATAGCCTCCTTCTCCTAGCACCCTTTCAACGATGTATCTTCCACCATGCAACATCTGCCCAGCGGCCCAAACCATTCCTCACACTTTCCCTGACACTTAGGCTAATTTTGCCATACCCTTGGTGCCAGTTTTGTTAAGTATTTGACCTATTCCAGAAGGCTCCATAACGGAAGGAAACAAAGGTGAGAGAAGAGCGATCGCTCTTGTTTTTGAGTGCTATATTCAGCGTAGAAACGCCTAGATGAAGGCAATTGTTATGACTCAGGAACTCATGGATTTACGAAATAGCATCATTGAGGGACGCGATAAAGAAACTTTGACGATTTTAGGTGGGCTGGATTAGATGAAGAAAAGGTGGATAGAACTCAGATAATCCTGACAGCTCAACAATTACTTGCTTTGCCGTATGCTCATTCAGCAAGTATTTTACTTGACATGATTGATGAGTATTTAACTCAGTTACCGGGTGGGCAAGATTGGTTTGAAGACAGGCGCGAATAGAGAATGCGATCGCTTGCCCTTCTTTTGATTGCATTTATTCTCAGCAAGATAGGCGATCCCAAAGCCACCTTTACCCAACTGCTTTTCAATAATGTATCGTCCGCCCTGCAACTTTTGTCCAGGATGCCAAACCATTGCTAAAGCTGCCTCGACACTAGGGTTAATTTTGGCATAAGGGTAGCCGTTCGCTTACACTGACTTCTGGCACCTGCGCTACACCCCATTTTCAGTAGGGGTCGCTTCTAGCGTAGGTTTGTATGCCAGTCAAAATGAGGAGAGCCAAGTCAGGGATGAAAAAAATATTGTTGTCCGGTTTGTTGTTGTTGCTACCGCTAGCAGCGTGTTCGCCCAACCCCTCCGGGACTTCAGCGACGAACGGTGGAACTGAGGCAAAACCTCTGACAATCGGTGCCATTCCCGATCAAGATCCGCAAAAGTTACAGCGTCAGTATGAGAAGCTAGCTGCCTATCTGGAAAAGGAACTGGGTGTGCCGGTGGAGTATAAGCCGGTTACTGACTATACGGCGGCGGTTACTGTCTTTAAAGTAGGGGATTTGGATTTGGTTTGGTTTGGGGGATTGACAGGGGTGCAGGCACGGTTGCAGGTGCCCGGTGCGGAAGCGATCGCGCAACGCGACGTAGACGCCCAATTTCACAGTCTCTTCATCGCCAACAAAAAGGCTGGGCTGAAGCCATTTAAAGATATTTCTGGTTTACAACAACTAAAAAAACATAGCTTCACTTTTGGCAGCGAATCTTCAACATCCGGGCGTTTAATGCCTCAATATTTCTTGCAACAAGCTGGACTTAAGCTTGAAGATTTGAAAGGTCAAGCTGGTTTTTCTGGCGATCACGATAAGACGATTAAATTGGTGGAAGCAGGCACCTACGATGTCGGTGCTGTGAATGAAAGCGTCTGGAAAAAGCGAGTCGATGCCAAAGAAGTAGACTTGAACAAAGTAGAAGTCCTTTGGGAGACACCCGCTTACTACGACTATCACTGGGTCATTCATCCCGATGTCAAAGAGTACTACGGTGAAGATTTTGTTGAAAAAGTGCAAAACGCCTTTTTAAAACTAGACCCCAAGGTACCAGAGCAAAAAGAAATTCTTGACCTTTTACAAGCAACTAAATTTATTCCTACCCAAAACTCCAATTATGCTCAAATTGAGGAAATTGGTCGGGAAATTGGCAAAATAAAGTGATGTAAATGACAGAAGCTAACTTTAAAATTGCAGAAAACTCCGCTAGTGAAACTCTAGTGGAGTTTATCTGGGAATTCTACAAATTTGAACACCTAAAATTTGATAAATCCCTTGTTTGCAAGGGGTTAGCAAAGATTTTGCAGGATGATTCTCTAGGACGAGTGTGGCCGATCTAGCATGGCAACAAAGCGATTGGCTACATCGTCCTGACCTTTGGCTACAGTTTGGAATTTCGAGGACGTGATGCATTTATTGATGAACTTTACATCCGAGAGAGTTATCGGGGGCAAGGGGTAGGCATGAGCGTAATTCAGTTTATAGAAAGTGTTTGCCCTTCTCCAGAAATTCAAGCACTTTATTTAGAAGTCGAGCGGAAAAAGACAGCAGCACAAAATTTGTATCAGAAGGTTGGTTCTAAAGATCGCGATCGCTATCTCATGACTAAATGGATAGCAAACTAAGCAGAGAAAAAAACTCATCTGCGCCAATATTTGAACTGAAAAACGTTTCTAAGCAATTTGGACGCTTTGAATCTCTCGCTGATATTAACTTGCAGATTTGGGCAGGCGATCGCGTGGCGCTGGTTGGTTCTAGCGGTGCCGGTAAAAGTACGCTAATTAATTTACTCAATGGTACGCTGCTACCCACTCAAGGAGAAGTCTGGGTACTGGGTCGAAACCTTGCTCATCTGCGTCCAAAGTTGCTGCGTCAAGTCCAGCGTCAAATTGGTACGATTTATCAACAATTTCACTTAGTTGATAATTTGCAGGTGATTCACAATGTCAATGCTGGACATCTAGGGCGCTGGTCGTTTTTTAAAGCAGCAGTTTCGCTGATTTATCCTTTGGAAGTCGAAACGGCTCATAAAGCTTTGGCACAAGTGGGGATTCCGGAAAAACTGTACGAACGCACCGATAGCCTTTCTGGTGGTCAACAGCAACGAGTCGCGATCGCTCGCGTCCTCGTGCAAAATCCCACCGCCATCCTTGCCGACGAACCCATTTCCAGCCTCGACCCCGAACGCAGCCGCGAGATTATAGATTTATTGCGCCAGTTGAGTATAGAAACCGGGAAAACTTTAGTCACCAGTGTCCACGCGATTGAATTTGCTCGCAGTCATTATCAGCGAATTATTGGTCTGCGACATGGGCGTATTTTGTTTGATATTCCCGCTGAAGACTTATCCGATGCAATGATTGAAACTCTCTACCAAACCAAGGGCTAATCCTAAATATTTCTATTCAAATTCCTCTGCGTTTTTTTCATCTCTAGCGGTTCGATATCTGAAGCGTGCCACAAACAAGCGATCGCCATCCAACTACTCTCCCTCAGCGCCCCTCACCGCTTACCTGGCGTACTGTGTGGGGATTGCTGTTTGTCGCGTCCCTCATTTGGTCGTTGCACGTAGCAGGCGTATTCCAAGGCAATTTAATCAACTCAGGCGGCTGGAACCTCGTCTGGCGCTTTCTCGTAGCTGCATTTTCACCCGATCTCAGCCCGGAATTTCTCCAACTCACTCTAGATTCCACCCTGAAAACCCTCGCTTACGCCGTGTGTGGCACTTTCTTCAGCGTGCTGATTGGTTTGGTGGGGGGTGTTTTTTCTTCTGAGATATGGTGGCAATCTGTTTCAAATTCAAAACTCAAAACTCAGACGCGATCGCTTGCGTTTCTAAAACTCAAAATTCAGCCTCCTTGGGTGGTCGTACGAGGAGTTTTGACAATCCCCAGAGCAATTCACGAGTTAATTTGGGGACTATTTTTTGTCAATATTTTTGGACTCGATCCGCTAGTAGCCGTGTTAGCGATCGCAATCCCTTTTGGTGCGATTACTGCCAAAGTCTTCTCGGAGATTCTAGACGAAACCCCCCGCCAGCCACTGATGGCACTCCTCAATAGCGGCGTCCCTCCTCTGAATGCTTTTGCCTATAGCTTGATTCCCCAAGCCTTTCTAAATCTGCTTTCCTACGCTTTTTATCGGTTTGAGTGTTCGATTCGTTCCGCCGCCGTATTGGGAATTATCGGTGCAGGTGGACTGGGGTATCAAATTCTCCTCAGCCTCCAATCTCTGCGCTATGAGCAGATGTGGACGTTTTTGATTGCCCTAATTTTATTAAATGGTGCTACGGATTTTTGGAGTGCTTTGTTGCGCCGTCGTTTGGGTGCGCCGAGTCGCCTGGATTTGAACGTTTTGAATCTCCAAGGGCGCAAACAGCAGTTTTATCAAAAAGATCCAGTCGTGCAGGTGTCATTTCTGGGCGGCATTGTTTTAGTCATTTTCTCCTTCTGGTACGTCCAAGCCGATTTCTCAAAGCTTTGGGCACTGCGAACCGCACAGCTATTGGCAGGAGTGTTTCAGGATGTCTTCCCACCGGATGGGAGTCAGGTAAGTCAACTATTTACCCTTTCGGCGCAAACCCTTGCCATGTCAATCCTGGCAATGACTGGGGCTGGATTAGGCGGCATTTTATTATCTTTTCCAGCCGCAAATAATTTCCTGTTGCCAGGAGGGATTTTAGATACTGGCAGAAGATCCAGCAAACTCCCCTCATCAAAGGGGACAGCGACTCTAATACCTCCCTTTTTAAGGGGGGCTAGGGGGGATCTACGAGCAACTGGTGTACTAATTTTTAGCCGCTTCCTACTGCTATTTGCTCGTGCCGTCCCCGAACCTATTTGGGCGTTAATCTTTCTATTTGTATTGTTTCCAGGGATCTTACCGGGAGCGATCGCTCTCGGTTTACACAACTTAGGTATCCTAGGGCGTCTGATGGCGGAAGTGACGGAAAATCTAGATGAACGTCCCTTGCGATCGCTTAAAGCTTTGGGCGCAAGTGGTTCCCAAGTCTTCCTCTACGGCGTCTTACCCCGCACGTTGCCCCGCTTTATCGCTTATATCCTCTACCGTTGGGAAGTCTGCATCCGCGCCACCGTCATCGTCGGATTAGTGGGTGCGGGTGGATTAGGTCGCTTGCTCGCGGAACAACTGAGTAGCTTTGACTACAAAGGTCTCCTAACCACTCTAATCGTCTTTCTCGCCCTCACTTTTATCGTAGATATGATTAGTGCCTCAGTACGACGGACATTAAGGTGATGCTGAGGAAAACTCAACCTTTACACCGTCAGACTGATGTAGACACCTGGTAAAAGTTCAACACTGATAATGTAACAAACAAAACATTTCCCAGTTACACCATCAATTCAGATTGATGGAAGAAATCGTTTTGTTGCAGAATTTTACATCATTTTTGAATATATTTACAGCGCTTATCTAATTTTAACGAATTTCTAGAGCTAAAAATAGAAATAGCAGCCTGATATCCCTTCTGAAAACATTACCCGTCTGGTAAATAACCAAAGCAAATAGGCAAAAAGTTTTCATGAGAATTTCAAAATTCACAATTTACCAGACGTTGTCAAGTCCATTTCCTGAAGATTAAATGTGCTGCTGTGAAAGCTTTTTAATAAGGAGATACCATGAGCCAATCAAGCAATCTACCAAACAATAGTTCGATAACTACCGATGCATCTACAGGAGAAGAACATAAGACTCAACAAGCGGCTGCAAAAGCAACAGCCAAAGTTGCTTTTGAAATGGCACCCGAAAAAATTGTCGTTGACTCTCCACCCCCAAAACCCAATTATCCCCACTATCGGGTTCATCCTGGAGAGCAGTTTGTCTTAGCATCTGTCGATCCGAATGCTTCGGAAGACTATAAAAATAAGAAAGATATTGAGCAGGAACTGCAACATCAGCGCCAGCGCCTTCAAAATTTACAAGAACGTCTATATGCTGAACATCAGCGCAGCCTACTCATTGTCCTGCAAGCGATGGATACAGGAGGCAAAGATGGCACCATTAAACACGTATTTGGTGGTGTAAATCCGCAAGGTTGCCAGGTTTGGTCATTCAAAAAACCTAGTGAAGAAGAAGCAGGTCATGATTTTCTCTGGCGTTATCACCAGCGGACGCCGTTACGAGGGATGATTACTATCTTCAATCGCTCGCATTACGAAGACGTGTTAATCGTCCGGGTGAAACAACTGGTACCAGAGAATGTATGGCGGGAGCGCTATCACATTATTAATGAGTTTGAGCATATGCTCACGCTTAATAACATTGCGGTAATCAAGTTTTTTCTGCACATTTCTAAAGACGAGCAAAAACGACGGTTACAAAGTCGTTTAGAAGATCCAGATAAGCATTGGAAATTTTCTAGCAACGACTTGAAAGAACGTCTATTTTGGGATGAATACCAGAAGGCATTTGAGGATGCAATTATTAATTGCTCGACTGAGTATGCCCCTTGGTATGTGGTGCCTGCTAACAATAAGTGGTACCGCAATTTAGTGATTGCTCGTACAATTGCTGACACTCTTGAAGCAATGAATCCACAATATCCAAAACCAGAAATGGGCTTAGAAAGTATTTTGATTTCTGATTAACTTTCTTCTATCAATCTCCTATTATTATTTTACCAGATTGATAGAATTGCGTGAACAATATTTTGAAACGAACGCAATAAACGAAACAAGCGAAATAGCTCTGGTTTTGGATTGGTGTAGCGGTGCTCTCTTGGCTTTAGGATTCTAGCATCCGGTTGCTACTAATTACTCGTGTTGGGTGGAGCTGATGATTTTTTAAAGAAAGATGCGAATAAAAGCGCGATCGCTCCCTCTCAAACACATCTATCTTGAGGGAATCAATGCGATAAATCGCTCAGGCTAAGTTTGACCTAAAAGGAGTACACGTTAGCGAAGCAAGGCGTTAGCGCGATCGCTTGCTGGCACGCCACCCGGCTCAATTGCATCAATCTTAGCCTTAACCAGAGCGATCGCTTCCTGTAAATCTGCTTGTCGCTTCAGTAAAATCTCGGTTTTCCCAATGACTGGATTAATGGCATAAAGATTCCAGTTGTTGTCAGAATCTTCATAGGGTTTAACGTGCCACTCTTGATAGATAAAGTCGTCGCATTCGACGCAAACTAGCTGTTGCTTCATCCCGTCAAAGCGAACGCTGTCCTCGTTGTTAGGAACCCAATGGCTTTCGTGATTACTCAAAGCAATTAGGGATTCGACAAATGCTACAGCTTCCTCGTATTGCACAAAAGCCTTTAAGCTGCGATATGGATTGCCTTGCGGGTTCCAAATCTCCAGATGATGCCCGTAGCGTCCCGGTACGATTTGGTAAATCCATCCGTCAAGCATTTGTGCAGTGTAGTCTTGTTTGCTGCTCATGAATACACCTTCTATCAGAACCCAAAAATATCAGGTCTTCTCGTTGGTTAGCGATTCCTAGCCTTGTCGCTTTATCCTGATTTAGCTGTGTTGGGATACCATCTACTCTAGCGACCCTCGGAGAGAGTTTCACCCCCACTGTTGGCAGTAGCCGCGAAGAACCAGAAAACAAAATCAAGTTTTGGCGTGCATCTCCCTGATTTGCAGGCGGGAGAGGAAAGCGATAGATAGCGTGAAATCTGGTATATTTCCCGTTTGCCGGACGCGATCGCATTTGTTATACTCGCACCGTTTATTCGGAAATCCGAGTAATTAGCCGTATTAAATTAACAGGAAATTCTAGAAATTCACCGATGTCTGAAGAACCAAAATCACAGGGATGGTTTCATACCGTTCCGGGCATTATGACCGCAACTGCTGCCATTCTCACTGCTGTAACCGGCTTGGTTGTAGCGCTAAAGCCAGCGGAAGTTCCAAAGCCATCACCAGCCGCATCCACTGCGCCATCGATAGAGACACCAAGCCAACAGGTATTAACTCCTGAAAACACTGGCACTACACAATTTGATGGCAAAGGAAAAGGAAAGAACAAAGACAAGGGTAAAAATAACTAGTCCTTGTAAACGACCAATGCCGCTACGGATTACACTCATGATTTAGTAGAGACGCAATAAATCGCGTCTCTATTTTTTTAGGTCGGTCGCAACTCAATTAAGATGACAAATTGCTAATTTTTTAAGGCATTTAGTCATTCGCAATTTGCCATTTCTGTAATTTAGCGATCGCGCAGTTCCGTCTCCAACTTGTCTAAATCCTCTCTCAAGAAAATGACCATTTGACCGTTATACGCCTTCCCTTCCTTGGTTTGGGCAATTTCCATCCAGTAGCCAAATCGATCTCCTAAGCGCAGTTCACCCTGTTGTGCCGCCAAAAGCGGAAGCCGCTGCCGACGAGCTAAGTCTACAGTTTGTGGTGTGGGATATTCGTAGACAATTCGGGAACGGTCGTAGTCTTGATAAATATCTGGGCCATAGATTACCCGCAGCGATTCTTTTAGACGTTGTGGCGTTACGCCATTAACCATGTCAAAAAAAGAAAAGCGTTCGCTGCGAATCGTGCCTCGATCTTTAAGAAAAGTGACTCTACCGGGAGGAAGGACAGTTGCGAGAAAAGTAAATCGCTGGGCGGCTGTATTGGTCTTTTGCACTAATAGACCATCGCCTGTAGAAGGTCGAAGAGTGGGATTAGAATTAATCCAGGCAATCACTTCTTCTGTTTTCTGTCCGGGTAGGGCGTCAGCACTTTTAGTGGCTCCTAATGCTAGTAAAATTCCCAGTGACAGAACTGACCAAAATTTAACGCTTTTCATTTAGACCTTAAACCTGCAAACACACTTCACCAATCAGCACCCTGTTCTTAGCTATCCCTATTCTTAAGATGCCATGCTGGGGTCGATAGCAACCTTAATTACCTTACGATTCTTCATATCTTGGAACACTTGCTCTAAATGCTTTAAAGGCTGATGTTCGCTGATGAGCAATTCTAAGGGGATGGCGCGACTCGCCAATAGAGATAAAGCATCTCGTACATATTTTGGGGTGTTGTGAAAAACGCCTTTTAGAGTGAGTTCGCTGTAGTGGAGTTGTTCGGTATTGACGGTGATGGTGGTATCGCGCGGACATCCCCCGAATAGATTGACGGTAGCACCCGGACGGGCACACGCGATCGCACTCTCCCAAACTGCGGGTACACCCGTCGCTTCTATCACCACATCTGCGCCCCAGCCGTCGGTTCGCTCTTTTACCGCACTCGGTATATCTGTCAGATGATGATAGTTAAACGTTTCCACAGCGCCTAGCTTTTTCCCAATTTCCAGCCGTTGGTCATTTCCCCCAAAGAGCAACACTGACGCCGATTGATGCGCCAGTACCGCCACAAACATCAGCCCAATTGCCCCATCTCCCAGCACCACAACGCGATCGCCAGACTTTACATTAGAACGTGCTACCCCATGCAGCACGCAGGCTAATGGTTCAGTCATCGATGCCAAGGCATCGGGCAAGTCATCTGGGATGGGCAACAGGTTGTGTTGCACAATCGGGGCGGGAATTTTTAAATACTGTGCGAACGTGCCGTTATTCCACGTCAAGTTAGGGCAAAGAGAATATTCTTGACGTTGACAAAAGAAACAATTCATGCAAGGAGCAGAATTATTCGCAACGACGCGAACTCCTTCCCGGAGTCGCCCCCTTGGGGCTTCGCCCACTTGCCAACCTTGGACTCCGCTTCCTACCGCCACAATCCGCCCCGCTGCCTCATGACCAAACAAGGTAGGAGGCTTCAGCATCTTTGCATGACCACCGCGCCGCCAAACCTTTAGATCGGTGCCGCAAGTCGTTGCCGCAGCCACTTGAATCACCACCTCACCAGCAGAGGGTGTAGGGTCAGCGACCTGTTCTAGGCGTAGATCCGTTTGTCCGTAAAGTACCGCTGCCAGCATGATACACTGCCCCTAAGCGAGTCCAAGCTGATTTTATCAGGGCAGATGAATTTTGACGCCTGACATGACGGCAAATTGGTTTCCAGGTTCAGCTTGGGAACAGTAGAACCAGGCTAAAAACGGACTTTTCAGTTTTTCTTTATCTAACAGTTAGGTATTTTTTCCTTCCCAAATAAGGGAAGGGAACTGTTTTATGGTTTCACCAGTTTCAGAGAAAGCGATCGCGCTCCCTGAACCGCTTGATGAAGGGGAAGTGTTTGATCCAGGGCTATAGGCAGCATTTCTTGTCGGCATGAAGTACAAAACCAATAAACCCCATTTTGCCGCGCATGACGTAGAAGAGGACTGCCGCAACAATGGCAAGTATTCATTCGCATTTTATTAAACTCCTTATTCACAAAAAGTACACCCCTGAAGCCTTGGTCACTCAAGCGAATGTATAGGCGAACACAATCTGAAAAAATAAATTAACTTTGAGCTTCTCGAACCTTAAAAAAAGATGTGGTTAATGAAACTTTTTGGTTGCGAGATGCTAATGCCCTAAGACCGAATATTAAGCGTGTTGACCGCTCTGATAAATAAAGATAGAACTGAACATAGGTTTTGTTCATCTATCCTGGGGATCATCTCCTGGTACGGTATCCGGACTCCGGGGGGCAAAAAATTTTAGCAGGTGTTTAACCTGGGTAAACCAGATTAAGCTCTTGGCAAGAGGTTTCTAAGACACCTGCACTCGCCCCCCGACAAAGGAAGCTTTAAAGAGTGCGAATCATCGCCTAAATAAAACAAAAATAGAAGAAAATTTTGATTTTTCCCCCTCGTCTTTAAACCGGCACTTGACACGCCCACGTTCCTAGAAAACCTGTCGCAACAAACTTTACCGACCTCTAATATCCACAATCCGCTGCTACCCTTGTCCAGAAAAAAGAAATTATATATAGCACTCCTAAATAATTCCTAAAGCCGAGATCCCCGACTTCGAGATAGAAGTCGGGGATCGGAAGGACTGGCTCACAACTTAAATAGGATTGCGATAGCAGTCGCTTGAGTGAAATACATTTGAAACTTCACCCCTAATCCCTCACCAAAAAGCCCAGAAGGGGCAGTATTGAACCACTAAACAAGCAGTCTTAATTTGCATTCTTGATGAGATCGACGATCGCTGCAATTAACGCGGCTGACTCGATCGGCTTAGAAAGGTGCCGCTGGAATCCGGCAGCGATCGCTTGTTGTTGATTTAGTTCCCCCACATACGCCGTGAGAGCGATCGCCGGAATCTCACCGCCTTGCTCTGCGGGCAACCGTCTCACTTGCCGCAACAGCATATACCCATCCATTTCGGGCATCCCAATGTCACTCACCAGCACCGCTGGCTGAAACTGAGCTAACGTGGCAAGAGCTTCCGCTGCTGAACCGACCGCCACAACCTCTGCCCCTTCCTGTTCTAAGACAAAGGCGACATACTCGCGCATATCTGTCGTGTCATCTACCACTAACACTTTGATACCTTGCAAGCCTGAGAGAGATTTGGACTCGCGAACGATTTGAGGAATGGTTGAGTGCTGCGACATCAACGGGAATTTCACCGTAAAAGTGGCTCCCTGCCCTTCCCCAGGGCTGTCTGCACGAACACTGCCACCATGTAATTCAACGATTTGACGGACGATCGCTAAGCCCAATCCTAATCCACCAAATTGTCGAGTCGTGGCGCTATCAGCTTGGCGAAAGTATTCAAAGACATGGGGCAGAAATTGGGGGAGAATCCCTTTACCTGTGTCGCTGACCGTAATTTGAGCTTCAGCCTCAATCTGCTCTAAGCGAATTTCAACTCGTCCTCCTGACGGGGTAAACTTGACGGCGTTGGATAACAAGTTCCAAATGACTTGCTGCAAGCGACCTGAATCGCCTAAAACTTGCCCAACCTCTGGTTCCAAAATTGTTTGAATTTGAATCGATTTGGCGGCGGCGGCTAACTGCACTGTTTCCAGTGCGGCGGTGATGGTGGTTGCTAGATTGACCGGATCGACATTGAGGCTGAGTTTGCCTTGAAGAATTCGAGAAACATCGAGCAAATCATCAATGAGCTGCACTTGCAGTTTGGCATTGCGTTCGATGATCTGTAGGGCATAAGTCGTTCGCACTTGATCCATCTTGCGGTTTTGCAGTAGCTGAGACCAGCCCAAGATCGGGTTGAGAGGCGATCGCAACTCGTGAGACAGTACGGCTAGAAACTCATCTTTAATGCGATTTGCCTGTTCGGCAGCTTCCCGTGCGGCTTGTTCTCGTTGCAGAATTTGTTCTCGTTCGATTTCACTACGCTTGCGATCGCTAATATCTTTGAACAGTACGGCAACTTTTCGGCTCTCCGGCTGCCCAACGCGGAACGCATAAACATCGAACCAACGGTTCATCACTTGGGAACCATTCTCGAAGCGAATGGATTCACCTGTTAGGGCGACTTTGCCGTAAATCTCGTACCAGTGCTTTTCAAGATTTGGAATGAGCTGACGCGCCGTTTTGCCCGCTGCCTGTTCGAGTCCCGTTTGTTTCCCAAACGCCGGATTAGTCTCCAAAAAGCGGTAATCGATCGGCTTGTTATTTGCATCAAACTGCATCTCGATGAGGCAAAAGCCTTCGTCAATGGACTCAAACAGCGTTCGATAGCGTTCCTCTGATTGGCGCAAGGCCACTTCTGCTTGTTTGCGCTCGGTAATATCGACGAGTGCGCCAGGAAAAGAAACAGGTTTCCCTGCTGCATCATACTCAACTCGACCCCGTGCCGTTAGCCAACGTTCCTCACCACTGACAGTCCGAACGCGGTACTCAGCAGCATATTCCTCACCTGTGTGGATCGCCTGCTCAATTGCAACTGAAACGCGAGGACGGTCTTCCTCGTGCATGGAGTTGATAAAGAACTCGATCGGCAAGCCTTCTGATGTCGCACTCACCGGGTCTACAGCAAACAGGCGAGCAAACGCAGCATTGACCCTAACGCGATCGCCGGGAATACTCCAGCGCCAAGTGTAGACGGCTCCCGCTGCCAAAGCAGATTCTAACTGCACATGGGCTTCTCTCAGCGCTAGTTCAGCTTGTTGGCGTTCGGCTTCAATGCGCTTCGCTTCCGTAATATCCCGTGAAATAGCAAGTAGTTGCACTACTTGTCCCTTAGCATCTCGCACCGGCGTAATAATGATATCCCACCATTTCGGTGTGCCCTTGGTGGTAGGGCGATAGCCTTGAAATTGAGCGATGTTGCCGATTTTGGCAGCAGCGATCGCAGCTTGGGCTTTTTCATAATCTTTGCCCTCCCACAAATCAGCCCAGACGCGATAAAGGATAGATTTCGGCTCGTCGATTTCTAAAAGACACAGCCCACCAGGATTGATGTAGAGAATTTCACCGTTCAACGCTAAGACTTTGATGCAGTCAGTACTGCTCTCTAGAATGCTTTGCTTTAGCTCCTCACTTTCTCGCAAAGCTTCTTCTGCTTGTTTGCGCTCGGTAATATCCGTGCAGGTACCAAACCAGCGAATGACTTGACCGTTTTCGTCGCGCATGGGTAGGGCGCGGGTGAGATGCCAACAATAAATTCCATCTGCCCTTCTCAAACGATGTTCGATATCGTAGTTTGTGCCCATTTCAGTAGATTGAGTCCACGCCTCAATAGTCCGGAGCCGATCGTCTGGATGGAGTGTGTTTTGCCAACCGCTCCCCTGGATTTGCTCCAACGTCAATCCGGTGTAGTCAAACCAGCCGGGGCTGTAATAATCTACCCAACCGCTGGCATCAGCCGTCCAAACCATTTGGGGAATAGATTCAGCCAGGAAGCGAAAGCGCTGCTGACTAGCTGCTTGGCGCGATCGCCCCAGTTCTAAATTGGCAGCAACACGGGCAAGCAATTCACCGGAGCTAAAGGGCTTCACCAGATAATCATCGGCTCCAGCTTCCAGTCCTGCGATAGCCGATTCTTCTCCGGCGCGAGCAGATAGCAGCAAAAATGGAATTTCGCGAGTTTTGGCATCAGCTCTTAACCGCCTGAGCAACTCAAAACCATCCATTCCTGGCATCATCACATCGCTGAGGATCAGGTCAGGCGCACGATTATATACGGCAGTTAGAGCGGTTTCGCCATCTTTCGCCATTTCCACCTGATAAAACTGGCTGAGGAGGCGGTGCAGATAGTCGCGCATATCGGCGTTATCATCGACTAGCAGAATCCGGGCGGTAGCTGTCGAGATTGGAGCATCTGAGGTTCGTTGAGCGTTTTCTGCGGTCTGCAACCTCGGCGCTGCATTTTCTTCGGGTAGCCAACCTAAAGCTTCTTCAACATAAGGAATTGCACCAAAAGCGGTGGAGGCTTGGGCGCGGCTGGCGTGAATGTCATCACTCGGCAAATGAGCCGTTCCCATTGGCAGCCGCACAGTGAAGGTACTGCCCCGACCCAGCGTACTGTCAACAGCGATCGCTCCACCTTGCAACTGCACGAGTTCCTGCACCAACGATAGCCCGATTCCTGTACCTTCAAAGGTGCGTCCCCGTGCCCCCTCAACGCGATGAAACCGCTCAAACAGTTTGGGAAGCTCGGCAGATGGGATACCCGTACCCGTGTCGCGCACCATCAGTTCCACATGGTCGCCGACCGGACGCAGAACCACCGCAATTTCTCCTTCAAACGTAAACTTAAAGGCATTCGAGAGCAGATTCAACACAATCTTCTCCCACATATCCCGATCTACATAAATCGGTTCTGGTAAGGGAGGACAATCAACCGTAAGTTTCAGTCCCGCTTGCTCAACGGTAGAACGAAATAGACTCGTTAATTCAGCCGTATAGGTTGCCAAATCGGTTGGCTGGTAGTTTGCCTGAGCGCGTCCGGCTTCAATGCGCGAAAAATCGAGCAGGGTATTGACGAGCTTCAGCAAGCGCTTCCCGTTGCGCTGCACCAGTTCGAGTTGCGATCGCGCTTTGGTCGGAATGCTTCCCTCTAATTCGGCTAGCGTCTGCTCTAGCGGCGATAGCATCAGCGTCAGGGGAGTACGGAATTCGTGGCTGATATTGTTGAAGAAGGACGTTTTGGCGCGATCCAGTTCTGCCAGTGCTTCCACTCGCTGGCGTTCTTCTTCAAACGCACGGGCATTCGCGATCGCATTCGTGACATTGCCTGCCACTAAGTCAAAAAATTCTCGGTACTCATTCTCAAAGGCTCGATGGGGATTGATTCCCAACACCAAAAACCCAACAATCTGAGGTTGTCCCGATTGGGTCACTGGCACAACCCAGGCAGCAGCAGGCGACCTATCCCAGGTTCCCTTCGGTAACTCCCCGAAGCGAGTTGCTACATCAACAATAACGGCTTGCCCAGTCTGATGAATTCGTCTCAATCCCCATCCGTCATTGTCTTGAGTCAGGTCTACGATTGCTGGCGTTGCTGAGGTTTCCGCCTCGAATCCAGCCGTTTCAACCAGAGTCGCTTGCTTGCCATCTGCCGCCACTCGATAAAGCAGGGCAAACGGAATATCGTGAGCATTGGTGGCTAAAGCCTGAATTGCCGTTCTACAGGCAGCTTCAACCGTCTTGGCTTGAGCTGTTTTGCTCGCCAGTAAGCTTAATGTTTGTAAGCGGCGATCGCCCAGAACTCGCCCGGTTGTCTCGCTGACGATGCAAAAAATGCCGCCGACTTCCCCGCTCTCGTCCCGCACGGGGTCATAGGATACATCAAAGTAAGTTTCCTCGCTGTACCCGTAGCGATTGAGAAAGAACAAATAATCTCGCGCCCAGAAGGCTTCTCCAGTCGTGACAACTCCATCTAGCAAGGGTTTGAGCGCGTCCCAAACTTCGCTCCACAGCTCACGAGCAGGGCGACCCAGCGCCCAAGGATGCTTCGATGCCAAAGCAGGGCGATAAGCATCGTTGTAGAGCGCGATCAATTCAGTTCCCCAGAACAGGCAAATCTGAGCTTTTGAAGGCAGCAAAATGCTGACAGCGCTCCGCAAACTTTGGGGCCAGTAGGTTACATCTCCTAAGGGAGTCTGCGACCAATCGAGCGATCGCATCAGATTCCCCATTTCGCCGCCTGCAACAAAAATGCTGTCAGCAGCCCTTCCTTTGTCTGCAAATGTCACTGGCGCAACTCCTGCTCCTCGAAATACCTGGCTAGTCGTCTTCGACCTGTTCCCCCATTATGATTGCAGCAGTGTTTCAATCTGCTTCCAACCGAGTGGTAAGGGGCACGTTCGTTTGTTTTCCCATCGATTCACACTATGGAACGATACCCCAAGTAGCGTTGCGAACTTTTCCTGTGAAAGTTCAGGCCGCGGGCGAGTCTCGCGGACTAACCCCGCCACCTCTAGCTGTTCAAGTGTGGTTCTTGGGCACAAATCCCTCTATCTTAATGCGTAAAATTGAACGATAGCCGGTGCGATATCCTTCCATCTATTAGCCAGAATGGGGCTAGTTTCTCTTCATTCTCTTCCCCTCCTAGTCATTGACAGAAAGGATTTTTATCACTAAGTAACTGTCTTTGAACAGGTCAATTTTCACAGGCGATCGCTCCCCGTACCATCTAGTGCAGGCAACCCTGGATCGGAAGAATGCTGCTTGCATAACCAGCCGCTATCTGCACGCTGATTTAACCCCCATTCCACAACCTAAACTGCCATACTCCGAATTTTCGACATTTAAAAATTTTGGGCTTGCGATCGCAAAACATATTTACATTTTTTTGTATAAGAAATCACCTTTGTTAGATAAAAAAACCGAAATAACCGATTGTGACAGTAGGGGGTGCAGAATGTGCGATATATCTGTAAAGCTGGAAAATATAAGTATCCTTTCCCAATGCCCTGCCCGAAAAGGGAAAAGATGCGAGCTTAACTTGCGAATCCATTGTTAACCCTAAGCCGCCCTGAGCTTGAGTTCCCTCGACACGCTCATTGCTCGCGACTTGAGGAAGAATCGAATTTATTCAATTGACCTTTAAACTTGAGACTTTTATCAGGATGAAGATTCAGCAATTGTGCCAATGCTGGTTCAATTATCCGGTGGTAGTATCTAAATTTACAGGTAAAAGAGTTGCGAGAGCAGAACATCTCCATATGATTCTTAGAGAAAACTAGCTGATTGTGGAGCATAACATTGAACTCTTTCAACTTTTTCAATCTTAAATTCCTTGGAAATCTCCTATTTCTCAAGTCGATAGCAGGTAGCAGTAAGAGTGTCCATCCTAAACAACCAGGCTAACTCAGCTAGCCAAAAAAGTAGCCGGGAAGCATTTCCCAAATTGGGGAAATTCAATTTTTCTAAAGCGTTTTGGTCAAGGCTGCCAAAAAAGCAGCATCGCTACAAGCAAAGATGGCAACCTCGTGACCTAATTGTTTTATCGATACTGGCAGGGTCAACTTTGGGGGTGAGTGCGATCGCTGTAGTTAGCTATCAGGTTGTGCGGGGACTGATTCTGGAGAACCTCCAGCAACAAGCCTTACTGAAAGTCCAGCAGGGACGAGATGAGATTGACCAGTGGCTATCTAATCGGAAGACTGAGGTAGAGATGCTGGCGAACAGTCCCCTCGTGCGCTCTATAGATTGGTCAGTCGCCCAGCCTTATTTAAAGTCGGAATTGCAACGGTTTAAAGAAATTCACCAGCTGTCAATTGTCAACTCCGAGGGTTGGGGTGCGAATACCAGCGTCGGTCCTCATCGCAAAAATATTAAAGACCGGGAATGGTTTATCAAGGCAATTTCAGGGCAAGTCAGTGCCGCGAATCCCGTAGTCAGTCGCACCACAGGCCTTCTACAAATCAATATCAGCGCTCCAATTATGGGGGATTCAGGGACTCAAGTGCTGGGAGCAATGGGTGGAGCGATTAAAGTTGACCGAGTGATTCAGGTAGTCAGCAGGCTCCAAGAGGGAGCTGGCAGCTATGCCTTTGCACTCAACTCCACAGGGGTGGCGATTGCCCATCCTGACCCCAAGATGATTGGCTCCGCAGAGCATGAGGCACCCAGCTTCTTACAATCTTCCAATCCGGCACTGGCAGCGATCGCCCAGTCAATGGTTGCCAAACAAGCAGGGATTAAACTAATACGAGTCAATGACAGCTGGAACTACGTTGCCTACGTACCCCTAAAAGAAGCGGATTGGTCAATTGCGCTGGTTATTCCTCACCAGAATATCGAATCTAACTTAGGGGCACTCAACCTCCTAGCGACCGTTTTAGGCGGATTGTTGCTGATTGCCCTAATGGGTGCATGGCGACAGGTGCAGCTGTTTGAGCAAACTCGCACTCGTGCCGAACAGGAAGCTCTACTCAACCGTTTGGTGCGTCGCATTCGAGAATCTTTAGAGCTACAAACCATTGTTCAGACGACGGTTACAGAACTGGCAACCTTAACACAGCTTGATAGAGTGCTGTTTGGCTGGTACGATCCCCAATCCCAAACCCTTGAGCTGGTTGGCGACTCTCACGCCCAAACATTGACGATTCAGCCAAGAAAGTTTCAGTCCAATTCGTGTATAGACATAGCAGCTTGTCTACAGCAGACAGAAGCACTTCATCTGTTGTTTGTTGATGCTGAGTTAGAGCAAACACCTCTAGAGTTAAAAGCTCACGCCTACCTTGCACTCCCTATCCCGCTTCTAGATGGCTGCTGCGGCTATCTCATTGGTTTGCACGCTCATTCCCTAAGTCCACTAGATCGGGAATTACTCAAAGCAGTTGTCGATCAGTTAGCAGTTGCTATTACTCAGGCTCAGCTGTACAACCAAACCCAACAACAGATTACACTGCTCAACCAAACGCTGAGCAAACTTAACCAGACCCAACTCCATCTGGTGCAGAGCGAGAAAATGTCTAGTTTGGGTCAGATGGTGGCAGGCATTGCCCACGAAATCAATAATCCAGTCAACTTTATCTACGGCAATCTCACTCATGCCAGCTCTTACATCCAAGATTTACTAGAGTTGATTCAGCTGTACCAAGAGCAGTATCCTCAGCCCACGCCCCAGATTCAAGACAAAGCAGAGGACATGGAACTGGAATTTCTCAAAGAAGATTTATCCAAACTCCTTGCCTCGATGCAAGTTGGCGCTCAGCGTATTCGTGATATTGTTTACTCGCTGCGTGTGTTTTCCCGTTTGGATGAATCAGAAGTCAAGGATGTGGATATTCACCAGGGCATTGATAGCACACTGATGCTTTTGCAAAACCGTCTTAAGGCGAAGCCAGATCATCCAGCCATTGAAGTTGTCAAGGAGTATGGTCAGTTACCTAAAATTGAGTGCCATGCCGGACAACTCAACCAGGTATTTATGAACCTCCTCAGCAACGCGATTGATGCTATAGAGGAGTTTAACTTCAAGCGCAGCTACCAAGATCGGCAAGCCAACCCCAGTCGAATTACAATTCGCACGCAAGTTTTGGCATCAAAACAAATTGCGATTCGGATTGCAGATAATGGAGTGGGGATTGCTAAAGATATTCAGCAACGGTTATTTGACCCCTTCTTCACCACCAAGGCGGTTGGGAAGGGAACGGGGATGGGATTAGCGATTAGCTACCAGATAGTGACAGAGACACATGGGGGACAGTTGCGGTGCATTTCGGCACCCGGACAAGGAGCAGAATTTGCGATCGAGATTCCGATCCAACAATCACCGCAACCATCGTAGGAATTGATTGAGCAATCAGTTTAGAAGGCAATTTAGGGCAAAATTCCCCACTACCGATCAACAAAAAAGTAAGGATAAAATAGATTTGAGAAAAGTTTAGTGAAACTTTCTCAAATCTAGATTCACCTAACTTGGTGAAAATTGGATCTTGGTATTCTTGGAAATTTAGGACAAGACAGGTGAATCGTTGGGTCGGTTATAAACAGCCCAATCCTGAATTCCCCGCTCGCGAAAAACTCCTTCAACTTTGGCGATTTCCTCGTCTGTTCCATCCACAATTACCAAATAGTAATTGTAGAACAGGCGATCGCTATAAACTTTAGCGTCATCTTCATGAATGCCGAGATCGGTTAATGCCTCAATCAGGCGATTCGTTGCCGCTGTTCCAATCCCAACACCAGCAATCGTACCGGCTAGTGTCAAGCCCAGACCACCCGCTGCCATTACAGCCCCCACACCAGGAACGGCTAAAGTGCTAAGACTGGTGAATATGCCACCAAACAGCCCAACGTTAGTATTTGCGTTGGCTTTTGTGGCAGCAGTGACGCTAGCTTCATCACCAATGCGATCGCTCATATTCGCACCGGCAAGTTGATCGTCAGGTTTTGCTTGTGTGGTAATTACCGAAACCCTATCTATTGGGAAGCCAGCTTTGTTAACTTCATCGAGTGCAGTTTCTGCATCTTGACGATTAGAAAATACCCCCACAGCACGCTTATTTTCAGCTACAGTCATTTTTCCCTCCGATTGCCATATCTGCATCGCGAATCCACAAATGCAGAATTGATTTTTTAATCCTTGATGTTGAAATTTTGGTATTTTCTGCTACTAGATCCATCAATCCCTAGATGTAACTCGGAGGTAGAGTCTCTCCGGGCGTTTTGTTACGGCTGAGTTGAATGATTGAAGACTCATCTCAAATCCGTCTACTTGCCCATCATATAAAGAACCCCTCCCCGCAAGCGGGAAAGGGTTGGGGTTCTGGGAAATTAGGGGAATCAACCAGACTTTAAGATTACTGAGTCGCCAGCCGGATTACTCGTTAGGCTTTTGATTCGCCTGTAAGAAAGCTTCGATTACCTCAGTTGCCAATTGAGTCATGGGCTTACCCTGACGGGCTGCTTCTGCTTTCAAGCGGCTGTAAACATCATCCCGGACATTGATCCGACGACGGATTTTAGCTGCAACTGCAATTTCTGATTCTTCTGGCAGCACCACCTCATTAATCAACCCGGTATCTGACTGAGGAGAGACTGCTTCTGACTCATAGTCAACTGTAAATTGACGAATCGCATCAAAACCAACGCGATCGCAGAAATCCCCAAAACCTTCTTGGGGTTGCCGCGACTGCTTGAAGTAAACGAAAATCGGCTCTAATTCGGTTTCTAGCTCGTTAATGTGCAGCCGATCCATATAGGCTCTAGAGAGTCGCGTTTGGTCGCGTGAAGCCCCTAGCCAAATCTGATAAGATTCAGCCGCACTCCCGACAAATCCTAATTCTGCCAGATAGGGACGAGCGCAACCATTCGGGCAACCCGTCATCCGCACGATAAAGTGTTCGTTTTCCAATCCCACTTTTTTCAGCAGCGCCCGAACCCGATTCAAGAGATCCGGCATGATCCGTTCCGATTCGGTAATCGCCAAGCCGCAAGTCGGCATGGCGGGGCAAGCCATTGAATAGCGCACCAACGGGTCAAGTTGATTGGGGTCTGCCTGAACGCCACAGTGGTCAAGAATTTGCTGAATTTCGGTTTTTTGCGCCGGGTCAATTTCGTAAAACAGCAAGTTTTGGTTGGGTGTCAGGCGAATCGGTAGCGAGAACTTCTGCACGATTTCCCGCAGTGCAGTTCTGAGCTTAAAGTTACCTTCGTCCTTCACCCGACCATTTTCAATCGGAATTCCTAGAAACAGCTTGCCGTCGCCTTGTTCGTTCCATCCCAAGAAATCTTTGTATTTAAACGGCGGTAACTCTTTAAAAGCTGCCAGCGGTTTGCCAAAGTATTCTTCGACTTTGGCGCGGAACTTCTCGACGCCCCAATCTTCAATTAGGTATTTCATCCGCGCATGACGGCGGTTTGCGCGATCGCCATAATCTCTTTGAGTGGCGACAATCGCTTTGATTAGATCGTAGATATCTTGTTTCTCTACATACCCGATGGGATCTGCCATCCGGGGAAATGTCTCTTCTTTGTTGTGAGTGCGTCCTAAACCACCACCCGCAAAGACATTAAATCCCTCTAGTTCTCCCTCGGTGTTGGTAATCACCACCAAGCTGACATCTTGGGAATAGAGGTCAACCGAATTATCCCCTGGTACCGTTACGGCACACTTAAATTTCCGGGGCATATAGCGATCGCCATATAGCGGTTCTTCTTTCCCGTGAACGACGGTGCCGTTGCCGTTGCGTTGCCGCGCCGCCTTTACCTCTGGGTTTTCTTCCGCGCTAATGGACTTTTCGCCATCTAGCCAAATTTCATAATATGCACCTGTTTGCGGTGCCAGTAGGTCAGCAATATTGTTGGCATACTCCCAGGTATATTCGTAGTCCCGGCGATTTTTATAAGGCGCTGGGGGCGTCATCACATTGCGGTTGAGATCGCCGCAGGCTCCCAGCGTTGACCCCATGTTTTTAATGATGGCAGCGATGGATGCTTTGAGATTTTTCTTTAAAATTCCATGCAGCTGAAAACCCTGGCGAGTCGTAGCGCGTAGCGTTCCATTGCCATATTCCTCAGCCAGGCGGTCTAAGGTCAGATACAGTTGCGGTGGAATGAAGCCCCCCGGATTACGGGTACGCAGCATGAACTGGTAATCTTTTTCCTGACCCTTCACCCGGTTGTCCCGGTTATCCTGCTGGTACGATCCGTGAAATTTGAGAATCTGGGTGGCATCTTCTGTGAAGCTGTTGGTGTCTTCCAGTAGCTCAGTTGCCACAGGTTCGCGTAAAAAGTTGCTGCGTTCTTTGAGTCCTTCTACTTTAGAAAGCTTTTGAACAGGGGAAATCGGAGATTTAACCATCGGAAACTAGGGGGCTGAACGGTTGAACTGGATCACCGGAAAATCTATCGGGATTACGGCGTATACATTCATGGTACTATCACCATTCTTAATCTTTAGCGATAGGTGAGAAAATCCCCAGATTTTAACAATTCTTGCAGAAAGGGATATCCTCAGAGGACGCCCTTCGGTTCGCCACACCGTGATGCAGGGATGCAGTGATGCAAGTAAGAGCGTCGAGTCTTTCGCGCCTAACCCGATTTTTGAGCCTAGCAATCTTAAGCCGTCCATTGAATCAGCTCCATCGGTAGGTTAGCATAGCTACCCTACTGTGCGGTGTATCAAACCCAAGTGAGAACCGCTATAAAAACAAAGTGGGACAGGTTGATAAAGCCTGTCCCACTTTGTTAGAAGTCAGTTAAGTCAAAATATCTCGAACCAAACACCGCCAAGAACGATAGAGAGAGCGTTAATCTTAGAATCCGTAGCCGACTCCTAGCTGGACGCTAACAGAAGAAGCAGGACTGTTTTCGTAAGGCTTGATTCCCAGTTTGGCATCGCTGAAGACTACAACGTTCTTGGCAACTTCTGCTTCGACGCCAGCCGTGACTACAGGCGCATTGCGGTTGCCGAAGGTAGATGGTTTGCCTTCCGATTCATGCAAACCGTAGCCACCACCAACGTAGAAGTTAGCTTTATTGGTAACAGGCACATCATAAGTAACCATCGGAATGATAGTGCTGGTTTCGTTGGTGAACTGCACGGAACCTCTAATAGAAACTGGCGTCTTGGGAACCGCATAGCGGCCTTGAATCACACCGCCGACTGCGGCAGCATCGCCATCTTGTCCGCCATTTGTAACGCTAGCAGAACCACCAACTCCGACATAATTTGCTCGGGTTCCAGTGGGTTTTGCAGAAGCATCCAAACTAGACATTAAAACAGGAGCGATCGCTAGTGCAGATAGTACGGAAATCTTAACTACGGATTTGAGAGCGCGATTCATAATTACTTCCTTCAATTCTCTGGTTTTCAGTTGCTTTGTTACATTCAAAGTCGTTAGCCAAAGCAAAAGGTTCCAGGAATCCATAAAAAAATTTTTCGCCCGCTCAAATCAAGGATTGCTAAAGCTTTTAAGTCTCAGCATTCCCCTACGGGCAATGGCTTCAAGCTCTTTAAATCCCAAAATAACAGTAAATATTTTAGTATCTGAATAATGTTTTTACCTCTGGCAATGGGTTGAAGTAGCATTTCCTCAAATAGAGGCTTCCTGCCAGTGGACTGTTTGGAAAGTGGCACAAATCCATGAAAAATTTGAGGAACTATTTTGTTGTCTTAGCAGTCTAAAATTTAAGGGCAATTTTCATCAAAAAAAAGTAATCGTAAAGTCTCATAACCCTATCAAATTGCTCTATAAAGCTAAGAAGTTGGGAGCTGGCTGGATTAGGGAAAACAACTTTAAAAAGTTATAATTGTAACGATATTTTTAAAAATAGACTAAATTTCACTCATCACAGGTCATCGGGAAAGTGCCGGATGGTTATAGCTGTTAAGAACCGCAGACACTAACCCGAAGAGTGGCTAAGAGCAGCATCGGCTAACGCGATCGCGTCCCAGAGCTTTTGCCTGATAAAGCGCCTCATCCGCTGTCTTTAACAATATTTCTGGTGAAGTATCGCAGTCGGGAACCGTAGTCGCAACGCCCAAACTCAGCGTCACATACTGACTAACTAAAGAATG
The DNA here is from genome assembly GCF_039961855.1 of Trichocoleus sp. Lan. NCBI lineage: Bacteria > Bacillati > Cyanobacteriota > Cyanophyceae > Leptolyngbyales > Trichocoleusaceae > Trichocoleus > Trichocoleus sp. Lan. The sequence continues at coordinate 9,289 of NZ_JAMPKA010000011.1, read as the reverse complement.
GCTATGGACAATCTTTAAGTCTTGCACTGCCACTCGAATCTCTTCTGCCACTTGCAATGCCCCATTTTGTGTAGTGTTGGGCAAAATTACGGCAAATTCTTCGCCCCCGTATCGAGCGACTAAATCCGCTGGTCGCTTGACAGCTTGAGCGATCGCACTGGCGACGGTAATTAAACAAGTATCCCCGGCTTGATGACCATAGGTGTCATTGTAGAGTTTGAAAAAGTCAATATCGCACAAGATCAGAGACAGGGGGACTTTTTCTCGTCTCAGACGCCGCCACTCCTGATCTAGGTACTCATCAAACCGGCGTCGGTTCGGCAGACCCGTCAGACCGTCCAAAGTCGCAAGGCGCTGCAACTTTTGGTTAGCTGCCTCCAATTGTTCATAGAGTTGCCCTTGTTGAATCGCAATACCCACCTGCATCGCCAAAGAAGAGAGCAGATCGATTTCCCACGGTTGCCAATGTCGGGGTTGCGAACAATGATGAGCAATCAGCAACCCCCACAACTGTTGCCCTTGCAGAATCGGAACGACTAAGTTCGCTTTAACCTGAAACTGCTCCAGCACATCGATATGACACTGACCCAGTCCTGAGTTGTAAATATCTGCGATTGCTTGAACCCGACTCTGCTGATACAGCTGGGCGTACTTTTCCTTAAAACAGGGATCGTAGACGGGAGTTCCCAGCATCGAAGTCCAATTGGGGTCTACAGACTCCACCGCCACAACCCCGCGCCAGCCTGCCTCGAAACGATAAATAATCACTCGGTCGCAGGCTAGAAATTGCCGCACTTCTGCCACCGTCGTGTTCAGAATCTCGCTGAGATTGAGAGACTGACGGATGCGCTCTAGCATCGCCCCTATCAGTTGCTCCCTGAGAACTTGCAGTCGCAGTGCCTCCTCCGCCTGCTTGCGTTCGGTGATATCGGTGAGCGTGCCAATAAAACCAACCGTCGCACCGGCTACTCCTTGTTCCGCCACCGCCTGACCAAACACCCAGGTGACGACTCCATCCGCACGCCCAAACCGATACTCTGAGGCAAATCGCCGGTTTTCTATTATCGCCTGCTTCCATTCGCTGATGACGCGATCGCGATCGTCGGGATGCAGCGCTCTCGTCCAACCTTCTCCGAGTGCTTCCGCCAGGGTCAATCCTGCCAGTTCGCGCCAGCGCTCGTTGACATACAAACAGTTCCCTTCTACATCTGTGTGGAAAATCCCTACCGGCGACATTTTAGCTAAGGTGTAATACCGATACTCGCTTTCCTGAAGCGCTTCCTCGGTTCGCTTGCGCTCGGTGATATCAGTGATTGACCCTGCCATACGATAAGGTATGCCTTGCTCATCTCGAAATGCAATCCCCCGACAGAGAAACCACCGGATATTGCCATTCTTGTGGATCATCCGATGTTCGATTTCATACTGGGGTGTCAACCCTTCGAGATAAATACTTGCAGCCGTCATCACCCATTCCCGCTGATCCGGATGTACCAGATGGAGCCAAGCCTCTATACGGTTGTCAATTTCGTCTTCGCGATAGCCCAGCATCGCTTTCCAGCTAGCGGTGAGATACATTTCACCAGTTTGGAGATCCCAGTCCCAAAGTCCTACTTGACCGGCATTAACGGCTAGGACATAGCGTTCCTCTGCCTGGTGAGCAGGAGTCATGTCCGTCATAAAGCGATCGCGCCCGTAAATAAATCGGCAAAAACTTTTAAAAAGTTGTCCCAATATAGCCTGCACACTTTGTTGGCATCTGTGAAGAATGCTTTATTTTTCCTGCCTTCGGCTGCGAGTGCGCCTGCATTCCAAACTTGCGGTTGATTTGTCCCCACCTGCACCCGGATGAAGTACATCGAGGCAGCTTGGGAGAGGGTGCTAAAATATCGCTTCAATTTCCCTACCTTTTGACGCAGCGCTTTCTCTAGTTGGCGACGTTCTAGATGCGATTGGGGTTGCTGGAACGTAAGCACGAAGGCTTCATCCTGGAAATCATGCCAGGAAGCTGGGCAATCAAAGCGCATTTGAGTTTGTTGTTTAAGAGGGGTGTTTTAAAGAGTCTCAATCTACCGGGGGTTTAAATCAAAACGACACTCCCCGGTCATCCAAAAAAGTAAGTTGAGATGCCCCAAGGTTCTAAATTCTATTATTGTCGAAAGGTTTAAGCGATCGCGTAATTCGCTTTTGCGAACATAAAATGCGTTGGCAAAAGCGAGGCGATTTTAGGGAGAAGGGTCGCAGATAAAATGCACTGAGCGAGTCTAACGACCAACCTCACGGAACCAGCAGTTCATACGCCTGCCGTTGTCCCAAAGGAGTTACCACAACCGCTTGAATTTTCCGTTGCTTAGGCAGTGGTACTGTAATATCAAATTCACCCGTGCGCTCTACATTCTGTAAGGTAGACGCCACGATCAACAGATTGAACGGATCGATTAGACCGCGAATGCGTACGCGATCGCCCTCTATCGCCGCCAGAACTCGGATCTCTAATTCACCCTCTTCTTTCAAAGGAATTGGTTGGGAAGGGGGTTCGCCAGGAATCACTAAAGTCCGAAACCCAGCATTGACTTCTACCGCTTGCCCCTGAGCTTCCTCGACCACGCTCCCTTCTAGGGTGGCAACGCTCGTTTTGCCATTGGGTTTGACGCTCACACCAAATTGCGTCCCGCGAACGCCACTCAAACCGGCAGGTGTTTCAATTTCAAACCGCGAATTAGGATTCGTAAACGGTCGTACCTCCAGGCGAGCTTGTCCCCCCTTTACTTGAAGTCGCGTAATTCTTCCCCCATCAGGCATTGTCTGCAATTGTTGTACTTGCAGAGTGGTATTTTCTGAGACATTCACGAAGCCAACGCCGGTATCGACGGCTAGGACGGCTTTAGACTCGTCGCCCGTCGTGATAGTATCGCCCACCTCCTCAAGGCGCAAGCCGACCCTAACCGACCCAGCAGCGTCTCTAAGTTTATAAGTGACTTTACCTGCATAGGAAATGACTTCTAACCGTCGGTTGAGTCGAACCTGCAAAGGTTTTGCCACTGAGTCTGTACCGATGCTTAAGAGAGCCACCAACAGCAGGAGAGACACGAATGCTCTACGACTTTTCACCGCTCACCTCTTGTAGAAATTAAAAATTAAAAATTACTAATTTGATTTTGCAGTTTTAATTTTTTCAGATGATTTGTGCATATTAACTTGACTCGTGCGATCGCACTTTATATCACCTTTTATATCTGCGTGGCTGATTGTATCTACCGATGCATCATCGCCAGAAGCTGCGTCTAGGAGCATACGCGATCGCGTCCCCCTGCTTTTGCCCGATACAACGCCTCATCGGCTTCCTTAAGTAACGCTTCTGGTGAAGCGTCATGCAAAGGAATCGCGCCAGCGACACCCAAACTCAGCGTTACATACTGGCTAACAGCAGACTTGGCATGAACAATTTCTAGAGATTTCACAGCTTGTCGAATTTCCGTTGCGACTTGCAACCCGCCAGCAGCAGAGGTATTGGGCAAAATCACTGCAAACTCTTCGCCGCCATAGCGTGCGACTAAATCTGTCGAGCGCTTGACCACCCGAAACAAGGCACTAGCAACAGTTTGTAAACAAATATCTCCAGCTTGATGCCCGTAAGTATCGTTGTAGGTTTTGAAAAAATCGATATCGCAGAAGATGAGAGACAGGGGCAGTTGTTCGCGTAACATTCGCCGCCACTCTTGACCAAGATACTCATCAAATCGACGGCGGTTTGCCAGTCCCGTCAGACTGTCGAAGGTCGCAAGTCGCTGCAAGTCTCGGTTTGCCACCTCCAGTTGTTGATAAAGTTGAAATTGTTGGATTAAACGCCGCACCCGCTGACGCAGTACGGGCCAGTGAATAGGTTTGGTAACGAAATCAATGGCTCCGACCTCAAAAGCTCGGTCAACGGATTCTTTGTCGTCAAGACCTGTAATCATCAATACGGGAGTGCGATCGCATGAAGGGATCTCTTGTAGCCTGGAGCAGCAAGTGAAGCCATCCATTACCGGCATCATGGCATCGAGCAAGACAATATGCGGCTGAAAGCGAACATAAGCACTCAAGCACTCCTCTCCATTGCTCGCTTCAACAACCTGGTATCCTTCCTGTTGCATTGCTTGACACAGTAGCTGACGCATGATTCTGTCGTCGTCTACCACGAGGACGATAGAGGGTTCTTGGGGAAGGGAAAGCATTTTTATTAGACCTATCCGTAAATTGGTATAGGATGTACTCCGGACGGAGGTTTCAATCACGAGCAAAGAGGAAAATCTTGCAACGCACAGCGCACGCGCTCATACTCCGCCTCCATCTGCGATGCGATTTCCGGTGCCCCTGCTAGAGTATCGTCTTTCGCGATCGCTTCGAGTTGCTTACACAAATTGGATAGGGTCATAGCTCCCAGCGTCGCACTGGTTGACTTAAGCGTGTGAGTCGCCTGTCGCAGCGCCACGGCATCTCCAGCATCTACTGCATTCCGAATGACTTGCAATATTTGGGGTGTATCTTCCAAAAAGCTATCAATGACTTCCACCAGAACGGATGAAGCATTCTCTCCAAACATATCGCAAAGCGCTTGGATTGCCTGGAAATCAACGGCAGAGGTGGAGATGGGGAGGCGGGGAAGCGGCTGCAAAGCAGCGAGTGCCTTCAGCAGCGCCTCCATCTGGATCGGCTTGCTGACGTAATTATCCATCCCCGCGCTCAAACACTCCTCGCGATCGCTCTGCATCGCATTCGCCGTCATGGCAATAATCCAGGGACGTTGCTCGTAGGGCCATTCCTCACAGATCCGTCGTGTAGCGCTCAATCCGTCCATTTCCGGCATTTGCACGTCCATCAGAACCACATCATAGGGTTGGCGTTGCAGCGCTTGCAGCACTTCCAAACCGTTGCTGGCGATATCCGCTCGATATCCCAGACGCCCCAATAGATGCAGCGCCACCTTTTGGTTGACGACATTGTCTTCGGCTAACAGAATTCGCAGCGGTAGCCGTTGCGCTAGATTCGGGTCAATCGGTTCGGGATGGGGACGCGGACTTGGCAGCGCAGCGGGTTCGCCAAGCAGACCGCTCAAGACATTGTAGAGCTGAGATTGTTTAATCGGTTTATTCAGAAAGGCGGCAAAATTTGCTTGCTGTGCTTGTAGCTCTATCTCCGACTTGCCTAGAGAAGTTAACATCACCAATGGCAACGTCCGAGTATTGGGTAGTTTGCGAATTTCTGCGGCTAAATTCAAGCCATCCATCTGCGGCATTTGCATATCCAGAATCGCAATATCAAAGGTCTCCTCATTGCTCAGCCAGTTCAGGGCTTCGTCCCCAGAAGTGGCGGCGCGGGAGATCATTCCCCACGCGATCGCCTGCAAAGTCAAAATTTGCCGATTGGTCGCGTTATCATCCACAATCAACAACCGTTTTCCAGCTAACAGTTGTTGGGAGTCGCGGCTGTCAGCAAGCGTTGAAGTGGGAACGGAGGTGGCGACAACAGCGAAATAAAATGTGGAACCCTGACCCCCTTCACTTTCCACCCAAATTCTCCCGCCCATCATTTCTGTTAATTGTCGGCTAATCGCTAATCCCAACCCCGTACCGCCATAGTTGCGAGTTGTAGAGGAGTCAACCTGGCTGAAGGGTTTAAATAGACGGTCTATACGGTCAGAAGGAATCCCAATTCCGGTATCTTTAACGGCAAAACGAATCGCATATTTGTGATTTTTTATTTTGGGTTTTCGATGTTGGATTGCAGCTTTTTCTTCTAGTTCTTCAACAGAAATCGGTTTGTTCATTTCATCTGTAAGATGAGCAATTTCTTGTTCTAAATTCGCTCCCCAGCTCCCCAGCCCCCCTGTCCCTCTGCCTCGTTCTCCCAATTGACGAGCTTTTACCGAAATCACAACTTCCCCTTGGGGTGTAAATTTAACTGCATTCGCAATTAGATTTACCAGAATTTGGCGGAGTCGCGTTACATCCCCCACAATCATTTTCGGTACAGAAGGATCTATTAAATACGCTAATTCCAAGTTTTTTTCTGCTGCTTTGTGAGCTAGCAAATCAAGCGATTCTTCGATACAATCTCGCAGATTGAAAGGTTGCTGTTCCAGTTCCAGCTTACCGGACTCAATTTTAGAGAAGTCAAGGATGTCATTAATAATTGTGAGTAAGCCATCGCCGCTGTTGCGAATGGTTTCTACAAAGTCTCGCTGTTGTGGCTTGAGTTCGGTATCTAGTAGTAACCCAGTCATGCCAATTACCGCATTCATGGGAGTGCGGATTTCGTGGCTCATGGTCGCTAAAAATTCACTCTTAGCACGGTTAGCTGCTTCTGCCTCTTGTTTTGCTTTTTCTAAGGCAACATTTTGCTGAGCTAATTGTTCGCGTTGGCGGGTTTCTTGCTCTAATAGGCAAGCTTGAGCCAGAGCAATACCGACTTGATCTGCCACTGCTTCGAGTAATTCAATTTCCTCTTTAGTCCACTCACGGAAGGTGTTACATTGATGCAAGCCAATCACACCGTTAGTTTCTCCTTGATAGGAAGTGCGAATCGCCAGCATCGATTTGAGTTGAATTTGCTGACACAGAGAAACAGTTTCTTGGAGCAGCGGATCGGTATAGACATTTGAGGAAGCGATCGCGCGATCTTGAGCAATTGTTTGTTCGGCATGGGGATTGCCAACAACGGGGATTTGTACATCCATTATCGAATCATACCCAGACTCCAAATACTCTGCCACTAGGGGAATTTGTGGTTTAGGGGTGGCGATGTATGAGTAAATCAAACAGCGATTCACAGCGAATGTTTCGCCCAATAACTTACAAGTCGTTTGAAAAATTTCTTGTGTTTCTAGCTTGGCGCGAATCTCTTGGGTAATCCGTTTAAGCAGCAAAGTTCTGGTAACTTGCTGTTGTAGGGCTTCTTGGGCTTTTGCCCGCTCAACTTCACCTCCTACCCACTGTGCCATGAGCTTCACTAGCTCTTTGTCTACCACCGTGAATGGTTGCGATCGCACCTTTAAACTGGAGAAACTGAGGGTACCGTAAACAATCCCGCCTGCCACTACCCTGGTACCAATATAGGCCTCTATTCTGAAAGGGGTATTTGCCGGATACTGGTACCATTGCGATCGCTCAACGGACTCAAAGCAAATCGGTTCGTCGCAGCGCAGTGCTTCACCGCAATAAGTCTGCTTAACATCGAAAAGATTTCCTTTGGCAAGATGAATGGGTGAGTTTTCGGGCACCTGAGCAGCAATCAGGTAATATTTATCCCCTTCAATCTTCGCTAGTGTCCCGATTTCTAAGCCAAATCGCCAGCATCCCATTTTCAGCATCCGCTGGATGCGTTGGTCGAAGTGTAGCGGCGTTCCTTTTCCGCCTTGAGCTGCCGTCACTTCATACAGCGCTCGTAACCCTGCCTCGCTCTCTCGCAGTTCGTGTTCCGCTTGCTGGCGCTGCGTGATGTCGCTGCCAATTCCGAGAAACCCAGTAATGTTGCCCTCAGTATCCCGTAACGCCGTCATCGACACCAGCACGGGAAAACGACTACCATCTTTGCGGATAAACGTCCATTCGCGCTCGTCCACTTCTCCACGACGCGCCTTGGCAACAAAAACTTCAAACCTTGGATCGATGGGGATTCCCAACTCCTGTGACAATTCTTGGGCACGCCGGAATACTTCGCGTGAATCGTGAAATCGCAGGGGTGTTGTTTTGCCCACGACTTCAGCAGCAGCGTATCCTAAATATCTCTCGGCAGCGGCATTAAAGGTACAAATTGTGCCATCTGGTGTTGTAGAAACGATCGTGTAGTTGGCACTATCCAAAATTGCCCGCTGCAAGCTGGTTGTCTTTTGGAGTGCCTCTTCAGTTTGCTTGCGATCCGTAATGTCATTTAAGGTGCCGGAAATACCCCCGATACTTCCGCTAGCGTCCAGTGTCGCGCAGGCATAAACGTCAAGCCAGCAAAAGCTGCCATCAGCGGTTAGGATGCGGATCTCCTGTCGGTAAAATTTTGTTTGGCATTGAATCAGAGCTTGAAACAGTTTTATATTGCGTTGGCGATCTTCAGGATGAACGTAGTTTAGAACATGAGTGCCAAGACTTTGGGCAATCGAGAATTTGGTGATTTCTGTCCAAGCCGGATTCAGAAATGTCCACAAACCTGTGACGTCTGTTTGAAAAATTACTTCTTTGACGTTATCAACGACAGAGCGATATTTTTTATCGCTTTCTCCTAACGCTTCCACTACCTGTTGATGCTGAGAAACGGTGCGTTCTAATTGATTGAGATGAATTCGGAGTTCCATCTGAGCGATCGCTTGCCGCGCCAACGCTTTGAGCGCTTCAATTTGTTGGCTCATTAGCTTTCGAGGAATCTGGTCAATTACGCATAAGGTGCCCAAAACAAAGCCATCGGGCGTTACCAAGGGAACTCCGGCATAAAACCGGATATAAGGGTCAGATGTCACCAGAGGATTTCTGGCAAAGCGTTCATCAACTAACGTATTGCGTACAATTAATAATTCATCTGATTTTAAAATTGTGTGAGCGCAGAACGCTAAATACTTTGCTGTTTCTGTTGCTTTCAGACCAATTTTTGACTTAAACCACTGGCGATTGCCATCAACCAGGCTGATGAGGGCAATGGGAGTGTTACAAATGTGGGAAGCCAGTGCAGTCAGATCGTCAAATGCTTGTTCTGCCGGAGTATCGAGAATTTCATAGCGATAAAGTGCTTTGAGCCGATTTGCTTCAGCCTCAAGGCTGGCTGCGTCGCTGTTTAGCGGAAAGAATGGTTGCCGCTCAAAAGAAGAATATTCGCTCTCCCCTTGAGGCAGAAGGCTTGGGTTTTTTTTTGGTTGCTGAAACAGCAAATACCTTAGAGGCGGCTTGCTAAGGTATCTGGATAGCGATCGCAGGATAGGACGAAGGATTTTCATCATCAATATGAACTAGAGCCGATACAGCCCCAGAAACTCTTCCTCTGATGTTTGTGGGCTTTCATCCCCTGAAGGTCTGTCTGGCTTTTGCGAGCGGTTGTTCGGCTTCCAGGTTAACTTTCCGGGCAGATAACTCCCACTTCAACCTGTGTCCAATATAAGCTGCCCTTACATTTAAGAAAGCATATTCGTTGGCGCTGGCGATCGCTCACTTGTGATACTAAGTTGCGTTCTAATGTAAAATTTAATTTATCAGAATGGATGTCAATAAATTGGGTTGATAGCAAATGAGTAGAGTAAGTATTGCGGCTCCTCACTTAAGTGCCCAAG